>JBHJGY010000008.1:0-37907 GCA_050331335.1 Pikeienuella sp.
CGAATTCCCCGTAGATTTCCCTTCTGCGGTCTTTGTGCTCTGCGGTAAGCCTCACTTGCGGTCTCACCTTCGGTTTTCGCGCCAAGCCGGTTTGAACGTGCCGTCGAGCCTTGCCGAATTCCATGAGCCAGCGCTGGCCACGGACTCTCCTTCACGGTGGGCATCCTCGGCACGCCTCCGTCTCGGGATCATGCCCGAAATCGCGCATGCCAACCGGATCAGTTGCAATGGGGCAGGGCAAGTTCTGCCCACCCCTAGGGCGCTCCCGCGTGAGCGGTTCCAGCCGCCGAGATCGACCGGCGAATAAGGGGTCCGCGCGGACCGATCCGGAGCGACCACCTGTGCGCCCCTCGACGACACCTTCGAGCGAGGATGCGCCGCGCGGCGGGTCACGCGGGGATTAGGAGGCTGTCGTCGATGAGGTCGGCGTTCGTGCCGGTCAGGGTCTCAGGCGTGCCGGCGGCGACGGTCACCGTGACCTCGCCGCGATCGACGATGCCCGCCCCGCCGTTGCCGATGCCAGGCCGATCGACGAACCGGGGCAGGCCGCGGGCGTCGGTGTCGATGGTCGCGTCCAGTCCGCCGTCGCCGTTGAAATCGAGCCTCGCCTTGCTCGCGACAAGCGCCGTGTCATCACCCGCATCGAGCGCGGGGTTCGCCAGATCGGCCCGCAGCGCGCTGGTCGGGACCGGCCCGCCATTGTCGGCCCGCGCGCCGGCGGTGCAGCTGTTCTCGCGTTTCGGACCGTCGTCCGGATCGACCACGACGACCGCCGCGAAGACCTCCGCCGGGTCGACGCCGCCGATCCGGTTGTTCGCCCCGCTGTAGCCGCCATCGATCTCCGGACCCGTCGGCGCGCTGTTGCCCGAAAGCGTGGTGGTCGTCAGCGTCAGAAGGCCGGTGCTGTTGATGCCGCCGCCGTCAATCCCTGCGCTGTTGCCTCAGAGCCAAGCATCGGTCAAACGCAGTTCTGCCGCGACGTTCACAAAGATTGCGCCGCCGGTCGGCGCGCGCGTGCCTCAGCGCGTCGGACCAGCGACGGCGCGACATACTGGGCCGGTGATCCGCCAATTCGCAAACCGAATTATCGAACACACAGCCGACTGCGCCGACTCTGGGACAGCACAGGCAAACGACCCGCCGGAATTTTAGGAAAAATTAAACTATAAGCTGCATCTTTCTGCACTGTCTGCGCTGTTCGCCAGTCTGGCCCGCATCGGCCGGCGCTGCCGACCGCGCCCCATCTTCGGAGCGGCGCACTGCCCCGCACCAACGGCGCCGCTCGGTTACCTGGAGCGGCTCATGTCCCATCGCCCCCCTGCCCGGCACCCCGGGCGCCCGCCTTTCGAGATCAAGTCCGCCCTGATCGGCCCGCTTGCCGCGAGCGCGCGCGTCGATGCCCCTGCCGACATGGCAAGCGAGGTCTCCGAGCGCGGTGTCACCTTCACTTTCGATGCGCCCTATCGGGTGGGCCAGTATGTTGATGGCTCCTGGTGGGTGCTGCGCCCAGTTGGCGGCTCGGTCACGATCACGTCGATCACCCCTGCAGGCACCCAACTCGGCGGCGACGATATCAACGGGGCGATGCGCGACCCCGGTAACTTTGCGCGGTACTTCGTCGATAAGGACACCCCGTATGGTCAGAGCTTCGACGAAAGATCGAGCGCCTACGACGCCACGCACAACATCGACCCCGGCCGGACCGGGGCGCCCATCGTGCTCGACGCCGAAGCGACGATCGTCAAGGCTGTGGCGACCCTGACCGATCCGGGCGACCAGTATCTCGAAAGTCTCGTGCCGCTCACGGTGGTCGACGTCGTGCCGCCGACGGACGCGTTCCGGCCGCCGCAATCGGTGGCCGACAAATCCGGCCACCTCTTCCGCGATTCCGAAATGCTCCGGCACATTCTGCCTCGCCTTGCGGTTCAAGCGATGCCCGATCGCGCAGCCCTCGAAGCCGCCTTCCCCGCCTCGACTTGGTTTGTGCACAACACGCAAAAGCTCGTCTATCAGGGGGTCTCGCCCCGAGATGTCTCCGGCAACTACAAGCGCACCATGGTCGCCGGATGGCATCAACGCATTCTCTACACTTTTCTCGACGTGCCCCAGTCGGACAAAGAATTTTTGATGCGTCAGATGGTGCAGCTCGGCCTCGATATCTACGGCCGCACCAAGGAGGGGGGCCTCACAACCGCTGCCGCCAGCTTGTGGGGTGAGAGTGCGGGCCATGCGATGGGGATCAAACCGATCCTCGCTTATGTCGCCGCGCTGTTCGACCATCCGGAGATGCGCGCCCTGCTCGACGGAACGCTGCCGCATTTTGTTGAGGACAGCTTCGTCTATACCGTCCGGCGGGGCGATGTTGAGCGCAACACCACTCTGCAGGGCAAATACCGCATCGAGGAGCGGGGCGCCGGCTATCAGGTCGGCGACCTCCTGACCTATGCGCCGCTCCAGACCAGGAGGCCGTTGTTCCTTGACGTGACCGAGGTAGATGGTAACGGCAAGATCAATAAGTTTGAGTTCTCCGCGCCGGATATCTATCACTTCCCCGAGGGCGAGATCGTCCCCTTGGCTGGTGGGTCCGGCAGCGGCGCCGTCTTCAATCTCGAATTCAAGATTGCGACCCACAGCCCAGGGATGATCGGTTCACCCGAAAGCTGTGCCAACGAGCAGGTGCTCAGTGCGCGCGGATCAAACTACGATCTCCCATATAAAGCGATTACCGACAGCAGTTTTTTCGATGGCGCTGTAATTGCGCGACTGATCGGCGCTGAAGCGGACTACAAAAACCCAAGTTTCTTCGAGTACGTAGACCGTTACTATCGCACGCCGACAGTGGAGCCAGTGGGGTCGGCCAATGGTCCTGGGGAGCTGGCGGCTGAACTATACGAAACATATCTCCCGCCACGCTATAGCACCGCACCGACTTTGCAGGGAGCGGCGGCAGAGGGGCGTTTTGTCTGGCTGACCTACGACCAGCTGCTGTGTGAGGAGACGTGGCCGGCGGCGGGAGACTTTACCGTCTCGGGTGGCCGCACCGTGCAGCACGCGCGCATCTTCGGCTACGCCGTCATTCTCTACATCGATACGCCCTTCGCCGTTGGCGACAGTCCGACCGTCAGCTACACGCCCGGCGCAGCGCCGGTCGCCAATATCAACGACATCCAGGCGGGCGCCGTCACTGGGCAGGCGGTAACCGTCCAACCCGTCTGGACCCCGGCGGAGCTGTTCCAGCCGGGCGACGAGGGGTTCTATCTCGATCCGTTGGTGGGAGTGCCGGAAGAGAGCCAGGGCGCGGGACTGCAAACCGAGGGCGGCGCCGTCGGCTTCCTCGACGATCTCTCAGGCAATGGCAACCACGCGATCCAGACATCGCCCGCCGCCAAGCCGATCCTCTATCGTGACGACGTCAAGCAGACCGCTTATCTCGACTTCGTTGTCGATCAGTATCTCACCACCCCCTATGTCGCGGCTAACGAGCAAACCGCGGCCGTGACAGTCTGGATCTCCAGACTGCCGCAGGGGCGCCACGCGCTGATGGGGTCTTCTGAGGGGGGCGCCGATTTCGGGCTCTTTTACGAGTCATTCCGCTGTGGCTTCGAACTGGGGAGCGCGGAGATCTGGCAGGACGGGCAATTCGACAGCCGGGTGCAGAATGAGTATGCGGTCCTCATCGGGCAGAACGACGCGACGACGATGGCGTCCTACGAGCGCGGCGGGTTTGTGTTCGAGAAGCCCTGGTCGGGCGCACTGCCGAGCCTTCCGGTCTATATCGGGGGCCGCAATGACGACGGCGTTCCTAACCAGCATGGCGAGTCCAGGATCGCTCTCGCCTTCGCCATTGATCGCAGCTTGAGCGAGGACGAGCGCCACGCGCTTGACGGGTTTGCCGAACGGCGCCAAGAGCCGGAAACGAGCACCAAGTAGGCACCAGCAAAGCCCGCGCGCCTTCGGCTGCCCGCCGGACAGCGCGCGGACAAGATGCTTGCGCGCCAAGCCCTTCATCCTTGCCGACCAGCCACTGCGTCGCTACCTCTGCTAGGGATGTTGGGCGACTAAGGGTGAGGGTGCGCGAGATGCGGCAACGATCGGTTGGCCGACGCGGCGGACCCCGGTTCCAGGGCGCCTTGGCCCTTAAGCAGCCGCGCCGATCGCTCCCCCCATCCAACGAAACACCGACGGA
Organism: Pikeienuella sp.; assembly: GCA_050331335.1. Taxonomy (GTDB): domain Bacteria; phylum Pseudomonadota; class Alphaproteobacteria; order Rhodobacterales; family Rhodobacteraceae; genus Thermohalobaculum. The sequence goes on from JBHJGY010000008.1 coordinate 4,187, forward strand.
CCCGGCGACGCAGACAGCGACGACCGATCGCGGCGCCCCAGCGAATCCGACCCTACAGACCGTGCGCAAGCGGGCCGTGGCGAACGTTAAGCCGGGCCGCACCGCAAAAGAGCGCGGGATGCCCGGGATGGTCATGCTGTTCTTCGTGGCGTTGCTAATCCCAACGACCCTGTCGGTCGGACCACTAGCACTCAGCCCGATCAGAGCGTTGCTGCTGATTTCCTTTCTGCCCTTGCTGTTCATGCTTCTGAGAGGGCGCGCCGGCCCGATCAACATTGTCGATGTGCTTGTTGCGGGCAGCGTCGCCTGGGCCGGACTCGCGCTCGTTCTTACCGATCCGGCCCGGACCCCGGAGCGTTTCGGTGTCTTTACCCTCGAGATGTTGGGCTCGTATTTGTTTGCACGGCTAGCGGTGAGATCCAGCGCAGACTTTACCCGCTTTGCATGGATATCTTTTGTCATTGTTGGTGTTCTTGCCGTTTTCGCGGCCCACGAGTCGCTTACAGGACAACCTCTGTTACGTCGTCTCTTCCCCTACAGCGGCGGATCGACCACAGCTGGCGGTCCGCGATTGGGTCTGCGGCGGGCCCAGACCGTCTTCGACCATCCGATCCTCTATGGCTGCTTCGTGGCGGGAACGCTGGGCATCTGCTGGTACACACTCAGCCCGCGCGCCCCTTTTATCTACCGCTGCGGGATCGCCTTTGTGATCGCCGTCGCGACATTTTTCTCGCTCTCTGCGGGCGCCCTCATCCCCTATCTGTTGCAGTCTGCCATGATCGCGTGGGACACCGTGCTGCGGACCATCCGCGACCGGTGGAAAGTGCTGCTCGGCGGTTTGGTCGCCCTCTACGTGTTGTTTTCTCTTTTCGCGGAATCCTCTCTTTTCAACTTCGTCTTGATGAACGTGTCATTCAACAAGGCGAGCGCTTACAATAGGGTCCTTATTTATGAGTGGGGTTTCGTTAATCTTTGGAACAACCCCATTTTTGGTCTCGGGTTTAAACATGAAAATTGGTTGCGAGCAGATTGGATGGTCTCAAGTATGGATGCGTTGTTCCTGGTTTGGGTGACGCAATACGGTATCCCTATGATCTTGATGTATTTTGGGGCAGTCGTGATTTTGATCCGACGAGTGACCCGCGCGCCACTCGTATCTGTGGAAGACAAGGCCTGTCGAACCGGGTATCTGATCTCGCTAATCGGGCTTATTCTCGGCGGGGTGACCGTGCATTACTGGCAGACTATGCTCTGCTTCTTCATGTTTCTCATGGGCTCGGGTGTCTGGATGATCTCGGGTGGCGCCGACGATGACCCGGCCGAGGACGCGCCAAATCAGCAACGCGGGTTCCGAACGGGCAGCCGCAGGCCGGGGGCGGCGCCGCTCCCCGAGGCGGGCCTTGCCAACCGTTCGGGCACCAGCCCGCAGAGCTGAGCCGTTGCGCCCCGTGCACCGCGTCAGATGCGCCGGCCGGCCGCGCGCCTTGAAGCCCGGGAGCCAACGGCCGCGCCGGTCCGCCCGCCTCCCGTTCCTCACACGCGCGCTTGTCAGCTTCTTCGTGGTGTTCTGCCTGTGGCAGGCCCCGCCGACGTTCGCCGGCCAGCCATCGGTCACCGTCTTCGCCGCAGCAAGCTTCAAGACCGCCCTCGACGAACTGGCGGAGGCCTACACCGCGCAGACCGGCGTTCCCATCATCCGCGCCTATGCCGCCACGTCGACACTTGCGAGGCAAATCGAGGCTGGTGCCCCGGCGGAGATCTTCGTCTCGGCCAACGCCGCCTGGATGGATCATCTGGCAAACCGCGGGCGCCTCGCACCCAACAGCCGACGCGACATCGCGGGCAACCGGTTGGTTCTCGTTGCCCCAAATGCCAGCCAGGGTGACGAAGACCCGGTCGCCCGGCAGATCCCCCTCGCCGATGGCAGCGCAATTCTAACAACGCTCGGAGATGGCCGCCTGGCGATGGCGTTCGTCGAAGCCGTTCCAGCTGGGATTTACGGCAAGGCGGCGTTGGTCTCGCTGGGGATCTGGGAGCGGGTCGCCAGCCGGGTTGCCGAGGTCGACAATGTCCGGGCCGCCTTGGCCCTGGTCGCCCTCGGGGCCGTGCCGCTCGGGATTGTCTACGAGACCGACGCGCGCGCCGACCCCCGGGTCCGCCTGATCGGCCGCTTCCCGGATGCGAGCCACCCGCCGATCCGCTATCCCGCCGCCCTCCTGGCCCCCGGGCCCACGCCGCAGGCCCGGGCGTTCCTTGGGTATCTGTCGGGCGCAAAGGCCCAAGCCGTGCTCGCGCGCAACGGCTTCCGGCCGCCGCCGGGGTGAGTCTGGGATGGAGCTCCTCGGGCCGGCGGAGTGGCGCGCGGTCGCCCTGTCGATAAAGGTCTCAGCTTGGGCGACTTTGGCGAGCCTGCCTTTCGGCGTTCTTGCCGCATATGCGCTGGCCCGTTGGCGCTTCCCTGGCAAGACGGTGCTGAACGGCCTCGTCCACCTGCCTTTGGTGCTGCCTCCCGTGGTCACCGGCTATCTGCTTCTGGCCGCTTTCGGACCGCAAGGGCCGATGGGCCGGTTGCTCGCTGAGTTTGGGATCGTCATCGCCTTCCGCTGGACCGGGGCGGCTCTGGCCGCAGCCGTGATGGCGTTCCCTCTGATGGTGCGGGCGATCCGGCTGTCGATCGAGGCCGTGGACCGCCAGTTGGAGGCAGCTGCCGGCACCCTCGGCGCCCCGCCTGCCTGGGTGTTCATGACGGTGACCCTGCCGCTGTGCCTGCCCGGCATCGTGGCCGGCGCAATCCTCGCATTTGCAAAGGCCATGGGCGAGTTCGGGGCGACGATCACCTTCGTTTCGAGCATTCCGGGAGAGACGCAGACGGTGCCCTCGGCGATCTACGCCTTTTTGCAGGTCCCCGGCGGCGAGACTGCGGCGGCCCGGCTCGTTGTCGTGGCCCTGTTCGTGGCCCTCGGGGCGCTCTTGCTGTCCGACTGGGTCGGGCGACGCGTCGCCGCACGGATAACCGGGCGATGAGCCTATCGGTTCGCCTCTCCCATACCCGCCCGGGGTTCGCGCTCGACGTCGATTTTGTGGCCCCGCCCGGGGTGACGGTCCTGTTCGGCCGCTCCGGCTCCGGCAAGACGACCATCGTCAACGCGGTTGCAGGCCTGCTCACGCCCCAGTCGGGTCGCATCGCACTCGGACCGAGGGTGCTGCTCGACACCGAGACCGGGATCGCGCTCGCGCCGCATAAACGCCGGCTCGGCGTGGTGTTCCAGGAAGGGCGTTTGTTTCCCCATCTCACGGTCAGGCAAAACCTGCTCTATGGCCGTTGGTTCGCGCCGCGCGGACTTGCCCGAGGCGAGATCGACCGAATCGTCGAGATGTTGGGCCTCGGCGCACTGCTCGGCCGCCGGCCTGCCGGCCTCTCCGGGGGCGAGCGCAGCAGAGTGGCAATCGGCCGGGCGCTTTTGTGCAACCCGAGCATGCTGTTAGCCGACGAACCTCTGGCCGCCCTCGACGACGCCCGCAAAGCCGAAATCCTCCCCTATTTCGAGCGACTGCGCGACGAGGCCAATGTCCCCATCCTCTATGTCAGCCATGCCGCGGCCGAGGTTGCTCGGCTCGCCACCACGGTGGTTGCGCTGGAAGCCGGCCGGGTGCGGCGCCAGGGCCCCGCCGCCGAGGTGTTGGCCGATCCCATGGTCACGCCCACCGGCGTCCGTGCCGCAGGCGCAGTGATCACGGCGACGGTAAGCGCCCATCATGCGGACGGGCTGACCGAGCTGACAACGGGTGACGCCCGGCTCTTTTTGCCTCGGATCCGACAAGCGCCAGGCGAGGTGATTCGCGTGCGAATCCCGGCCCAGGAGGTGATTCTCTCGCGCCAGCCGCCGCAGGGCCTCTCCGCCCTCAACATCCTCGAAGGGCAGGTTGTTCAGCTCCGCCACGGCGCAGGGCCCGGCGCGTTGGTCACACTTCAGACGTCGGCCGGACGGATTTTGGCCCGCATCACCGGACGATCGGCGACTGCGTTGGGCCTGGCTCCGGGCGTGCGCTGCCATGCTGTGATTAAGACGCTCGCGATCGCACCAGAAGATGTGGGGCAAAGGTAGTCGATCACGGACCTTCGGTTTGCTGAGCTTGCACCTGCGGCAACATTCGGTGCTTCATTCTTCCAGAAGGCGAAATTTGGGATTGCCGGCGGGGGCATTCGCACGGTAGCGCACCGGTTGTAAAGTGGCGAGACCGCTGGTCTTAAACTCGTGGATGCGCACCGAGCGACCCGACAGCCGGAAGCCTTGCTGCAATGCGACATGTTTGATGCGGTATGGCGCTGTGAGCTGTCAGGCGTCGACGGGATAGCCAAAAGGCGCTACGAGGATAGAGCGCTGGTGCACTGCCGCAATCCGGAGGGGGCTGATGAATAAGCACGCTGAGATGGGTATGGAAAAGTCTGGAGCACTGGACGAGTTTAAGTCGGGGCCGGCGGATATCGCCATCGTTGGGTGCGGCCTGCGGTTGCCTGGCGGGGCGTCTTCGCTCGACGAGCTTTGGGAGTTCCTGGTAGCTGGCGGCGACGGCATCCGTGACGTTCCGGACGGCCGTTGGCTTGTCGATCTCTACGATCCGCATGCGCGCGCCGGCTTTACCTATGTCAAGCGCGCCGGCTGGATCGACGGGCACGAGCTGATCGACACCAGCTTCCTCGGCTGCACCCCCCGCGAAGCCGGCCAGATCGATCCGCAGCAGCGCCTTCTGGTGGAGACGGCCTTTGAGGCAATCGAGATGTCCGGCATCCCGCTCGAGCGGTTGCAGAAGACCCGCACCGGCGTCTTCATTGGCATTTCGTCGAACGACTATGCGCAGCGGACCAACGAGGACAACCGCAAGGGCAACGCGTACACGAATACGGGTGGCGCCTTCTCGATCGCGGCCAACCGTGTGTCCTATCTCTACGATCTTCGCGGCCCGAGCCTTGCTATCGACACCGCCTGTGCCTCCGGATTGACCGCGCTCGATATGGCTGTGCGCTCCATCACGCAGGGCGCGTCGGAGCAGGCAATCGTCGGCGCCGTCAACGCAATGTTCCGGGCCGAGCCCTTCGCCGGGTTCTGTGCCGCGAGCATGCTTTCTCCGGTCGGCCAGTGCCGTGCCTTCGATGCCGACGGGAAGGGTTTCGTCCGCGCCGAGGGCGCGGTGAGCTATCTCCTGAAGCCTTTGGCCGCAGCCCTGCGCGACCGGGACCCCATCCTTGCTGTCATCAAGGGCACGGACTCCAACAATGACGGCCGTACCGGGGGCATCTCGCTGCCCAACACCGAGGCGCAGCAGGAGCTGATCGAGCGCGTTTTCCGCCAGCACGACATCTCCTACGACAACATCGTATATGTCGAAGCGCACGGCACCGGGACCGCCGCCGGCGACCCGATCGAGGCGGGCGCCATCGGCCGCGGCATCGCGCAGAAGCGCTCCGGCGACAGCCCTACGCTGATCGGCTCGATCAAGTCGAACATCGGCCATCTCGAGCCCGCCTCCGGCCTTGCCGGGATGGCCAAGTCGATCCTGGCACTGAACCATCGCCAAGTCCCGCGCTCGCTGCATTTCGATACACCAAACCCGGATATCGACTTCGAGGGCCTACGCGTGAAGGTGGTCGAGGAAACGACCGACCTTCCCGCGACGGACGGTCCGGCAATGATCGGCATCAACTCGTTCGGCTTCGGCGGATCCAACGCCCATGTCGTGCTGGCGGAGCCGCCGGCGCGTGAGCCCGTGCCGGCGCCAGAGATGCCGCGCCCCTGGGCCATGGTCTCCGCCCGCTCGCCCGAGGCACTGCAGAAGACAGCCGCCGATCTCGTCGACTGGATGGACGGTCCCGGCAAGGACGTCCCGCTCACCACCATCTGCGGCAACTTGCTGACCCGGCGCTCCTGGCACCCGCATCGCGCGGCGCTTTTTGCCGACAACCGCCCGGGCCTGCGGGGTGCGCTCTCCGCGATTGCCGCGGAGCAAGAGAGCGACCGCACCGCCAACGGCCTCGCCCTCGCCGACGCCAAGACCGCCTTCGTCTTCACCGGCAACGGGCCTCAGTGGTGGGCAATGGGCCAGCAACTCTACCGCGAAGCGGCCACCTTCCGGGAGACGCTCGACGAGATCGACGCGATGTTCCGCAAGGTCGCCGATCTGCCGCTGGTCGAGGAGATGCTGAAGTCCGAAGAGGACAGCAAGATGGCGCTGACCGAGATCGCGCAGCCCGCGCTCTTCGGTCTTCAAGTCGGTCTCGTCAAGCTCTTCGCCGAAGACGGCCTGGTTGCCGACGCCACGGTCGGGCACAGCGCCGGCGAGTTGGCCGCGGCCTATTGCGCGGGCGGGTTCGATCTCGAGACCATCGTTCGGATCGTCGCGGCGCGCTCCCATGAGCAGGGCAAGACCAAGGGTCACGGCGCCATGGCCGCGATCGGTTATTCGGTGGCGGATGCGGAGACGATCCTCACCCGCTACGAAGGTCTCGTCATCGCCGGCGACAACGGGCCCGACGCGGTCTCGGTGGCCGGCCCGATCGCCAGCATCGACCGCCTTGTCGAGGACCTCAAGGAACAAGGCGCCTTCGCCACCAAGCTGCGCCTCGACTACGCTTTCCACAGTCCGGTGATGGACCCGATCGAGGCGGACTTCCGGAAGTCGGTCGCGGGCATCGTCGGCAGCAAAAACAAGATCCCGTTCTACTCCACCGTGACCGGGACCGCGCTCGACGGCACCGATTTGGACATCGAATACTGGTGGCGGAACCTGCGCGACCCGGTGATGTTCCACCCGGCCGTCAAGCAGATGTGCGAGGACGGCTACGGCGTGTTCGTCGAAGTCGGCCCGCATCCCAACCTGGTTGGTTATGTTAAGGGCGTCGCCCGTGCCGTGAGCCGCAATGTCCGCACTGTCGAGACGCTGCGCCGCAACACCGGCGAGATGCAGCGCCGGCGCCTCGCCGTTTGTAGCGCCGCCGCCGCCGGGGCGAAGTTCGACTTCTCTGAGGTCTTCCCCGAGCCGGTCGAGGCGCTCAAACTGCCGAGCTATCCTTGGCAGCGCGAGCGGCATTTCGTCGATCTTCTGCCTCGGCCGCCGATGCGCGCGCTGGAAAGCCAGCACGAGTTCCTCGGCGCTAAAACCACCTCGAACGAGAATCTCTGGGTCAAGGACATCGCACTGTCCCGCATGCCCTATGTGGGCGACCACAAGATCCGTGGCACCGTTTTGTTCCCCGCCGCCGGCTTCTTCGAGACCGCGCTTGCCGCAGGCAAATCGCTCGGCTTGGAGGGAACGCTGGAGCTGCGCCATGTCCGGATCGAGAAGGCCTGCGCGCTCGACAGCGAACGCGAGGTGACGCTGCAGACGACCTACGACGCGACCGATCATAGCCTTTCGATCGCGAGCCGGACGATCAAGCCGGATGCCAACGCCGAAGAAGAAGCCGAGCCCTTCACCGAGCATATGCGCGGCGTTCTCGAGGTTCGCCCGCAGGCCGACCGGACGCTGGATCTGGCCGAGATCCGCGGCCGTATGACAGACGGCGCCCGCCCGGACACCGAGCATTACGCCCTGTGCAACGGCCGCGGCCTCAACTACGGCCCCGCATTCCAGACCGTCTCGAGGATCGAGCGCGGCAAGGGTGAGGTGCTTGCTGAACTCATCCGGAAGGATCAAAAGGGCAGCGAATTCATCCTGGACCCCATGCAAGTCGACGGGGCGCTCCAGGCGATGATCGGTCTGATCGATGCGGGCGACGACCGCCGGCTGTTCATTCCGGTCCAGATGGATCGGATGATCCTGCGCGGCTCCACCGAAGAGCACGACGTTCTCTATGCCCATGTGGTGAAGCGCGGCGCCAACCGCTTCTATCTGAGCGCTGACGTGACCCTGATCGCTGCGGACGGGATGGTGCTGGCGGAGTTCTTCGGACTGCAGGTGCGCTCGGTCGGCTCAAGCACCGGCGCCGGCGCGCTGGAATACACCCACCGCATGAAGGCGATCCAGCTCTTCGACGAGCGCCTGCCGGAGATTGCGCCCGCTTCGTTGCTCGATCCCGAGCCCAAGAGCGAGCGCGCCCGCCGTCGGCGAGCGATGGTCGGCGTTCACGACCGCATGACCGACAAGCTCTGCGCCAGCTTCACGGCAGCGACCTTCTACGATCTCACTGGTGGCGCCCCCGCCGATGTGAGCGCGCTCATCGAAGAAGGCAAGGTGATCCCCGAGCACGAGCGCTATGCCCGTGCGATCCTCGCCGATGCGGTCAAGGAAGGCTATGCGCGGGAGCTCTCGCCCGGTGTCTTCGAAATCCCCGAGCGGCCCGACGGCTTCAAGCTCTGGTACGACGCTCAGCGCGAGGCGCCGTCTTACTCCGCCGAGGCTGTCGTCTTCGGGCGTGTCTATCAGAAGCTGCCCGAGTTGCTGCGCGGTGAGGCATCGCCGCTCGAGATCATGTTCCCGCGCTCCGGCAGCCCGTTGATGGAGCAGATGTACGACCAGGGCTTCGCCTCTCTCGAAGCGAACGAGACCTTGGCGGACGTCATCCGCCGCTTTGCCGATACGCTGCCCGAAAACCGACCGCTGCGGATCCTCGAGGTCGGCGGCGGCACCGGCGGGACCACCGGCCATGTGCTGAGCTCGATCGATCCCGAGCGCGTCGATTACCTCTTCACCGATGTCGGCCCCGACTTCCTGTCTCGGATCGAGCGCCGCTTCGGGAATCTGCCGCGCTTCCGGACCGCCATGCTCGATATCACCAAGCCGGCTTCGGTCGAGGAGATCGGCGGTCCCTTCGACATCATCATCGGCGCGAACGTGGTCCACGCCACCCCTTCGCTGCGCCAAACCCTGGGCGTTCTCCACGACCTGCTCCGTGAAAACGGCATGATCGCCCTCTCCGAGGTTCAGCGCTACGGCTCCTTCGACTTCCTCTTCGGCCTGCTCCCGGGCGTCTGGCTCTATTCCGACCCTGAAGACCGACCGGATCATGCGCTGCTCAACGGCGATGCATGGGTGAAGATCCTGACCGAGGTGGGCTTTGCCGACGTCGCCCTGCTGACCGACGAGACCGACACCGCGCCGGCCCGCAGCTCGGCGCTGATCGGCCGCAAGCCGGTCGCGCAAGCCAGCGACGCCGATGCGGAGACGCCCCCGGCCAAGATCGAAGGCACCTGGCTGCTGCTGGCCCCCGCCGACGGTCCCGAGATCGCCAACCGGTTTGCCGAAAAGCTCGCCGCCCATGGCGTGACCGCGCTGACCAAACTCTACGCCCAGACCCCTGAGGGAGCCGGCGGCGAGGTGATGGACGGCACCGACGAGACCGCCTGGGCAGCTTTCTGCGCCGAGACCGCGGCGCAGGCTCCGGACCGGATCGTTTTCGTCGCGCCATGCATGAGCCCCACCGACGAACCGGAGCCAGATGCGGGCTGGCCGCTCGCGGCTTTCCTCAAATCGGCTCAGGCCAACTGGTCGGGCACGGCGCCGCGCCTAGAGGTGCTCGCCCAAAACGTGCTCGCTTCAAAAGACATTAACGCTGTCGGCGGTTGCTACTGGGCTGTCGGCCGCGTCGCTGTCAACGAGTTGCCGGGCTGGACCACGCTGCGCATCGATCTTGACGGGTCCGACACCGCCTTCGACGCAGCGTTCGACTGGATGACCGGCCTTGGCCGCTACAATATCCCTGAAAACGCCGACGAAATTCGCTTCACGGCCGAGGGTATTTGGCTGAACACCATGATCAGCGCTCTCAAAGGAGAAGCGGCCGACGCCGAAAGCGAATTCGCCGTCACCCTGCCGATTCTGGGCTCGATCGACGCGCTGATGCTGCGCGAAGCACCAAAAACCGACGACCCGGCTCCGGGGATGGTCGAAGTTGAGATCCGTGCCGCGGGCCTCAACTTCAAGGACATCATCCTCGCGCTGGGCATGCTGCCGCCGGAGCTTCTCAAAGACAGCGAGGTCGGTCCGCTAATGGGCCTCGAGGGCGCGGGCATTGTCACCAAGGTCGGCGAAGGCGTCTCCCGCATCAAGGTGGGCGACCATGTCATGATGATGGCCGAAGGCTGCTTCGCCTCTAAGGTGATGGTCAGCGAGTTTGCCGTGCACCCCATCCCCACGGGCTGGTCATTCGACGACGCAGCCACAATCCCTGTCGTGGGCCTCACGGTCGTCTACGCGCTCGATATCATCGCCCGGCTTCAGCCTGGCGAGACCATTCTGGTCCATGGCGGTGCCGGCGGCGTCGGGCTCATGACCATTCAGTACGCCAAGTCGATCGGGGCAAAGGTCATTGCGACCGCCGGGTCCGATGAAAAGCGCGACCTGATGGAACTGCTCGGCGTCGACTTTATCTCGAATTCGCGCACCCTCGAGTTCGAAGAAGAGGTCCGCGCATTCACCAATGGTGAAGGGGTCGATGTCGTCCTGAACTCGCTTGCCGGCGACGCCATGCTCGCCACGCTCGATCTGATCAAGCCCTTCGGCCGCTTCGTCGAGATCGGCAAGCGTGACTTCGAGGCGAACAACCGCCTCAACATGCGCGCTCTCGAAAACAACGTCTCCTACTTCGCGGTTGACCTCACCTACCTGCCGCAGAAGAGACCCGAGCTGTTCCTCGAGGCTTGGAAGCGGCTGCTCGCGGGCTGTGAGAGCGGGGACTTCCGGCCGCTGCAGTACCGCTCCTATCCGATGGCCTCGGTGAAGGAAGCCTTCCGAGTGATGCAAGCCGGGCGCCATATCGGCAAAATCGTCCTCAGTCTCGACGGACCGACCCCGGCCCGCGTGCCGCTCCAGACGACCGGGCTCACCTTCGCTTCCGATGGCGTCCACCTCATCACCGGCGGTCTCGGCGGCATCGGACTGAAGCTGTCGAAATGGATGGCGGAGCGCGGCGCCCGTACCATCGCGCTGGTCGGCCGCAGCGGTGTCAAAACCGATGAGCAGATCGAAGGCATCAAGGCGATCGAAGCGGCCGGTGCCAAGGTCGTCGTGATGCAGGCCGATGTGAGCGATAAGGACGAGGTCGCCCGCGTGCTCGCCGAGGTCAAAGCCCACGGCCCGCTCAGAGGGATCATCCACGCGGTCCTCGTCCTCGACGACATGGCGATGTCAAACATGGCGCGGGAGAACTTCCTCAAGCCCGCGCAGCCGAAGATCTCTGGCGCCCATTATCTGGACCAGATGACCCGCGGCGAACCGGTCGATTACTTCCTCGTGTTCTCCTCGGCGGCGAACCTGATCGGCAACCCCGGCCAGGCAAACTATGTCGCCGGCAACGCCTATAACGAGCAGATCATCGCCGCCCGCCAAGCTGAGGGACTGCCCGGCCTGTCGCTGGCCCTCGGCGCTGTCGCCGATGCGGGCATTCTTGAGCGGGACCACGCGCGCCGCGACTTGGTGATCAAGCAGCTCGGCGGCGCGGTGAACATGGCGGACCTGTTCGAAGCTCTCGAGCGCCACCTGCTCGACAACGAGACCAAAGAGGTCACGCTGGTCGACGCGGGCGGCAAGTTTAACTTCCCGATCCTCAAGAGCGCCCGGACCGCCGTGATTTCCTTCATGGCCGAGAGCAAGCAGGACGGCGCGGCCGAGAAGGTGGACTTCAACGCCGTGCCGGCGGAAGAGCGCGCCGCCCTGATGGAAAGCGTGGTGATCCAAACGCTCGCCAAGGTCATGGGCGCTAAGGAAAGCCGCATCGATCCGGAACGTACGCTCACCGAAGCCGGTCTCGACTCGCTGATGGCCGTGGAGTTCGGCATGGCCTTGGAGCAGCGGCTGGGCGCGTCGATCCCGACCGCCGAGCTGTCCAAGGACCGCAGCCTTCGCGATCTGGGCCTCCTGCTGCTTGACCGCATGGGCATCGAAACCGGTGAAAAGAAGGCCACAGCAGGGGATGGCGCGCTCGGCGAAACCGAGCTCAACCCCGAAGAGCAGCTGATGATGGCCGATGCCGAGCTGCCCGAAGGCTACGCGGTCACGACACCCGCACCCGAGGTCCCGATCGCCGAACGCAACGCGGTTCTGCTAACCGGTGCAACCGGCTTCATGGGCGGCTTCCTCCTCGACGAGATCCTCCGCCGCGGTGCGAAGCGGGTGATCTGCATCGGCCGCGGGCGCGACCGGTCCCATGCCGAAGCGCGCATCGCCTCCGCCCTCGCCAACGCCGGACTCAACGACGCCGCACGCCAAATCGGCGGGCGGGTGGAAGTCTGGCCGGGCGATCTCAAGGCGGAAGGCTTCGGCCTCGATGACAGCCAGATCAAGGAGATCGTCGACGAGGTCGATCTCATCGTCCACAACGGCGCAGATGTGAACTTCGTCTCGGACTATGAGGACATGCGCGCGGCCAACGTGCTCAGCGTCCGGCAATTCATCGAGCTTTGCGCCCAGGGCCGGCCGAAAGTCTTCCACTTCGTCTCCACGCTGCGCATCTTTGTCCGCCTCGACCAGATCGAAAGCCAAACGATCAGCGAGGAGGTCGAGGCCTGGCTGCCGCCGAGCGACGAGGGGGGGTACGTCAAGACGAAATGGGTGGCCGACAAGCTCGTCCGCGCGGCGCGCGAGGCCGGCCTCGTCGCGGGCATCTACCGACCCTCCTTCGTCATGGGTCGCAGCAGCGACGGCTTCTCCAACGTGTCCGATCTTGGCTCCGCGCTGGCGCAGTTCGCAATCGACACGAACATCTTGCCGAAGGTGAAGGTGAACATGGCGATCATCCCGGTCGATACGGCCGCGCGGTGGATCAGCGCCTTTATCGATCTTCCCGGCGAGCAGGCCGGTATCCGGCACATCACCGACTGGCCGGGCCTCAGCATGCCGGACATCCAGAAGATCGTCGAAGGCGAAGGTGTGCCGGCGGAGCTGAAGGAGATGGACGAGTTCCTCGACATTGCCGGCGCCTTCTTCGACAAGAACCCGGGCCACCCGGCGCTCTGGCTGCCCACCTTCTTCTCGACGGATGCAGCCAACAACACCCTCGCCTCCAAACTCACCAATCCGGTGCTGCCGAGCACCGAGGTGATGAACTTGGAGGAAGGCCATCGGGTGCTCGGCCTCATGGTCCGTTGGTTCAAAGACCGCCGGCGCGAGCAAGCGGCTGCCAAGAGCCCCGAAGGCGCCCCCGCGGCCGAATAAGCCGGGATCAAACCAACAAACGAAAGGGCGCCGCAGCCGCTGCGGCGCCCTTTTCATTATCGTGCCCGGGGTCGGTCGAAGCGGCGGCCCGCCGCGATTTCAGTCGTAGCCCAAGCGCCGATTCACCGGGGCGATGATATCCTCCACCTCAGCGCGGATGGCCGGATCGAGTTGCGCCCATCGCGACGGACGGAACTGCGGCATCTGCGCAGCCTCGGCAATCCAGGCGGCATGATCTCCCCCGGGCAGGATCACCTCGATCAGCTCCGATAACCGCGCCTCTGGCTCTGCGACAAGCGTCTCATATCGCAGCGTCCGCACCCGCCCTTCCGGCAGCGCCGCCATCGCATCTAGTCCATAGGTGGTCGCATCGGCCCAGAACCGCGCATAAGCCTTCACCCCCCGCGCCTCCGACATCGCTTCCGGCAAGCCATAGGGCCTCTCTCGCAGATGTTGACGCGTCAGTGTCCGATCGATTGCAAAGAGCGCATAGGTCAGCCGCCGCACCGCATTGCGATGCTTGAAGAAGAGTCGACGCTTCAACCCTCCGGGACCAAGCGCATCCAACAGCCAAGTCGGCCGAACGATCACGTCGAACAGTCGCATCCCCATCATCGAGAGAACGACGTCGCGCCCGTCGCGCGTCAGATGGATGTACTCCGCCTCCGGAAAGCCGACAGCCAGATCCGGCACCTGCAAATAACTGAGCCCGGAGCGCTCAACCCAAACCCGCCGCTCCAAATGCGCCGTCAGCAAGTCGAACAACCGCGCCGCATGGGCGAGGACCGGGGCCCGCGGCCAATCCCGCACCTCGCGGCCGACCCAGTCGAACAAGGCATCGGGGTCCGTGCTCAACGCCGGCAGGGTCATCTGCAGCAGGGGCGGACACTCCGGTAAGGTATAGCGGCCGCGGGCGGGATCGTAGATGATCTCGCTCGGCACCGCATCTGCCGCCAGGGCCTTCTCCATGAAGATCGAATACCAGCCGGCCGGCTCCGACAAGAGCTGCCAGAACCGCCCCCCGTCCATTTTGGGATTGCCGATGGAGTTGAGATAAAGCGCGCTCCAGAATTCCGAGATCGAGCAAATCTCGGGGTGCCGCTCGAGCATTCGCGACACCATCGTCGAGCCGGATCGACCGACCGAGAGAACAAAGACACCGGGCATGGAGAACGGACTCCTTCAGCAGTTCAGCCAGCAGACCAGGCGGGGGCCAGGACCTCGGCGGCGCCTTAACCTACAACTCTGCCCGCTGCACTCCTAGGACCCGAACAGGTCATTCCGGCAGGATCATCACCGCATCGGGCGTAAGCTTCAGCCCGATGCTTGAGCCGATCGGCGGCGGGGCAGTCCCGGCGACATCCACCGAGACCGGGTTGGCTTGCACTCCCTCGACGCTCAGTCGGAAACTTGCGCCCTGAAAGACCCGGGCGACGATCCGCCCGGTCAGCTCAGCGTCCTTCGGGGCGGCGATCTCGATGGCCTCGGGCCGCGCAAAAACCGCCTCACCCTCGGCAAGCGGCCGCGGCAGCTGAAGCGTCCCCCCCATAAGCACGAGCCGGTCGCCTTCGAGCCGGCCCTCGAGCCGGTTGGCCCCGCCAACGAAACCGGCGACAAAAGCGCTTGCTGGCCGGGTGTAGAGTGTCTCCGGCGTGTCGATCTGGCGGATGCGGCCGACCTCCATCACCGCGATCCGATCGGCGATGGCGAGAGCCTCTGCCTGGTCGTGGGTGACGAAGACCGCAGTGGTCGCGAGCCGACGGAGAAGGGCCGCGAGCTCGGCACGGAGCTGGTCGCGCAGGGCCGCATCGAGGGCGGAGAGCGGTTCGTCGAGCAGCAGCACCCGCGGCCCAGGCGCCACCGCGCGCGCCAGGGCCACCCGTTGGCGTTGACCGCCGGAGAGCGCGGAGACCGCCCGGCCGCCCAGCCCCTCCAGCCGGCAAAGCGCCAGCAATTCCGCGACCCGTTCCGCGATCTCGGCCCGCGGCCTTCGGCGAACCTTCAGCCCATAGGCGATGTTCCCGGCCACCGTGAGATTGGGGAACAATGCATAGGATTGGAAGACGATCCCGACCGCGCGGCGTTCGATGGGGACCGGCGTGACATCATCGGCGTCGAAGAGCACGCGCCCGCCCGCATCCGGGCGTTCGAGCCCCGCGATCAGGCGCAGGAGCGTGGTCTTGCCGCAGCCGGAGGGGCCGAGCAGCGTCAGGATCTCCCCCGGAGCCACCCGAAGATCGGTGGGCAGGAGCGCCTGGGTCCCGTCGCTATAGGTTTTGCCCACCCCTTCGAGGCGGATCTCGGTGCCGGTCATCGTCATCTGCGTCATTGCGCGATCCTTTGGGCTCGGGCCGAGGCCCATTGCAGCGCCATCAAGAGCGGCACGATCATCACGAAGAAAACGAGCGTGTAGGCCGAGGCGACCTCCAACCGCATTGAGGCATAGCTGTCGGCGAGGCCCACGGGGAGGGTCTTCAGAAACGGGGTGTGGAGCATCCAGGTGAGGTTGAACTCGCCGATGGACAGCGTGACGACGGTGAGGCTCCCCGCGAGGATGCCCGGCATCGCGTTGGGCACGACGAGGGTGAGGAAGCGCCGGGCCGGCCCTGCGCCGAGGGAGGCGCCCGCTTCCTCGAGGGTTTTGAGATCGACCGCGGAGAGGACCGCCAGCACCGCCCGGATCATGAAGGGCAGGGTGTAGAGCACGTGGCCGACCAGGATGAAGCTCCAATGGGTACGAAATCCCTGGAGCGTGCCGTAGAGCTGCAACAGCGCCAGCGCCAGCGCGAGGCCCGGGACCGCCAGGGGGAGTGAGACGAACTCCTCAACGAGGCGCCCCCAACGGCCGCGCGCCCGCGCGAGCGCATAAGCCGCCGGCACCCCGATCAGCAGCGTAAGCGCGAGGCAGGCCAGCGCGATCTTGACCGAGAGCCAGATCGAGCCGGCATAAAGCTCCCAGACCTCGACGATCCATTTCAGCGTCAGTCCAGAGGAGAGCCCGCGGAAATAGTTCACCGTGACGCCCGCGAGGACCGACATGACCGCGGGCACCAGCAGGAAGGCGCAGGCGGCGAGGGTCACCGTGAGCTGGACGGCGAAAGGCCAGCGGCGCATCTCAGCCTCCTGCGGCGACGGTGGTGCCCGAGAGCGAGCGCGCGATAACGAGGAGCACCCAGGTCACGAGGCCGAGCAGCACGGACAGCGCACAGGCCATAGCGATGTTCGCCGAGAGCGTGAACTCGGTGTAGATCACCATCGGCAGCACGTCGATGTCGGTCGCGAGCGTGAAGGCGGTGCCGAAGGCGCCCATGGCGGTGGCGAAGGCGATGGCACCCGCTGCGACGAGTGCCGGCGCCAGCCCGGGCAGCACGACATCGACCAGCACCCGCCAGGGGGAGGCGCCGAGGGAACGGGCCGCGTCTTCGAGGTCGCGGTCGAGCTTCTCCGCGGCGGCCATCACGGTGAGCAGCACGCGTGGGATCGAGAAATACAAGTAACCCAGAAACAACCCCACCATCGAATAGGCAAAGACCAGGCGCTCCCCGAAGAGGTCGCGGGAGATGTCGTTGACCAGCCCCTGGCGCCCGCCGAGCAGGATGATGAGAAAGCCCACCACCACGCCGGGGAAGGCGAGCGGAAAGGAGAGCACCGCGACGAGGACCGAGCGGCCGGGAAAGCGGTTGCGCTCGAGGAAGAGCCCGGCGGTGCCGGCGACGGCAAGCGCTGCGGCCGTGGCAGCCAGCGAGACCAGCACCGTGTTGAGCAACGTCTCCAGATAGCGCGGGGTGGTGAGGATCTGGAGATAGATCCCGAGCCCCGCCTCCGTCTCGACTGAGGCTTGCACGAGGCGCACCAAGGGCAGCGCCAGGAAGGCCAGCGCAAAGACGCTGAGCGGCACGAGGCAGAGGATGGCGAAGCGCATGGGATCTCCGAACGGGTTGGGGGACCCGAAGGCCCCCGCCCAAGATCAGTCGACTTCCGAGAGGTAGCGCTCGCCGAAGCCGGCCTGGACCTGCTCCATTTTGGCGTAGTCGACAGGGGTCGCACGCTCATACTCGCTGTCGGGCAGGAAGCGGGCCGCGACCTCCTCGGGCAGTTCCACCGCGCGGGCGGGCTTGAGATAGGCGTTGGTCCAGATCGCCTGGCCGGCATCGGAGAGGATGAAATCGAGCATCTTCTCGGCGAGCTCGGGGTTCGGCGAGTTGGCCACCTTGCTCATGACATAGGGCACGACCACGGTGCCTTCGCAGGGGAGCACGAACTCGAAATTGCCGTCCTCTTCGTATTTCGCGCGGTAGGCGTTGAAGTCGTAGTCGAAAAGGATCGGGATTTCGCCGGAGACGACGCGGGCATAGGAGGTCTGCTTCGGCACGATCGGGTCGTTGGCGGCGAGATCCTGGAAGTACTTGATCGCTGGGTCGAAGTTGTCGAGGTCGCCGCCGAAGGCGCGGTTGACGGCGACAGCGCCCGCATAGCCGACGAAGGCCGAGGACGGGTCGAGATAGCCGACCATGCCCTCATAGTCCGGCTTGGTGAGGTCGGCCCAGCAGGACGGGACCGGGGCGCCGCCGAGGGCGTCGACATTCACGAAAAGGCCGAGCGAGCCGTAGTGGATGGTGAACCAGAGGCCCTCGGGGTCCTTGAGGCCCTCGGGGATATCGTCGAAGCCGGCCGGCTTGTAAGGCTCGACGACGCCCTCGGCACCCGCCTTGATGCCGAAGGTCACACCATAATAGGCGATGTCGGCGACCGGCGCGTCCTTCTCGGCGATGAGCTGCGAGAGGGTTTGGCCCGAGTTCTTGTTGTCATGCGGCATCTCGATGCCCAGCTCGCGCTCGATCGCATCGAGCATCGAGGCCCAGTCCGCCCACTGGGGCGGGCAGTTGTAGCAGACCGCCTGCTCGGCGAGGGCGGGGGCAGCCGCGAACAGGATCGCGGCAAGAGCGGTGGTGGCCGTCAGCGTTTTCATGGGTGTCACCTTCTCTTTTCGAGGTCGACTGGGGGGGAGTCCGGCCATTCGGCGCGCCGATCTGCGGCCTTAGGCCGTTCCGACCCGGGGGAGCCGAGGCTCGCACCGGGACGAAAGCGGAAATCGAGGAAGCGGGTGCCTGCGGGCACCGCCCGGTCCGCCTGGATCGCGCGAATCACGGCAGCGGCGGCGCGGCGGCCCATCTCCTCGCTGGGCGTCTCGATGGTGGCTAGGCTCGGCCGGGTCAGTTCTGCCACGGGAATCCCGTCGAACCCCACGATGCTGAGATCCTCCGGCGTCTGCAGGCCGAGCGCGCCGGCGGCACGCAGGCAGGCGAGCGCGAGCATGTCGTTCGAGGCGAAGAGGCCCGTCACCTCCGGCGCTTGTGCAAAAAGCCGCGCAAGGTCGGTCTCCATCCCGCCGAACGGGTGATCGACCTCGACAAGCTTCGGCTCGCTGGCGCCGGCTTCGCGCAAACATGCGGCGAACCCCTGATAGCGCAGCCGCGCCCGCTCCGAGCTTTGGAACCGCAGGGCGACAAAGGCGAGTTCAACATGACCCTGGGAGAGCAGCGCTCGCCCTGCGGCATAAGCCGCACCGAGGTTGTCGACCCCGACGCTCGGCTCCGGTCCCCGCGGTTGGTTGAACATCAGGCAATAGGGCACACCGCTTTGGCGCAGAAGATCGAGCGCCGCGCTATCGTCCGGATTGGCGACCGTGAGAATCGCCCCGTCTACCTGCTTGGCGAGGAAGGTCCCCAGCGCGCGCGTCTCCGCCTCCTCGTCGTAATCCGCGCAGGCAAGGAGGATCTGGTACCCTTCCTCTGTCGCCGCGGCCTGAACCCCCTGGATCGCGCTGGCGAAGACCGGGTTCAGAAGCGACGGCACGAGAACCGCCAGTGTCCGAGACCTGCGCGATTGGAGTGATCGGCCGAGTTCGTTGAACCTGAAGCCGAGCTGGGCCGCGGCATCGAGCACCCGGGCCCGGGTCTCTGCGCTCGCCGGACCTGAGTCGTTCAGGACGCGGCTGACCGTCGCGACACCGCAACCCACACGGTCGGCGACATCCCTGATCGTGACACGCTTGAATTTCATCTCGCCTCCCGGAAACGTTTCCAGGATAGCAGCTACCGATGACGACGCTGTGACGCCCCTCTCCGGACGCCAGATGGTCCGCGTCGCGAAACGCCGACCGCTGCGCGTCTGCATCATTTTGCAAAAAGCCCGCACTCGCCTCATGCGAGAGCCGCAACGTGAGTTGACAACCGAAACAATCTTTCGAAAACTG
This sequence comes from Pikeienuella sp., assembly GCA_050331335.1. Lineage (GTDB taxonomy): Bacteria > Pseudomonadota > Alphaproteobacteria > Rhodobacterales > Rhodobacteraceae > Thermohalobaculum. Next base: position 23,589 of record JBHJGY010000008.1, read on the forward strand.
TGGCAGACAGTGTGCACCTCCGAGGCGCGCCACTCAGTTTCGAGTTTCGTATGCGAACTTAGAACTTGACAAAAATCTCTTAGGTAGCGTTATACAGAATGTGGGTAAGGTGGAGCAGCGGTTGCAGTCCGCGTGGCTCATTGGGCGACTGGTGGTTAGACATCCTGTTGAGGGGGTCGGGCATCGAGAGATGCGCGCGAGGTTGGACATGGCGATGCTGAGATCCATCCGAGGGTATTGGGCTTGCGAGCGCGGGGCCGCCGGAGCGGAATTTGTGATCATGCTCCCGCTCGGACTGATGGTGCTGATCATCGCCGCGGAGTATGGCGAAGGCTTGATCATGCGCGAGCGTCTCGACAGTTCGCTGCGGGATGCGATCAGGATCCTTTCCCGTGCACCGCTCGATGTGGACGTTTCCGGCAACCCTAAGCTCTACGCAGATTTCGAGACCGTGGCCAAAGCGATTATCGCCGACCGCACCGGTCGCGACATCGGTGAAGTTGCTTTTGAAGCGGCGGCGACACGCGTGAGCGTAGCACCGACGGATACGCTGCGGACGGAGTTGATCACCATCCAGGCCCGCGCCGCAATTAATCTCGACTTGGGTCTTCTATCGTTCTTCCAATACTTCATCAAAGACGAGCTTCCTCCTGGAAGTCCGCCAGGCACCGCCGCAGATAGTCCGATCGAAACCCTTCTCGTCATGCGAGCGTTCGACCGGGCCCGCTGGGTCGGCGAACGTCCGCCGGGCACGACCGCCTGCCCCCAGGCAGATCGGGACGCAGGCCTTTGCGGAGGGCCGGACTCATGAGCATTCTTCGCCATTACGTGCGAGATGACCGCGGCGCGGTGACAGTCGATTTCGTGGTTACCTTCCTGCCGATCATGCTGTTCATCCTCACGATCTGCGAAATCGCCATCGCCTATTACCTCATCTCGTCGGCCCAAAAAGGCGCGCAGCTTGGCGCACGTCTCGCGGCGGTCCAAACCCCGATCCATAACGGCGTCTGGCTGGAAAACCGGGTCAATTTGGCAAACGGCGAAGAAGGCGACAGCTGCTATCAAGCGTCGGGAAACGATGCCTGCCTCGACCCCGGCGTCACCTGGGAATGTCTGGGGAGCAGCTTCGACACCAATGTCTGTGACTGGACCGCCTTCACCGCCATCGTCACCGAGGTCCAACGCCTTTATCCGACGATCCAAGCGGGGGATGTGGACATCAGCTACATCTACCGACGCCTCGGCGTGGCAGGGGGTCCATTCGTTCCTGAAGTGCGCGTGACGATCGCTCAGCGCGACTCGCCCGTGAACTTCATGAGCTTGGCCGGCCTATTCAGGCTGCGGTCCGCTAGCGCAAGCGTGCTCGCGGAAGACATGTTGACGAACTGATCGGATCCGCACGCGGCGGACCCGGCACTCTTACGAACACAGGGTCGTCCGGCGACCCAAAGGAGGCTTCGATGAGCGTCAAGCTGACGGCATTAGAGCGTGACCGTTCGGCCCGGTCGTCCGACCAGCCGGCGGACATGACCGCTTCGATTCGCGGGTTCTGTGAAGAGACCCGTGGCGGGGTGACGCTTTATTTTCTGGTGATGATGATCCTGCTTCTCGGTCTGCTCGGTCTCGTGATCGACAGTTCGCGGACCTTCGTCGCCCACTCGAACGCGCAAAACTATATCGATATCGTGGCGGTCGCCGCGGCCAACGAACTCGATGGTCGGCCCGACGCGATCATCCGCGCAAACAAAGTCATCAATTCCAGCATGCTCACGAAAAGCACGACGATCGGCATGGCGGAAGATGACGAGTTCAAGATCGGCCAAGTTTACTTCTTGACCGACGCGCCGAACAGCCCGGACGGCACGCTGCGCCCCGAGCACTTCCAGTCGAAAATCACAACGGATCCGGCCGCAGCGACCCATGTGCTCCTCGCCACGGAGTCGCGCAGCGTCCCCTTCGGCCTCCTCCACCTTGTGTTCAAAAGCGAAAACGGCGGGGGTAAATTCGACTTCCGGACCTGGGCTGCCGCAACCCTCGTCCGTAGGAGCACCCCGCCGCTGCTCGCCGCCGTCATCCCGGCCGCCGACGACCCGTTCCAGTGGCCCGCCGGCACGGCCCTGCGCCTCGAGAAAAACCGCGATGGCAGCTGGGCGCCTGGTCAATACGGCGTCAACCTCGGTATCCCGGACGACCCGAACAATACTTGCGCCGCCCACGTGAATGACTCCGAAGATTACCTGGAGTGCCTCCTCGCGATCGACGACCCGCAAGATACGTTCGGCAATGCGGTGGTCTCCTTCACCGGTGACAACACCACCTCGATCACAATCCAGGATTCTGACGGCAACGACGTCACGGTGAAGCAGGACTCCCTCAACGTCCACGCCGCGCTGAATTCGCGCTTCGGCATCATCGACCCGCAGGCGGCTAGTTGGATCAACGAGACCAGCGTCTCGATCGATACCAACCAGATCACCAGCCGTCCGATGGATTGTGCCGGCAACATCATCTACACTGCAGAAGGCTCTACCAAAAACAAAGAGGGCCAGGGCGAGGACTATCAGGGTCTGCCGAAAGCTCAGTGCTTCAACGATGGTACGTGTGGCTATCTTAGCAACGGTGCGGTGACCCTCGAGGAACTGAATACCTACTTCAACTTCGCTCATGACACCGACCTGCCGGCAACGGATCACGACGGTAATCCGTTCAAGACCCGGTACGACGTTTACAACTACGAGCGCCATATGGGTCTGCTGGAGCCTGAACAGGATGGCAACCAGGGCTCGCGCGCCACGTGTCACGCGACCAATTCGGCGTCCGACACCAAGGCGAACCGCCGGGTGATTCGTATCGCGCTGGTCTCCGAAAGCGAGATTACCAACACGTCGAGCCTTCAGCAGACCGACATGCCGATCGTCGCCTATGTCGACGCGTTCCTGTCGGATTATGTCGAACACCGGCCGACCTTCATCGCCACCTTCGACGACCCGGTGCCGGATGGTAACGGCGGCTTCATCTATCCCCGCGCCGGTGACATTCCGAATACGTATCAGGACGAAGTCCAGCAGGGCTCGGACTACCGGACGTTTGATCCCTACAAAGACCAGGGCATGCGGGTCTACGCGATTGCTAACGAGCGCATCAAAAATAATGGCTCGCGCGAAGGCTTCCACTTCCCAATCCTGTTCGATACCAGCAACTACTCCGGCGGTGACAACGACCTCGCCGATGAAACCCACAATATCGGCAACGTTATTGTTATCCCGGAGAAGGGCGATACCCGTCCGACTAACGACCGGCACAAGACTGGTCCGGACGATCACGCGCAAGGCGGGATCTTGATCTTCACCTGGGATTACCAGACGGTGGTGAACTCGATCCGCTTCTTCGACGGTGAGGAAAGCGACAACAAGGTCTATCTGTATCGCGACCAGCTCGAATGGTCGGATATCGAGACGCATACGGATCCCGAGGCGTTCCTCGAGCTGCACACGCCGGACGCGACCATCGACATCCCGAAAATCGGCGATCACGAGCACCTCACGCTCAGCATCTCCAGCGACAAGGCCTACACCGACGCGGTCGCGGATGCTGACAACGCGATCGACGCGAAGGGTATCCAGACGATGATCATTGAATTGACCGGATCGGGCGCGGTCGACGAGATCAACTTCTCGAACCAAGCCGCGAGCCAGAACAAGCATGACAACATGGAAGTCGAGGTCGTGGACGTCATTCGGCCCTATGACGACCCGGACCGCCGCGAAGCTTCCTGGCCGCATCTGACCAACTGAGCCTGCGCCGCCTGCTCTGACGGGCAAGCCAGCGACATCATCGAGCGCCGCTCCCGAGAAGATCGGGGGCGGCGCGTGTCTTTCGCCGAGGCGGGAAGGCTTTGCGCCCCCCGGGATCTGCGATAGCCTGTCCCCTATGCGGTCAACTCAAGCCCCGCCGCGGGCACGGCCGCATCGGCACGACGACTTCGGACCGGTCCCTGTCATGGCATACGAATTCGACCTCGGCGCGCACCGCCGTCCCGTCACGACGCACAGCCCAGACGCCCAACTCTGGGTCGACCGGGGCCTGAATTGGCTTTACGGTTTCAACCAGGAAGAGGCGGCGCTTTGCTTTCGTCGCGCCGGGGAAATCGACCCCGGCTGCGCCATGGCCCATTGGGGCGACGCCTATGCCAGCGGTCCGTTCTACAATCTGCTCTGGGACTGGATGACCGAGGAGGAGCGCGGCCGCACGCTCGCCCACTGCCGCCGTGCCCTCGCCCGCGCCGAAGCCGCGGCCTCAAGGGCCAGCCCGGCCGAACATGCGCTGATCAATGCCCTCAAGACCCGCTACCCAGATGGCCATCCCGAGGCGGGCCTGCTCCAAACGGCAACCCACGCCTATGCGGATGCCATGCGCGCCGTCTATGCCCGCTTCCCGGACGATCTCGACATCGTTGCCCTCTTTGCCGAAGCGCTGATGATGCGTACCCCTTGGGCTTTGTGGGACATCGCGCACGGGGTCCCTCAGCCAGAAGCGGCAACCCCAGAGATCCTCGCCATCCTCGAACGCGCAATCGACCAGGCCGGCGAGCGCCCCCATCTCGCGATCAACCACCTCTATATCCACGCCGTCGAGATGGGGCCCGGCCCGGAGACCGCCCTGCGCCAAGCCGATCAGCTCGCCGGCCTCGCCCCCGATCTTGGCCATATGGAGCATATGGGCGCCCATATCTTCAGCCTCTGCGGCGCCTATGAACGCGCGATCGAGGCCAGCTGGCGCGCCATCTCGGCCGATACGAAGTTCTTAGCCGAGCGGGGTACGGGCAGCTTCTACACCACCGCCTGCTGCCACGACCTCCATATGCTGATGTTCGCCGCCATGATGTCCGGACGCGAGCGCCCAGCCCGTTGGGCCGCCGACCGGATCCGCGAAATCATCACCCCACAGCTCCTGGACACGCCGCGCCGCCACATGCGCACCACCCTCGACGGGTATTGGGCGAAAAAGCTGCATATGCTGGTCCGCTTCGGTCGCTGGCACGACATCCTACAAGACCCCCTCCCAGCAGACCCAGAGCTGCAACCGGTCTCCTTAGCGATGCGCGCCTATGCTCGAGGGATCGCACAAGCCGCCCTCGGCGATGTTGCTGAAGCCGCCCGCGAGCGCCGGGCCTTCGACCGCGCCCGCAGCCGCCTCGGCGACAGCGTCTTTCTGTTCAACAACCCCGTCCAAGCAATCCTCGATGTCGGCGAGGCCATGCTCGCGGGCGAGCTCGCCTATCGGCGCGGCGCCTATCCGGACGCTTTCCGACAACTTCGAACCGCCGTCGCCCGGTCCGACGCGCTGAGTTACTCAGAGCCCTGGCCCTGGATGCACCCCCCGCGTCATGCCCTCGGCGCCCTCCTGCTCGAACAGGACCAACTCGCCGAAGCCGAAGCCATCTACCGCGGCGATCTCGGCTACGATGCTGCCGTTCCCCGCTGTCGTCGCCACCCAGACAATATTTGGGCGCTCCACGGGCTACACGAATGCTTGCAACGCCGGGGCTCCGAGGCCGAGACGATGATGATCTCCCAGCGGCTCGCCTTCGCCCAGGCGCGCGCCGACCGACCGATCACCGCCTCCTGCCTCTGCCGCGGTGGCCCGCTCGCCCAATCCTCGACCGACCGCGCCCCGCGCCCAGCCTGAGCCACCGAGCGGGCCGCGCCCGCCCGAGCCCCACCGAACCGCCCCAAGAAACGCCCTGCTCCGACGCTCATACTGGCGGTGACGCGACCCCCCCTCGCATCCGCGAAAGGGGGAGCTGCCCCGGTTTCCGGTCCGAGCCCTCTGCCAACTTCCGGGCTGGTTTCAGCTAGTCGGTGGAGTCGGCTGGGGTCATGCCACCAATGGCCGGATGGGGTTGTTTCTGGTTGTCGTCCCCGCCGACCCGCAACCCGTTGTGCCCCAACGCCCCACCGGAACGACCCGATGCGGGCAGGTCTTTTCACGACCGGCACCCAAGCACACGGGCGACGTGGCTGCCAGGGTTCGGGCCCTGACAGCACAGGTCGGGTATGCTGCGCTCAGCGCGGCTCGGACATCAGTCCGCGCAAGATTGCCCAGCACATGAGCAACAGCACGATGGTGAACGGCAGTCCTGTGGAAATCACCATCGCCTGGAGCGACGCCAAGCCACCGCCGATGAGCAGGGCGATTGCCACCGCCCCTTCGAAGGTGCACCAGAAAATACGTTGGCTAACGGGGGCGTCGACCTTTCCACCGGCCGTGATCGTGTCGATCACCAGTGACCCCGAATCGGAGGAGGTCACGAAGAAGACGATCACCAGCACAATCCCAAGGGTCGAGGTGATGGCCGCCAGCGGCAAGCTCTCGAGCATCGCGAACAGCGAAAGCTCCGGGCTGTAGCTATCGATCACGTTCGCCTTGACCGCCGAGGTGTCGGGGTTTGCGATCATGTCGTTGATCGCGGCGCCGCCGAAGACGGCCATCCAAAGCAGGCAGACCAGCGATGGGATCAGGAGCACGCAGATGATGAACTCGCGCACCGTGCGCCCACGGCTGACCCGCGCAATGAACATGCCGACGAACGGCGACCAGGAGATCCACCACGCCCAGTAGAACGCCGTCCACCCCTCGCGGTAGCCATCGTCTTCACGCCCGAAGGGCATCGACAGCGGGACGACCTCCTGCGCGTAGGCCACGAGACCCTTGGCGAACTCCGTGAGGATGCCGACGGCGCCGGCGGTTAAGAGAACAAAGATCAGCAACAGGAAGGCCAGCACCATGTTGATCTCTGACAAAATCTTCACCCCGCCGTCGAGCCCGCGCAAGACCGATATCAGGGCGACAGCCGTGATCGCGGTGATCAGGATCACCTGGACCGTCACGTTGTTTGGCACGCCGTAGATGTACTCGAGCCCCGCATTGGCCTGCGTCGCGCCAAAACCGAGCGAGGTGGCCAGACCGAACAAGGTTGCGAACACGGCCAAGGTGTCGATGACATGGCCGGTCCAGCCCCAGACGCGCTCTCCGAAGATCGGGTAGAAGGCGGATCGGATCGTCAGCGGCAATCCCTTGTTGTAGGTAAAAAGCGCAAGGGCGAGGGCGACGACCGCGTAGATTGCCCAAGGGTGCAGCGCCCAGTGGTAAGACGTGGCGGCCAGCGCCATGCGCCGTGCTTCCTCGATATTGGCTGCCACCAGAGCACCGTCGTCGTCGAACGGGCGCACGGTCCCCAGCGGCGCGTCTCCCCACGGTGTGCCGAAATAGTAGGCCGGCTCGAGCACACCGAAGAACATCAGCCCAATGCCCATCCCGGCGGCGAACAGCATCGCGAACCAGCCGATATAACTGTAGTCAGGCGTTGCGTCCTTACCGCCGAGGCGAACGCTTCCCCAGGGCGACACGATCAAGACGAGGCAAAATACGACGAAGATGTTCGCCGCCCCGAGGAAGAACCAGTCGAAGGTCGAGGTCAGCCAAGGCCGGAGGGCCCCGAAGATCGCCTCGGCTTGCTCGGGCAGCGCGAGCGCGAAAAACACGAAAGCGACGATGGAGAGGCCGGAGATCAGAAAGACCGGGTTGTGAACGTCCAAACCGAATGGGCCGAGTTGCGGTTGAATATTGTCCTGGCCGATCTCAAAGTCGGTCTCTATCAGGTTCGCAGGCCCTTCGGGTGGACGAAGGACGTCATTGTCCGTTGCTGTTTGGTCTGTCATTCGATTGCCTTTCGTTTTGGTGCAGATCTGCTTCTCAGCGCACGAGGAACACTGACCCCGAGAAGTGACTGGCGATGCGACCGCCATGCGACGCCCAAATGTAGTCGGTGACATTCGGGACATGACTTTGCATGACGACGAGATCTGCGCCGATCTTCCCCGCTGTTTCGATCAGGGTATCGTTTGTGTCGATGGTAGGATCATGGGTGACAACGGCCTGCGCATCGATATCCACCCCGAGACGCTTTGCCTGTTGATCGGCGAAGCCCTTTAGTTTTGCCTCAAACTCTGCCGGATTATGTGCGATACTGCTTGGTGCAGCCGATGTTATGCCAACGCAAGTAATTGGACTGCTGAACGACTTGGCTAACGCGGCCGCAGTATCGATGGCCTTGGTGAGACGATCGGCATGTGTCATGTCGATCGGCACCATGATCTTTTTGTACATCTTCCTCTCCTGTTGTTGCCGTCCTTTTTTTTGCTGAAGTTGGTATCTCCACCTGGGTTACAGCCTTGAACAGCGCCCTAGTATGATCCTCACACCGCAAAGCGCTCGACGCAACCCCGGCTTCGAGACCCCTCCGCCCGGAAAAGGCGCAAGCGAGGGTGCACCGCCGCTGTTTTGATCAGGCAGATCACAACAGTTTTCGAGTGGGAGTCCGCCTGGCGCCCGCGCATCTGCGCGGGGCAATTCGCGCCGAACGGCAAGGGGCAGGTTTGCTTCAGCCTACGATGTTGCGCAGGATCCGCCGGGGTCCGATCGAAAGCCCGCCCGCTCTCTCAACCTACGGCGTTGTCGTCGCGGTTTGTGCTCAAGCGGCTCACCCGCGCTCAGCGCAGTCCGAAGGCCAGTAGCCCAAAGCACGCGACGAGATTAAAGGCCCACCAGAGCAGCGTGAGGCGGTATTTATTTGGGACTCTCCGGAGCCAGTCAATCATAATCGAACTTCTCCGACATGATCCGGTCCGGGCGTATCCCGATGTCCATGAGCGCGTCCTCGACGGACTGTAACATCGGCGGCGGACCGCACAGGACGAACAGCCAGTCCGACACCGCCCGCCGGTCCAGCAGCCGCTTGAGCAGCGCCGGGTTAACCATCCCGGTTTCGCCGGTCCAGCCCGAGGGGGGCTCCTGCAGTACGATCCACACCTCCGTCTGCTCGTCCCGCGCGAGGGCCTCCAACTCGTCGCGACACACGATCTGCTCCACGGTCCGGGCGGCGTAGACGAGAATGCGCGGCCGTGGATATCGATCGAGCGACATCTGGCGCAGGATGCCAATGAGCGGGGCAATCCCGATGCCACCTGCGATCAACACGACCCCGGATGCCTCTTTTCCGCTGATGGTCAGGTTCCCGTGCGGACCGTCCAGATAGGCGCGCGTGCCCGCCCGGATCGACCCGAGTTCCGAGGTGAAGTCTCCGCGTTCTTTGATCAGGAATTGCACCTTGTTGCCCGATGCCGGTGCCGAACTGATCGAGAACGGATTCTCCCGGTGCCGGAACGGACTGTGGCCAATATTAAGCCATACAAACTGCCCGGCGTGGTATGTCAGCCCCCGGTGGCCATCGGGGGCGACCTCCACCTGCCAGATGCCCTCTGCAACGGGGCGGATCTCGGTCACCCGCCAGGGTCGGCGGAGCTGCATAAGCGGCACTGCGAGATAGACCCAGATTACGCTGAGACAGGCGATCCCAGAGAGCGCGATCCAAAACGCCACAAGCGGTGGATCGCTTGAGTAGCGACCTGCGCTGAGGGTGTGGTGCAGCACCAATCCGGCCACGACCAGTGCGCCGATTCCGTGGCCAAGCCTCAATGCCTCGTAACTATACGTCGGCTGGCCACGCACGACGGCCAACAGAACGAGGGAGGGCAACAGCACCCATGCGACAATGCCGCTCCACAGCGCGCTGAAATCCGTCGTGACAGTCAGAATTCGGGTCACATCCCACGGGTAAGGCGGGTTCCACTCGGCCTGGTAGAGGAACGGATGAGCCAACGCGGCAACAAGCGCGGTGCGCGCCAGGAGCTGGTGCGCGCGCATGGTGACATCCATACCGACCCGGCCGGAGATCAATCGGAAACGTCCCGACAAAACGAACTCTATCAGGATGATCGAAAAGGCGAGCATGCCGAGCCCGGACGCAATTTCATCCAGCAGCGATCGTGGTGGTCTGGGGCCTGCCGCCGCGATCCCAAGGGGCAGAAGCGCCACAGCAACCACGGTGAGCAGCAGCATGCGCGGGGACATCGTCAACGGTTTCATTCGGATGGAACTCGATCAGGCTCTAGGTATTTGGATTTTATCCATCGCATCGAAACAAGTCTACCGCTTGCTTGCGGCGGTCATTAGTATTTCGAAAACTAGCGGATTTTTATATTGAGGAAATCGAATAAATATTTTTCGGTAAGGGATTTAATACGGAATTTCGCCGATGCTGCACCGAGCCGCCGCTTCGAGCCGCCGCCTGTTGACCTCTTGAGCTGTGTCATTGGCTGGGTGCTTCGTCCCGTGCTTCGATAGTCGATGTAATCGGAAGCTTGTGCCGAGCCCGTTCTGCCGATCTCGGCCAAGGTTGGTGGCATAAAATGGAAGGCGTTGCGACAATCCTCGCTTTTGTCGTCGTCACCGTTGCAGTTACCGCAGCGGGCGCAGCGGCTGTTGTTCGGCGGCGGGAGAACACGCGCGATTATCTTGTCGCAAGCCGTGCCGTGCCGCCCTGGCTCGCGGCGCTCTCGACCGTTGCCACCAACAACTCGGGCTTCATGTTCATCGGCATGATCGCGGCGACCTGGCGCACCGGGATCGACACCGTCTGGATGATGGTGGGTTGGACAATCGGTGACCTCGTGATGTGGATCTGGCTTCTCCCGCGGTTGCGGGCCCGGGCTGGCGCAATGGACGCCGTGACGGTCACAGCGGTCCTGTCGACTGGGCCGGAAGGGCCGCGGCGCCGGCTTGTGGTGCTGGCAAGCCTCCTCACAATGATCTTTCTCGGCATTTATGCCGCTGCGCAGCTGAAGGCCGGCGCGACGGCGCTCAACGCGATCTTCGGCTGGCATGTCGGGCTTGGCGCCGGCATCGGCGCGGCGATCGTCATCCTCTATTCCTTCGCGGGCGGCATTCGGGCGGACATCTGGACAGATGCGGCGCAATCGGCGGTGATGGCTGGGGCCATGCTCATGTTGCTCGTCGCGGGCTGGATGGAGGTTGGCGGGCCGGCCGCGCTATTCGCCGCGCTCGATGCGCAGGATCCGGCCTTGCTGTCGCTTTGGCCCGAGGATCTTGCATTCGGACCGCTCCTGTTTGTGCTCGGTTTCGTTGCCGCGGGTCTCGGCACCCTGGGACAGCCGCATCTGATGACGCGGGTGATTGCCATGGACCATTCGCGAAGCGTCCGGGCGGCACGTTGGTGGTACTTCGGCTGGATGGTGCCGTTCTGGGCGACATGCATTGCCGTCGGACTCTATGCCCGGGCCGTCCTCCCGGAGCTCGAGAGTTTCTCCGCCCCGGGTGTGGAGGAGCCGACGGAATTCGCCTTGCCTCTGATGACCGCCGCGCTGTTGCCGGAGATCTTCGTCGGCGTGGCACTGGCCGGGCTGTTCGCCGCGACCGTATCGACCGCCGACAGCCAGATCATCCTTTGTTCCGGTGTCGTCACGCAGGACATGGTGCCGGGCCTCAAGGACAGCTACCTCGCCGCCAAGGCCGCAACCTTGGGGGTGCTGGCCTTGGCCTTGGCCATCGCGCTGTGGGCGCCGGAAGGAGTTTTCGACCTGGTTCTGGTGGCCTGGTCCGGTCTCGGCGCGACCCTGGGCCCGGTGCTCGCGGTGCGGCTCCTGCGCTTGCGGCTTCCGGACTGGTGTGGCGTGACGATGATGCTTGCCGGCCTTGCCACCGTACTCGCTTGGCGCCAAGCTGGCCTCTCGGACGACATCTTCGGCATTCTGCCCGGGATCTTGGCGGCGTTCTCAGCGCGGGCGGTGTGGCTCGGCGCGATGCGACGGCGGCGTTGATGGCCTGCGATTTTCGCGAGCCCTCAAGACTATCGCCGCTCCGAGCAGGGCGTCGCCGACCGCCGCCGCACTGATCAAGACCCGCGCAAGATCTGGACCAAGCCCGAGGGCGCCCCCGGTGTCTTCATTCTCAGCCTCATTGGCGGCCACAGTCTGAGGGAACGCCGAGCTGATCGAGGGTATCGGCAGCATGGGCGGGCCAGACGATCTGTTTGAGATCATCGCCGCTGTCGTGGTCGCAGCGTTCCTGCGCGCGCTCGGGGGTGACCTGCTGCCCGCTTTGTGGGCCGCGCCGGTCAGCAGTGCTTTGCCGGGTCATCGAATATTGGGAAACTGCAAAAAACGCACCTGAATAGTTAACGATTTATTAAGAATATCGGCCTATGCATGTTTTCAGAAAAAATCTGAACATGGTGACTGGTGGATTAGATTCGAGATGTTTGAATTCAACGCAGTAGAGGGTGAGCAAATATTTGTGCCACTTGAGGTGCTGATCCCGGGGATTGCAGTCGATGCCGACAAGTTCGACTACAAGCCCGAGGGACCCAGCCGCGGTGGGCTACGCATCAACGGCAACGAGGATCTTGTCTATACACCTGACGCCTCAGATGCGTTCCTGCGGGAGGGTGATGTCAATCCGGACGATTTCACGATTTCAGTGATCGACAAAGAGACGGGCGAGACGGCCGCCACCTATGACGTGCGCGCGAATGTCGAGGGCGTCACCGACACGCCGATTCCGATCCGCGACAGCGTTCAAATAATTGTCAGCCACGGCCAATCGCTGTCTATCGGGTTCAATAACACCACGGCTGAAGGCAGTAACAACCGGCCCATCGTCTCACCGCAGTCCCAATTCCCGGAACACGTGCTGACGATCGACACCTACGACAATAAGCCTCGCAATATCGGCTGGAAGACGTCGCTTTACGACAGCGCGGAGATGTCGGGCTTTCAGCCGCTGCAGCAGCGCAGTTTCGAGACCCATGCGAGCGGGATGTCAGAGGCGGTGATCGCTCGCCACCTCGAGGCCGGCCAGGCGCCGCCGGCCATCGTTACCATCATGGGCGGCTCGGGCGGCAAGGTCATTCAGGAGCTGGCGCTCGGCAGCTCTGACAGGTTCGACAGCCTAGAGGCCGCCTTGGCCTCCACCGTACAGGGCGACCTCTTCGTCGTGCCCTCAGGCGATGGCCGTTACGACATCCGAGCCAACACGGGCAATGGTGCGTCAGAACCGTTGAAGACGCTCGAGAGCCCGCCGGTCTATATGGACAACATCGTCAACCAAGTTGCCGATGCGGTCGCGACCGCCGAGCGCCTCGGCAAATCCGTGGAGACGGACCTCTATCTCCCTTGGCTGCAAGGGCAGGCCAATTCGCGGGTCACCTTCGTCTCAACGGATGACTTCACCCTGACCTATGGCGATGTCCTCGACTGGATGGTCGATCGGCTCGATACGCAGATCGCCGCCGCCACGGGGATCGACTTCGAGATCAAGGTGCTCGTCAATCAGATCGCCGGCTTCGCGAATAAGGATGTACCGCTGCACCAGCTCGGCATCGCCGCTGCCGCTGAGGATGCGCTCTATTTCGGCGTTGCCGAGCATGCGTATCAGACCCAATTCTCCGCCAATCAGGAGACGGGCAACGACGTCCATCTCACCCGGCTCGGCTATCGGCTGATGGGTGAGGAGATCGGGCACCGGATTGCTGATCTCATGCTCGAAGGAGATACCCAGCCGATCCTGATCGAGAGCCTTGCGATGGACGGCAATGAGCTTGTGGTGAGTTTCTCCGGCGTCGACGGCGTGCTCGAGGCGGATCCGCTCTTCTACAGCCGCCTCGCGTTCGACGACGCAGCCGACCCCAACACAATCGACGCGCTCGGCTTCAGCCTACGCGATGCCGAAACCGGTCAGCCATTCGGCGAGGACGGACCCGAAATCCTCCAGGCCGAAGTCGACGGTCCTGCCTCCGTGCGCCTCACCCTCGACAGCCCGCTGACCGAGCCGGTGACGCTGAGGCTCGGAGAACGGGCCAATTTTCGCTTTGAAGCGGACGATCCAGAACTTGTCGCCGCGGTTGCGCGTGACAACCCGGACGCATCACCCGAGGAGCAGGCCGAGATTGCCGCGGAGATTGCGACCGGCATGCGCATGGAAGGCACGCCGCTGCGCAGCTCGGAGGGTCGCGCGCCGGTCACCGTGCTCGCCCAGACGCCGGATGCCGAGCGCGACGACAGTTACGTCCTCGACGATCTCATGATCCACGAGTATGCGCCGATCCAATCATTTACCTTCGATCCGGCCGAGCTCGCGCCGCCGCAGGACAGCGATGACCCAGAGCCCGAGCCCTGCGATGGACCGGGGCGCGAAGACGGTCGGTTTCCGTTGTTCTGCGATGTTGGCTGGGGGGATGGCGAGTTCAGGCTTGGGCGGCTCGCCGAGCTCGTCCGCTGTGCCCTTGATCGCTGGGATCATCGGGGCGGGGCCATTTCAGAGAATGACGGGCTCTATGCAAACGATGACCCAAACACGAATTTCGGGCTGCAGGACGAGGCCTGTCAATTGCTCGGTTGAGTA
>JBHJGY010000009.1:0-10747 GCA_050331335.1 Pikeienuella sp.
CGTTGGCGGCGTTGGCGGCGGCGTTGGCGGCGGCTGTCACCTCCGTCGCCCTGGTCGGTCCCACCGCCGCGACCTGGGCGACGGCCATACCACGAAAGATGGGCAGCAGGATGTCGCGCCGGGCGCGGTCGTCGATCCGGCGCAGGAGCGTCGGCCAGACCGGCAGGATGCGCAGCGCGCTCCGGCCGGCGAGGGCGACCGACACCGCCCGGTCCCGCCCCTCGAGCCAGCGCCTGAACTCGTCCTCGCTGGAAATCGCGACCGTCAAATCCGCCCCTCCCCCAACGGCCCTACTGGGGCCGCCGGAGAGGCGCGGGTCAAGCGTTCTCTTTGACGAAGAGCTTGCGCGGCGTCGTCGAGAACGCCTCGGCGCCGGCCCCGTCGCGCACCAGGATCGTCTCGGTGATCTCGAGCCCCCAGTCGGGCGTCCAGATCGCGGGCATCAGATGGATCGTCATCCCCGCCGCCAGCACGGTCTCGTCGGAGGGGCGCAAGCTGAAGGTCCGCTCGCCCCAATCCGGCGGGTAGGAGAGGCCCACCGGATAGCCGCAGCGCCCGTCCTTCTCCACCCTGTGGCGGGCCAGCGCCCCGAAGAGCGCGCGCGCCACATCGCCCGCGGTGTTGCCGGGCCGCGCGGCCGCGAGCGCCTCTGCGATGCCCTCGACCACAGCCGCCTCGGCGCTCAGCATCGCTTTGGGCGGGGTGCCAAGATAGACCGTCCGGCAGAGCGGCGCATGGTAGCGCCGATAGCAGCCCGAAAGCTCGAAGAAGACCCCCCGGTCGCCGGCATATTCCTTCTCGGACCAGGTCAGATGGGCGGCGGAGGCGTCCTGTCCGGCCGGCAGGAGCGGCACGATGGCGGGATAGTCGCCGCCGAACGGCCCGTCGGCATCTTCCCCGCCCGTCAGCGCCACCCGGTAGATCTCGGCGGCGAGGTCGTTGCCCCGCAGGCCGGGCCGGATGATCTCGCGGGCGCGGGCCTGGGCAGCCTCGGAGATCAGCATCGCCCGGCGCATGAAGCGGATCTCGGCCGGCGACTTCACCGCCCGCGCCCAATTGACGAGCCCGGTGGCATCCGCCGGGGCGCGGCCGAGGGCGGCAGTCAGGACCGCGTGGGCGCGGGCAGAGTAGTAGTAGTTTTCGTGCTCCGTCGCGACGCGCAGCCCCGCCCAGCCGCGGGCGGCAAGTGTCTGCGCGAGGTGGTCCATCGCGTGGTTTGGCGGGTTCATCACATAGTCGTCGGCGTAATCGACGATTGCCGCTTCGGCCATGTAGCAGGTGCGCAAGGCCCCCGCGGCATCCATCCGCCGGCCCCAATAGACCGGCTCTCCGGTCGGGCCGACGATTACCGCCTGGTGGACGTAGAAGCTCCAGCCGTCATAGCCCGTCAGCCAGGCCATGTTGGAGGGATCGCTGACGATAAGCACCTCGTGTCCGGCGGCGTCCATCGCGCGGCGCACCCGGGTAAGGCGGTCGGCATATTCTTTACGGTCGAAGGGGAGGGGGATATCGGGCATTGGCTGACCTGGTTGCTGCGACCCCATAGCCGGCCAACGCGGCGCCGCTGTCAAGCTGGGCGGCAGCTCCCGAAAAAGAACCCGCGGAGCGAACTCCGCGGGCCAGTTGGAACGAGGGACAGTGCAGTGACAAGTGTATGGCCGTTAGATGTGTCCGGCATATGTCCGCAGTTGTCTCATTTGTAACCAGGTTAGGGCGGGACCGGCCCGTCATGCCTGTCACGCTACGGGACCCCGTGGAGAGGGGAGCCGCCGCGGGCGAGCCTCGAGTGACTGCGGTTTCGAGAACGAGGCGAGCAGGCGGGCGCAACGCCGATGGAAGCCCCGGCTGTCGGGTTTGGTTCAGCGCAGGGAGCGTGTCGCCGGCGCGAAAAAAAACCCGCGAAGGCGAGCTCCGCGGGCCAGTTGGAACGAGGGACGTGCAGTGAGGTCTTTATGTCCCCGTGCGGTGTCAGTCGGATGTCGCGCCATGTTTCAACTGTATCAGTGCCGATGCGCCCGGCATGGCGTGACCGCGACAGGCCCGCGAGCGCGCGCCAACGGCCAGCACCCGATGCGCCTGAGGCCGTCATATCCGTCGACGCTGGTCTGACACGGCACCAACGCCGGATCTGGGCATACGGAACCGGGCCAATCAGGACGGCGATTGCGCAGGGCCGGTGGCGCGTTAGGCTTGTCCCAAAGGAGGAGTGTGCCATGCCAGACATGACGCAAGATGCCGGCTCATCCGCCGAAACACCCGACCTGGACCTCGATGTCGCCCGCGCACGGCTCCGGACCGCCATTGTGCGGCCCGAGGCCGAGGTGCTCGAAGAGGCCCGGGCAGTCGCCGCCCTTGCGCCTGATCTCCGCGCCAAGATCTCGGAGCGCGCCGCGGAAGTGGTCCGCCAAGTGCGCGCCGCCGAGGAGCCCAAGCTGATGGAAAGCTTCCTGGCGCAATTCGGGCTGTCGACCACCGAGGGGGTTGCGCTCATGTGCTTGGCGGAGGCGCTGCTGCGCGTGCCCGACACCGAGACCATCGATGCGCTCATCGAGGACAAGATTGCCCCCTCCGATTGGAGCCGCCATCTCGGCCGCTCCGCCTCGACCTTGGTCAACGCCTCGACCTGGGGCCTTATGGTGACGGGCAAGCTGCTCGCGCCCGGGGGAGAGAGCCTCGCGGGCGCGCTGCGCGGGGCGGTCAAGCGCCTGGGCGAGCCGGTGATCCGGGGTGCGGTGGGTCAGGCAATGAAGGAGCTCGGCCGCGGTTTCGTCTTGGGCCGCACGATCGGCGAAGCAATGGCCAGGGCGCGCCCCTTCGAGAACGCGGGGCTGCTTTTCTCCTACGATATGCTCGGGGAGGCCGCACGCACCGAGGCGGATGCCCGACGCTACCAGCTCTCCTACACAGCCGCGATCGCCGCCATCGCCGAGGCTGCCACTCACAAGCACCCCTGGGACAATCCGGGCGTTTCGGTCAAGCTATCGGCGCTTCATCCTCGCTATGAAGAGGCCCAGCGCGAGCAGGTGATGGCCGAGCTGGTGCCGAGGGTCAGAGCGCTCGCGCTGCTGGCCAAGACCGCGGAGATGGGCTTCAACATCGATGCCGAGGAGCAGGACCGCTTAGATCTCTCGCTGTCGGTCATCGAGGCGGTGCTGGCCGAGCCTGCGCTCGCCGGGTGGGACGGGTTCGGCCTCGTGATCCAGGCTTACGGCCGCCGTGCGCTTCCGCTGATCGATTGGGTCGCGGCGCTCGCTAAGACCTACGATCGGCGGCTGATGGTGCGCCTCGTCAAGGGGGCCTATTGGGACACCGAGATCAAGCGCGCCCAGGTCGAGGGACTTGAGAGCTTCCCGGTCTTCACCCGCAAATCCGCAACCGATGTCAATTTCCTGGCCTGCGCCCGGCGGCTTTTTGCGGCCTCCGAGCGGCTCTATCCGCAATTTGCCACCCACAACGCTCACACCCTCGTGGCCATGCACGAGATGGCGGGAGGCCGTCCCTTCGAGGTCCAGCGGCTGTACGGGATGGGCGAGCGCCTGCACGAGGCGGTGCGTGCCGAGAGGGCGGGCCGCTGCCGGATCTATGCGCCCGTCGGCGCCCATCGCGACCTGCTCGCCTATCTCGTGCGGCGGCTGCTGGAAAACGGGGCGAACTCGTCCTTCGTCCACCAAATCCTCGATCCCGGTGTCGCGCCCGAGGAGATTGCCGCAGACCCTCTTGAACGCCTCGACCGCGCCGTCGTGCCCAACCCAGCAGTCTTAGCAGGGCCGGCGCTGTTCTCTCCGATGCGGCAGAACTCCGCCGGCTGGGATCTCACCGATCCGCTGACCCTGGCCGAGATCGACCGCGGCCGCGCATCTTTTGCGGCGCCCCATGCTTGGGAGGCCGCGCCGCATCTGGCCATCGGGGTCGGGCGTGGCCCGCGCGTGGACCGTCAGAACCCTGCCAGGCCGGGAGAATTGGTCGGCCATGTGATGGATGCGGCCCCCGAGGATGTGGCGTCGGCCGTCGAAGCCGCGCGCGCGGCGGCCCCCGCTTGGGCGGCCCTCGGCGGGCAGGCCCGGGGCGACCGGCTCCGCGCTGCGGCCGATGCTTATGAGGCCAATGCCGCGGAACTCTTTGCGCTTCTCGCTCGGGAGGCGGGGAAGACCTTGCCTGATGCGGTCGCTGAGCTGCGCGAGGCCGTCGACTTCTTGCGCTACTACGCAGCCGAGGCGGCGGCGCTTCAGGCAGGGCCTCGGGGGGTCTTCGCTTGCATCAGCCCCTGGAACTTCCCGCTCGCGATCTTCACGGGCCAGGTGGCTGCGGCGCTTGCGGCCGGCAACGCCGTGTTGGCCAAACCGGCCGAGCAGACGCCCCTCGTCGCGGCCCGGGCGGTCGCGCTTCTCCACGGGGCTGGCATCCCCAGGGCGGCGCTGCAGCTGCTGACCGGCGGCGGTGAGATCGGGGCGGCGCTCACTGCAGACCCTCGGGTCGATGGTGTTGCGTTCACCGGCTCCACCGAGACCGCTAAGAAGATCGACCGCGCAATGGCCGAGCACCTCGCCCCGGATGCCCCGCTCATCGCAGAGACCGGGGGGATCAACGCGATGATCGTCGATTCGACCGCCCTTCTCGAACAGGCCGTGCGCGATATCGTCACCTCCGCCTTTCGCTCGGCCGGACAGCGCTGCTCGGCGCTGCGGATGCTCTATGTCCAACAAGACGTAGCGGAGCCGTTGCTGGAGATGCTCGCCGGCGCGATGGAGACCCTGGTGCTGGGCGATCCCTGGGCGCTGTCGACCGATATCGGCCCGGTGATCGACGCACAGGCGCGGCAGCAGATCGAGGCCCATATCGACAAGCTCGCCGCCGAAGGCCGTGTGCTCAAGCGGCTTGCGCCGCCTCAGGCGGGGCATTTCGTCGGGCCGGCGCTCTTGCAGCTCTCCGGCATCGCTGCGCTGGAGGCCGAGGTGTTCGGCCCGGTGCTCCATGTCGCGACCTTCGCCGGCGAGGAGATCGATCGGGTGGTCGATGCGATCAACGCCAAGGGTTATGGGCTTACCCTGGGGCTGCACAGCCGGATCGACGCGCGGGTCGACCAGGTGACGCGGCGTGCGCGGGTCGGCAATGCTTATGTCAACCGCAACCAGATCGGCGCGGTGGTCGGGTCCCAGCCCTTTGGCGGTGAAGGGCTGTCCGGCACTGGACCGAAAGCGGGCGGGCCACAGTATCTATCGCGCTTCGTCGGCGTGCCGGCGGGTCAGACGCTGCATCCCGCGCCGGTCGGTGGGGTGGCGCTGACCGGGGCATCGGTGGCGGCGGCGCTCGCACGGCTGACCCGGCCCGACGAGGTACAATCGGTCGAGACGCTGCCGGGTCCTACGGGGGAGAGCAATCGGCTGGCGCAGGTGCCGCGAGGCCGGGTGCTCTGCCTAGGGCCGTCGCGGGCCGCGGCGATCGCCCAAGCTGCGAAGGCGCTGGAGGCGGGGAATGCCGCGTTGATCGTGGCACCTGGCGCGCCGGAGGCGGATATCGAGACGCGGGGATCGGTGCTCGCCCTCGACGGGGTCCTGTCGGCGGCGGAGGTGGCCGAGCTCGACGGGATCGATGCCGTGGCCAGTGATGCCGGAACGGACGCCCTCAAGGCGCTCCGACAGGCGCTTGCCGGGCGGCCCGGACCGATTCTGCCGCTCCTCTCGGCTGCCGATCCGATCGGCCGCTATCAGATCGAGCGCCATCTCTGTATCGACACGACGGCCGCCGGCGGCAATGCGGCGCTGCTGGCGGAGATCGACGACGGATGACACGGGCCCGGGCCGGGGTGTGCCCCCGGTCCGGCGTTCGAGAACCTTGCCTCAGATAGCGGTCCAGCCGCCGTCGACCGAGATCGTCGTGCCGGTGATCTGGGCTGCGTCGTCGGAGCAGAGGAAGGCCACGGTGCCGCCCAATTGCCCGGTGGTGGCGAAGGCCTTGGAAGGTTGGCGATCGAGCAGGACCTCGCGGATCACCGTCTCCCGATCCATGTTGTACTTTGCCATGGTGTCGGGGATCTGGTCTTCGACGAGGGGGGTCAGCACGTAGCCGGGGCAGACAGCGTTGCAGGTGATGGGCTCCTCGGCGGTTTCGAGCGCGACCACCTTGGAGAGCCCGACGATGCCGTGCTTCGCGGCGACATAGGCCGACTTGAAGGGCGAGGCGGTCAGCCCGTGCGCCGACGCGATATTGACCACCCGTCCCCAGCCCTGCTTGCGCATCTCCGGCAGCGCGGCGGCAGTCGTATGGAAGGCCGAGGAGAGGTTGATCGCAAGGATTGCGTTCCACTTGGCGACAGGAAAGTCCTCGATTTTTTCCACATGCTGGATGCCGGCATTGTTCACCAGAATGTCGACTTTGCCGAAAGCCTCGACGGTTTTGGCGATCAGCGCCCGGCACTGATCGCCATCGGACATGTCCGCCTGGATGTACCGCGCCTGGGAGTTTGTCTCCTGGGTGATCTTTTCGGCGAGCGCGTGGTCCTCTGCGGTGTCCGAAAAGGAGTTGAGCACCACCTTGGCACCGCGCTTGGCGAGCTCTTCGGCGACGCCGAGGCCGATGCCGGAGTTCGATCCGGTGATGACGGCGATTTTCCCTTCGATCGACATTGGGTCGTCCCCTTCCTTATGCCATGGTCGTGCGGCGTGCTCAGGGCGCCCCGCTTTGCGCCGTGAGTTTATGACGGAAGGGTTCGCGGATGAACCAGGCTCCAACAGATTTTACGGCTGCGCCGGGGGAGGCCAAAAAAAAAGCGCCTCCCGAAGGAGGCGCGTTCAAAAATGAGGCAGGTTTCATACAGGCAAGAAACCTATCGAGCAGTGTTTTCAGGATACGCAAAACGCGGCTCACCGACAAGGGGCTTTTCCACAGGGCCTTGCGATGGGCCCCTGTGCTGATGGTGAGCGGCGTTCTCGCCCTGGTGTCCTCGCCCGGTCTGGCTGCCGAAGACGCGCCCTCCCACGCACTGGCGATGCATGGCCGCCCGGCGCTCGGCCCGGACCAGCCGCTGCCCTACGCGAACCCGTCCGCGCCGGCTGGCGGACGGCTCGTCATGGGCGAAGTGGGAGGCTTCGACAGTCTGCACCCCTATATCTTGCGGGGCCGGGCGCCGTGGATCCTAAGAACCCACACCGTCGAGAGCCTGATGGCGCGCAGTTGGGATGAGCCCTTCACGCTCTATGGCTTGCTGGCCGAACGGGTCGAGACCCCGCCGGATCGCGCGTCTGTTACCTTCACGCTGCGCCGCGAGGCCCGTTTCTCGGATGGCAGCCCGGTCACCCTCGACGATGTGATCTGGTCGTTCGAAACCCTCGGTCGGCAGGGACATCCCCGCTACCGCGCCGCCTGGGAGGCGATTTCGGAGATCGAGCCGGTCGGCCCCCGCACCGTGCGAATCAGCTTCGCGGAGCCCAATCGCGAGCTTCCCCTCATTATGGGCCTGCGGCCGATTCTCAAAAAGGCTGCCTGGCAGGCGCGTGCCTTCTCCGAGCCGAGCCTTGAGCCCGTCATCGGTTCCGGACCTTACATGCCCGTCGACTGGGAGCCGGGCCGTCAGCTCACGCTGCGCCGCAATCCCGACTGGTGGGGGCGGGACCTTCCGCTGATGGCCGGGCTCTACAATTTCGACGAGATCCGCATCGAGTATTATCGCAACAGCGATGCTCTTTGGTCGGCGGTGCGCGGCGGTGAAGTCTCGCTCTTCGTCGATGGCGATCCGGTCCGCTGGGCCGAGGGATACGATTTCCCCGCCGTTCGCGCAGGGCGGTTGCTGCGACACGAGATTTCCCATGGCAGGCCCTCGGGGATGGAGGGCTTTGTCTTCAACACCCGCCGGGCCAGCTTTTCGGATCGCCAGGTGCGGGTGGCGCTTGCCCTGGCCTTCGATTGGACATGGGTCAACGAGCGGCTCTTCGCCGGGCAGATGCGCCGCGCCGAGAGCTATTGGTCGGGCTCAGATCTCGCCTTCTCGGGGCCGGCCGAAGGGCTCGAGGCGGAATTGCTCGCTCCCTTTGCCGATCAGCTGCCGGAAGGCACGCTCCAGGAAGGCTGGCGGCCGCCGGCTGGAGATGGTGGTCGAAATCGACGGGCTCTGCGGCGTGCGGGCCAGCTGCTCGAGGCCGCGGGCTGGCGGTTGGTGGACGGGCAGCGCCGGCGCGACGGGATGCCGCTGAGCTTCGAGATCTTGGTGCGCAGCTCGGAGCACGAAACGCTGGCGAGCCTTTGGAAGAGTTCGCTCGCGCGGCTGGGGGTCGCCGTTACCGTTCGCCGGGTCGACGATGCGCAATACGAAGCGCGGCGCCAGAGCTACGACTACGATGTGATCGTCAACCGCTGGTGGCTCTCGCTCTCGCCCGGCACCGAACAATGGCTCTATTTCGGCTCGGCGGGCCGCGAGCGGCTGGGCACGCGCAATTACATGGGCGCCGCGGCACCGGCCATCGACGCGATGATCCGCGCCTTGCTGGCGGCCGAAACGCGCGCACCCTTCGCCGCGGCGGTGCGGGCGCTCGATCGGGTGCTGTCAAGCGAGGTCTATGTGGTGCCGTTCGGGGTTTTGGCACAGGATCGTATCGCCGCGAGCGCGGATCTCCGCCGCCCGGACCGCGACCCGCTCTATGGCTTCCGCTCAGAGGTCTGGTGGCGGGACAGCGCGCGCCCTGTGGACGAGTGAGCGCGTGGGCGCCGCGGCCCCGACCTGTCCGCCACCGTGCCGACCGCCCAGCCAGCGGTGTCGGACCTGCGGTGTCGGACCAGCGGTGTCGGACCTGCGGTGTCGGACCTGCGGTGTCGCACCGGCCGGGCCTTCTCCCTACGCTGTCCCAGCCCGGCTTCCCTCCTGTCCGGTCAGCGCCCCGCCCCTGGGCTGGCCCGCCCCCCGGCGGCCTTGGCGAGGGCTTGCTTGCGGGCCATCGCCGAGCGCGCCTCCGCCTCGATTTCCTGCTTGGTCGGCGGCGTGACCAGTCCGGCGGAGATGACGAGCTTGGCCGCCTCCTCCACCGTCATGTCGAGGATAACCACGTCGCGTTTGGGCACGAACAGCAGGAAACCCGAGGTCGGGTTCGGCGTTGTCGGCAAGAACACGCTCAGCATTTCGTCCTGACCGGCGCGGCCCGGGATCTCGCCCTTGGTGTCGGTCGAGATAAAGGCGATCGCCCAGAGGTTTCGCCGCGGATATTCGATCAGACAGGCTTGGCGGAAGGAGCTCTTAGACTGGCTGAGCACCGTCTCCGCGATTTGCTTCATCGCGTTATAGATCGAGCGCACCAGCGGCAGGCGGTCGACGATCCCCTCGCCGAGGCGGATCAACTGCTTGCCAAACATCTTTTTGGCGAAATAGCCGACGATCGTGGTGAAGGTCACGAAGACGACGAGGCCAAAGCCTGGAATGTCGGCATCGATATAGGTGGCTGGGTTATAGGGCGCCGGCACCAACGGCACGATCTGGCTGTCGACGAAGGTAATGAAGGCCCAAGTCAGATAGACCGTGACCACCACCGGCGCGACGACGACGAGGCCGGTGAGGAAGTTCGCGCGAGCGCGGACGAGCGTCGAGGTGCCCCGCCGCCTGCGCGGGCTCTGGCGCGCTCCTTTGCGTGGCTCTGCCATTGACGGCTCCCCGACGGTCTCTCGATCAAGCTGCGCAGCCTAAGGGCGCCGTGGGCGCGCGACAACGCCCCAGCCCCAACGCCACGCCAAATGCCGCAGCGCCCAGCTCAGCCCTCGGCCGCACCGCGCGCAGGTCAATAGCCGCGATCGCGATCGACGACGCCGATCAGGGGCTCGCCGCGCAGATGGCGCGCGATGTTGGCCACCAGCGCCTCAGCCGCGGTTTCCGGACGGGTGACGCTCGCGATATGGGGGGTGACGGTGACCTTGGGATGGGTCCAATAGCGATCCTCGGCGGGCAGGGGCTCGATGTCGAACACATCCATCGTTGCATGACGCAGCCGGCCGCTATCGAGGGCAGCAAGCAGCGCGCCGTGGTCGATCAGAGGCCCCCGGCCGGCGTTGATAACGCACGCCCCCTCGGGCAGCTGGGCCAGGGCCGCCGCATCGAGAACGCGCTCGGTCTCTGGCGTATGGGGCAGCAGCAGGACCAGGATTTCGGCGGCGCGCAAAACGGCCTCAAGTCCGCGCGGGCCGTGCTGGCAGTCGACGCCGAGGGCCGATTTCGGGGAACGCGACCACCCCATGACCTTGAAGCCGAGTTGCGCGAGCGCCGTGCCGCAGGCGGTTCCGAGTTCGCCCAGACCCAGGATGCCGACCACGCGGTCGCGGGCCAGCGGTGGATAGGTGGCCTCCCACTCTGTCATCACGGGACCGCCGATATACCGATCGATATCCAGGTGGTGACGGGTCACATGGCCCACGACGTAGTCGACCATCCCGAGCGTCAGCCCCGGCTCGACCATGCGCGCGAGCGGGACGTCACGCGGGGGATCGAGCGCCAAAACCGCCTCGACGCCGGCCCAAAGGTTGAGAATTCCTTTGAGCCGGGTGTAGGGCGCAAACTCGGTCACCGGGCCGTTGGCTGCATAAATGAGATAGTCGACCGTAGCGGGATCTGCCTCGGCAGGATCCATATGCAGGGCGAGCGCCACCTTTTGCGCCGTCATCGCCGCCCGCAAGTGCCGCTCATAGGCCGCGCGTTGCTCGGGCTTTCCGCAAAAGACGACGGACGGGGTCTCGGTCATGGGGCACTCCTAAGATCTGTCGCGCCTCTCGTGCCAAG
>JBHJGY010000010.1:0-8220 GCA_050331335.1 Pikeienuella sp.
GGGCGTCTGCGGGCAAAACACCGGCAGCCCGTTCTCTATCGGGCTGCCTGCCCCGCGGCAAGCACGGGCGCTGGACCCCAGCCGCCGCGGTCAGAGGAATTCGGCGGTCTTTTCGGGCGAGGGCCGGGCGATCTCGATGGCGGCGCTGAGCTCGATGCTCTTGTCGAAGAGCGGGCGGCCGATCAGGGCCCCCGCGATGTTGGGCACATGGGCGAGCGTCGAGAGATCGTCGAGCGTCTTGACCAGCCCGGACGAGATCACCGGACTGCGCGTCTCCTCGGCCATTTTGGTGGTCAGCGCAAAGCTTGCCTCCGCAAGCTCAATGTCGTGGTCGATGTCGGTGACGATCACGGCGGCGAGCGGGGTATCCGCAAGCGCTCTGACCAGATCGGCGGCGGCGAGCAACGATGGCGCCTCCCACCCCCTACGCATCACCCGACCTTTCGAAATGTCGATCGAAACTGCATAGTAATCGGGCAATTCTTTCGCCCGAGCTTTCACCCAATCGAGCGCGGTGATCGCGGCCGACCCGAAGACGATTCGCGCCGCCCCCGCTTCACGCCAGCGTGTCACCTGGCTGTCGGTTGTCATGCCGCCGGCGAGCTGAACGGGCACCCCAGCTTGGCGGATGATCGCGGCAACCGTGTCAGCGTTATCGCCGGTGCCGCGGACCGCATCCAGATCGGTCACATGAAGCCACTCCGCGCCGGCCTCCACGAAGGACCGCGCCCGCGCCACCGGGTCCCCATGCCACACCTCGGGATCACGGATCGCCCCCTTGGGAAGGGTTACGCACTGGCCATCGAGCAGTTGTAGCGTCGGATAGAGGATCATCGGCGTCTCCTTGCGCGTGGAGTGGAACGGCGTTCTGCACTCCCCGTTTAACATGCCGACCCGCCGCGCCGCGCGTCTCTCGACGGGGGCGCGCTCAGGTCGACGAGAGGTCTTCGGCGATGCGGGCGAGGACGGCGTCGAACATCTCTGGCGTCAGCCGCCCGGTATTGGTGTTATAGCGCGAGCAGTGGTAGCTCGCATGGACCGACAACCGACCGATTAGCGCCACACCGCCATGGGCGAACGGCGCCGCCGCCGGCTTCAGCCCCAGCGCCCGCACGGTGCTCTCATGTGCGATACGCCCAAGCGTCAGGATATGGGTCAGCCGCGGCAGAGCGGCGATCCGCGCAGCGAGAAACGGCCGACAGGCGGCGATTTCGGCCGCTATCGGCTTGTTCTGGGGCGGCACGCAGCGCACGGCATTGCTCACCATGCAGCCCTGGAGCGTGAGACCGTCGGCCGGATCTGCACCGTAGGGACCGCGCGCAAACCCATGGGCAATCAATCGGGTGTAGAGCAGCTCCCCCGCCCAATCTCCGGTAAAGGGCCGCCCCGTCCGATTGGCCCCGCGCAGCCCCGGGGCAAGCCCCACGACGAGCAGGCGGGCGGCCGGGTCTCCAAAGCTCGGCACCGGGCCGTTGAACCAATTTGGCTCAGACGCCCGCCAATGGTCGCGGAAGTCGGCCAACCGGGGACAGAGGCGGCAGTCCGGTAAGGGCTCGGCAGGTGGCTGAGGCGCGGGGCATGGAGCCTCAGTCGTCGCCATTTGCGGTGCGGCCGCTGGGTTCGTCCTGGCCGGGTTCGCGCACCTGACGCGGCGGCCGGCCGATCACCTCCCGCAACTCGTCGAGTTCGATGAAGTTGTCAGCCTGGCGGCGCAAATCGTCGGCGATCATCGGCGGTTGGGACCGAATGGTGGAGACCACCGACACACGAACGCCCTTGCGCTGGATTGCGGCGACCAGGGGGCGAAAATCGCCGTCGCCGGAGAACAGCACGATGTGCTCGACATGATCGGCCATCTCCATCGCGTCGATCGAGAGCTCGATATCCATGTTGCCCTTGACCTTACGCCGCCCGGTGCTGTCGGTAAACTCCTTCGCGGGTTTGGTCACCAAAGTAAAGCCGTTGTAGTCCAGCCAATCCACCAGCGGCCTGATCGGCGAGTACTCCTCGTTTTCGATCAAGGCGGTGTAGTAGAAAGCACGGACCATTTTCCCGCGACGCATGAATTCAGAACGAAGAAGTTTGTAGTCAATGTCAAAGCCAAGCGCCTTGGTTGCGGCATATAAATTCGAGCCGTCAATGAAGAGTGCCAGCCGTTCGTCTCGATAGAACATGATAACTCCAAGCCGGTGTGTTAGGCCAAAGCCTGCGGACTTTTAGGGTGCCGGCAGAGGATGTGCCGCCGGCCGATCGCGACCTATATAGTCAGCCTACAGCTTTGCCAACCCGGATGACAGGACAATGAACGACCGGTCGACAAGCGAGACGCTGATCGCCCTGGGTGCCAACGAACCCAACGGCCCCGACGCGCCGCGCTGCACCCTGGATAAGGCGCTCGCCGCCCTAAACGCCCATCCCGGCATCGCCGTGAAAGCGGTTGCTCCGTGGGTGCGCAGTCCTGCCTTTCCGCCCGGCTCGGGCCCGGATTTCGTCAATGGCGCGGCACGCTTGGAGACCGATTTGACCCCGAACGCCTTGCTCGAGGCGCTGCATCGGATCGAGGCTCAACACGGGCGGACGCGCCGGATCCGGTGGGAGCCCAGGGTCTGCGACCTCGATCTGATCGCGATGGGGGACCTGATCCTGCCCGATGCCTCGACCCAGGCAGCATGGGCGAGACTGCGACCAGATGACGCAGTCACCGCAATCCCCGAACGCTTGATTCTGCCTCATCCGAGGATCGCCGAGCGCGCGTTCGTTTTGCTCCCGCTCCTCGACATCGCGCCGGACTGGCGGCATCCGGTCACGGGGCTCAGCGTGCGGGAGATGGTGACGCTCTTGCCGCGCGCATGCCGCGACGAAGTCGTGCCCCTCCGGTGCGCGTAAGTGGCTCCAGGGCTTGCGTAGCGTGGGCAGCGCGGCTATTTTTGGCGATCAAACACACGCCAAAGGAGATCTGCTATGGCTCGGGTCACGGTCGAAGATTGCGTCGATAAAGTAGCAAATCGGTTCGACCTCGTCATGCTCGCCGCGCACCGCGCCCGCGTCATCTCTGCCGGAGCCCCGATTTCTGTCGAGCGTGAAAACGACAAGAACCCCGTTGTTGCCCTGCGAGAGATCGCTGCCGAGACCATCAAGCCGGACGAATTGCTTGAGGACGCGATCGAGTCGAACCAGCGCCATATCGAGGTCGACGAGCCGGAAGAGGACAACATGGCCGTTCTCATGGCTCCTGGCGGGCCGGTCATGCAGCCAACTGAGGGCGACGACCTCGACGAAGAGAAGCTCCTGCGTGCGCTGATGGCCGAACAGGGCAAGTGAGCCGCGCCCCGCGGCGCGCAACTCCGCGGCGCCAGCGATGATCAGAGCTTATGAACTTGTCGATCGCGTCAAGGATTACAACCCGAACACGGATGAGGGCTTGTTGCTCAAGGCCTACGTGTTCGGCGCCAGTAAGCACGGCTCGCAAACCCGGGCCAGCGGTGAGCCCTATTTCACCGGCCACCCCCTTGAGGTCGCATCGATCCTGACGGATTTCCAGCTCGACGACGCGACCATCGTCACGGCCCTCCTGCACGACACCGTCGAGGATACCGACACCACCGAGGCCGAGATCGCCGAAAGCTTCGGGACAGAGATCGCCGGGCTCGTCGCAGGGGTGACCAAGCTCACAAAGCTCGAGCTCTCCTCGGCGGAAACGGCACAGGCCGAGAACTTTCGAAAGCTGCTCTTGGCGATGGCCAAGGACGTCCGCGTGCTTCTCGTCAAGCTCGCCGACCGGCTGCACAACATGAAGACCATCGACGCGCTGCCGATGGAGAAGCGCGCCCGCATCGCCCGCGAGACCATGGAGATCTATGCGCCGCTCGCTGGCCGCATGGGCATGCAGAACATGCGCGAGGAGTTGGAGGATCTCGCCTTCGAGGTGCTCAATCCCGAGGGTCGAACCTCGATCCTGCGCCGCTTTCTCAAGCTTCGACGGGCGACGGGCGATTTGGTGCCCGAGATCTCGGCCGGGATCGACGAGACGCTAAGTGCGGCAGGCATCACTGCGGAAGTGCAGGGTCGCGAGAAGCGCCCCTATGCGATCTGGCGCAAGATGGAGGAGAAGCAGACCTCGTTCTCGCAGCTCTCCGACATCTACGGCTTCCGCGTGCTGGTCGAGACGGAAATGGATTGCTACCGCGCCCTCGGCGCGATCCACCGAAAATGGCGGGCAGTGCCCGAGCGCTTCAAAGATTACGTCTCCGGACCCAAAGCCAACGGCTACCGCTCGATCCACACGACCGTCTATGGCGCCCAGGCGATGCGCGTCGAGATCCAGATCCGCACCCGCGAAATGCATGATGTCGCCGAGAGCGGGGTCGCGGCGCATTGGGCCTACAAGAACGGCGAACAGGTGGCCAACCGCTTTGCTGTCGACCCTTTCTCCTGGCTTCGGGATCTGGTTGCGCGGCTGGAAAAGGGCGACGCGCCCGCAGAGTTCCTCGAACATGTAAAACTCGACATGTTCACCGATCAGGTATTCTGCTTCACGCCGAAGGGCGACGTTGTGGGCCTGCCGCGCGGCGCGACGCCGATCGACTTCGCTTACGAAATCCACACCAGGGTGGGTGACCATTGCGCTGGGGCTTTGGTCGACGGGCATCGCGTGCCGTTGTGGACCCGGCTCAGAAACGGCCAACAGGTCGAGATCATCACCGCGGAGGGGCAGAAGCCGAGCGCGCATTGGGTCGACATGGCGAATACCGGCCGCGCAAAGGCGGCGATAAGGCGGGCGTTGCGCGAGCAACTGCGCGAGGAAGAAGTGGCGCTCGGGCGGGATCTCGTCGTCCAGGCGTTCCAAAGATCGGAGCGCGAAGCCGGGCCGAAGGCGCTCGCCGCGGCGGCCGCCGCGCTGACCCGGGCGAGCGTCGAGGACATGCTGGCAGCGGTAGCGCGGGGGGAATTGTCGGCGGGCCAGGCGTTGCACGCGGTCTATCCCCAGTCCGACAGCGCACCCGTGCTGCCGGCCGACCCACCCGAGCCGGCGATGCGGGTCCGGGGTCTCAGACGCGGCCAAGCGGTGCGGTTTTGCACCTACTGCATGCCGGTCCCCGGCGATCGGGTGATCGGGCTGGCCCGCCGCGGCGGCATCGAGGTGCACGCGATTTCCTGCCCCAAGCTCGAGGAATACGAAGAGGCGCTGGAGCGATGGCAGGATCTCAGCTGGGATCCCGACGCCGCGCGCCAGGCGACCAATCTAGCCCGGATCTCCCTGACCCTCGCCAACGTCCCCGGCGCGCTTGGTCTCGCCTGCAGCCTGATCGGCGAGCGTGGTGCCAATATCGACAACCTGGTCATTACACAACGCAAGCCGGATTTCTTTTTGATGGGCATCACGCTAGAAGTGCGCGATGTGAAGCACCTCTCCGGAATCCTGACCGCCCTGCGGGCACAGCATTACGTGAGCCAGGCGGAGCGGGCGCAAGGCGCAGAGGGCGCCTCGGTTCGGCCCCAAGCCGGTCCGCAGCTGGCACCCCAGGTGGCGCTGAACCGGGTCGACTTCTGACGGACGCGGGGCACGCGCCGCCAAGGCGGGGGCCCCGAAAGGCAAACTCATGATCTTCAAACGCCGCCATCGGCCGAACCTGATCGAACGCCTTCGCGAATTCTTTTATCCGCGCAAAGGGTTCTGGCGCGGCTTCGGCTATATCGGCAAGCGCATGCGCCGACTGCCCGACACCCCGCATCGCATCGCGCTCGGCTTTGCCTGCGGGGCCTTCGCGTCCTTCACGCCGTTCTTTACGCTGCATTTCTTCGTCGCCGCCTTCTTCGCCTGGCTGTTGCGCGGCAACATAATTGCCGCACTGTTCGGCACGGTCGTCGGCAACCCGATCTCTTTCCCGGCCATCGCAACCACTTCGCTTTGGCTCGGCCAGATCCTGCTCGGCCAAAGCGGCAAGGAGGCGAGTTTCGACACCATCATGGCGGCGTTCGGCGCGGCCTTCGAAAGCGCCTGGGGCGCGGTGAAGAGCTGGTTCGGCTACGCGGCCACAGCGGATGCGAGCGTGCTCACATTCCTCTGGGACGTCTTCCTGCCCTATCTCGTCGGCGGGAGCGCACTCGGGATCGCCGTTGCCTTCGTCAGCTACTGGATCGTCGGGCCGCTGATCGCCGCCTATCAGGTCACGCGGCAGAAGCGGATCGAGCGCCGCGCGCGGGAGCGCCAGGCGGCGGCCGATGCGGAACAGGACGCCTACACCGCGCATGACGGTGGCGCCGGAGATAACATGTGAGCAACGAACAGGGGCGCGGGATGAGCGATAACACCATGGCCAGCACAACACGGCAGCCCGTCGGGCCGCTGCGACTGGGAGTGAACATCGACCATGTGGCGACCGTGCGGAATGCCCGCGGCGGGACCCATCCCGATCCGGTGCGCGCCGCCCGCCTCGCCGAGAGCGCCGGTGCAGACGGTATCACCGCGCATCTGCGGGAGGACCGCCGCCACATCTCGGACGACGACATCGCCCGGCTGATGGCCGAGATCGAGCGGCCGCTCAATTTCGAGATGGCGGCGACCGAGGAGATGCAGGCGATTGCGCTTCGCCACAGGCCCCATGCGGTTTGCATCGTGCCGGAACGGCGCGAGGAGCGGACAACCGAGGGGGGCCTCGAGGTCGCGGCCGACGAGAACCGCCTCGCCCATTTCATCGCGCCCCTGGCCGAGGCCGGCTGCCGGGTCTCGATTTTCATCGCCGCCGACCAGCGCCAGATCGAAGCCGCAGCCCGGATCGGGGCGGCGGTGATCGAGCTGCACACCGGCGCTTATTGCGAGTACCACGCCGAAGGCCGCGCGGCGGAGCGCGATGCCGAACTCGTCCGCCTCACCGAGATGGCCGCATTCGCTCACTCGCTTGGCCTCGAGGTCCATGCAGGCCACGGGCTTTCCTTCGAGACCGTGGGGCCGGTGGCTGCGATCCCCGAGGTGGTCGAACTGAATATCGGCCATTTCCTCGTCGGCGAGGCGATCTTCGCCGGTCTCGATGCAGCCATTCGCCGGATGCGCGCGCTGATGGACGATGCGCGCCGCAGCGCCTTCGGAGAGGGGGCAGCATGAGCGGGATCGAACTCGGGGTCCTCTGGATCGCCTGGATCCTGGGCGGCGCGAGTCCAGGCCCGGCGACGCTTGCGCTCGTCGGCACCGCCATGCGCCACGGCCGGCGCCCGGCGCTCGCGCTCGCCTCGGGGATCGTTCTCGGCTCGTCGATCTGGGGGATCGCCGCGGGGCTCGGCCTCGGCGCGCTGATGATGGCCGAGGCCTGGGTGGTCGAGGCCCTGCGCTATCTGGGCGTGGCCTACATCCTGTGGCTCGCTTTCCGTTCGCTGAGCTCGGCCCTCGATGCCCGCCCGCTCTCCGAGAGCCGTGGGCTGCGCAGCCCAAGCGCAGGCCGTGCCTTCGTCGCGGGCCTCCTCCTCCATCTCACCAACCCCAAGGCGATCTTCTCCTGGGGCGCGGTCTTCGCCGTCGCGGTGCCGGCGGGCGCGGGTCCGGCGACCATCTTCGGCGTCTGGCTCTTCCTCCTCACAGGCTCTGCGCTCGTCTTTTTCGGCTATGCGCTGGCTTTCTCGCGGGACGGCATGATGGCGCGCTATCAGGCGGCCCGGCGCTGGATCGAGGGCGCCTTCGGGGTCCTCTTCGGCGGCGCCGCAATAGCCCTGCTGTCGGCGCGGCCCGCATGATCCTCGGCATCGGGGCGGATCTCGCGGATATCCGCCGCATCGAGCGCACGCTGGAGCGCTTCGGCGATCGGTTCGTCCAGCGGGTGTTCACCGAGGTCGAGCAGGCGAAGTCCGAAGCCCGCCGCGCCAACCGGGCCAATTGGGCCGCCACTTACGCCAAGCGCTGGGCCGCCAAGGAGGCCTGCTCCAAGGCGCTCGGCACCGGCCTGCGCATGGGCATCGCCTGGCGCGAGATGGGCGTCGTCAACCTCCCCACCGGGCAGCCGACGCTGCGGCTCACGGGCGGGGCCGCGGCCCGCCTGTCGGCCATGACGCCGGACGCCCACCCAGCGCGCCTCCACCTCACGATCACCGACGATCACCCCTATGCCCAGGCCTTCGTCGTGATCGAGGCCCTGCCCCTGCCCCGCCGCGCGGGCTCCGAGCGCTGAGCCTTGCCAGCCACCGGCCCCGCGGCCATTCTCCCGCCCGTTGCATGAGGGGATTTCGGGGGGC
>JBHJGY010000011.1:0-52261 GCA_050331335.1 Pikeienuella sp.
GGGTGCCCTGCCGCCCCCGCCCCCCCCCCCCCCCGCCCCCCGCGCGCGCCGGGGGGCCCGCGCCCGCGCCGCGCGGCCGCCCCCCCCCCCCCCCCCCCCCCCCGCGGCGGCCAAGCCGCCGGCATCGCCCCAACCGGCAGGACCTGGCCACCGGCAAGCAGCTGGGGTTCGGCGCCGATGGCGGCGCGAAATCCCCGGTAAGGGGGTAGAGGATCGGTCCGCGCGATCTGCGCCGGCAATGCAAGACGCCGATCAAGATGCTCCAGCAGGCCCGGGGCGCGGCGAGGCGAGAGCTCCGCGCCCGAAAAATATGGCCCCCGCGGGTGGCCCGGGGCGCGCCGTTGAAGGCCCGGCTGGTTGGAGCCCACTGGCGAGCGGGCAATCGATCCGCACGCTCAGGGCGGGCATTCTTGCCGACAACGTCGGCGTGCCGCGGCGCAGGGTCTCCGACACGCCCACCAAGGCCCCACCATCGATCCGCGCTTTGCCGAACCGATCGGGACGCTCATCGAGGACACCGCTTCCGTCGGCGACCAAAGCGTCGCGCGTAGCCTCGGGGCAAACCCTGAGGCCTCGAACGTCCCGGGGCCGGATGTGCGGGCCAAACCGGTGCAGCCGCGGGTCACTTGGGCCACGGCTCTCTGCCGGGTCTGGGCCGGCAAAGACCGCCGGGCGACGCAGGAGCCGGTGATGGACTGCCACACGCCCGAGCTCCTCGGCTGGCAGCTCTCGCGCTCGGGCAAGGTGTCGACGGCGGCCGCCGCCCTCGAGCTTTCGCTTATCCCGCGGGTCGGCACGCGCGGCCGGGTCGCGACACCGTTCTTGCTCCGCTCCGAGAATGGCCTCGTGTTCACCAGCCGCAACAACACCAGGCTTGTTTGGCGCTATCGCCTGTACCAGTCACCCCGCTGCGCGCATCGCTGCGCGATGTCATCACGCCCCACTGTCCGCAGCAGAACGGCAGGATGAACCGCCTGATCGACGCTGCGCGCCCAACGCTTCGCGACGCGCTGAAAGAGCAGTGCGTCCTGCCCGGTCCAGCCGAAGGCGACGGACCGGGCGAAGCTCATCGCCCCTTGGGCGCCGCGCGCCCAAGGGGCGGCCGACAGGTCGGTCCGCCCCACCCCAGTCAGCCCTGACTGCTCCGGCCCGACCGGCAAGCCAAACCCTGCGCGGATCGACGCAGCCCCGTCAGGTCCAGACCGTGGTTGACGCAGATCAAGGGAGCTCTGGCGCCCCCTCCTCATAACCGAGAAACGTCGGGGAGACCCTCCCCGATTTCCTACGGTTGGCAGTTGGGGACGAATATGGGGAATGTACTGAAACTTATCGCGCTCGGCGCCGTCGCGGTCTTCGCGGCGATGGCGGCGAATTTCGCGCGAGACCTCGCCTATCAGATCAACGCGCTCGTCGTCCTGGCCTTCGCGACGGGCTTCTTCTTCTACACCATCATGCAGTGGAACACTCCCCAGCGCATGCCCAATGGCGGCCCGGCTCCCGCTGAAGGCTATGCGGACGAGGTCATCCGATACGGGGTTATCGCCACCGCGCTCTGGGGGGTCGTCGGCTTCCTGGCCGGGACTTACATCGCCTTTCAGCTCGCTTTTCCCGAGTTGAACTGGGGGCTGTCCTACACGAGCTTCGGCCGGCTGCGCCCGCTGCACACCTCGGCGGTGATCTTTGCCTTCGGCGGCAACGCGCTGATCGCGAGCTCCCTTTACATCGTCCAACGGACCTGCGCGACGCGGCTCTTCGCGCCCGGGCTCGCTTGGTTCGTGTTCTGGGGTTACAACCTTTTCATCGTGCTGGCCGCAACGTCCTACGTTTTCGGCGGCTCGCAGTCGCGCGAGTATGCCGAGCCCGCCTGGTACATCGATATCTGGCTCACGGTGGTCTGGGTGGCGTATCTCGCCGTTTTCATGGGCACGCTCTTCAAACGCAAAGAGCCCCATATCTACGTCGCGAACTGGTTCTTCCTGAGCTTCATCGTGACGGTGGCGATGCTCCACGTGGTCAACAACCTCGCGGTGCCGGTCTCGATCTGGGGCTCGGCCTCCTACTCGCTGTTCTCCGGCGTGCAGGACGCAATGACCCAGTGGTGGTACGGCCACAACGCCGTCGGCTTCTTCCTCACCGCCGGCTTCTTGGGCATGATGTACTACTTCGTGCCGAAACAAGCCGAGCGCCCGGTCTATTCCTACAAGCTCTCGATCGTGCACTTCTGGGCGCTGATCTTCCTCTACATCTGGGCGGGTCCGCACAACCTGCACTACACGGCGCTGCCTGACTGGGCGCAGACGCTCGGCATGGTGTTCTCGATCATGCTCTGGATGCCCTCCTGGGGCGGCATGATCAACGGCCTGATGACGCTCTCCGGCGCCTGGGATAAGCTCCGCACCGACCCCGTGATCCGGATGATGGTGGTCTCCGTCGGCTTCTACGGCATGTCGACCTTCGAAGGCCCGATGATGTCCATCAAGGCCGTCAACAGCTTGAGCCACTACACCGACTGGACCATCGGACACGTCCACTCCGGCGCGCTCGGTTGGAACGGCATGATCACCTTCGGCGCGCTCTACTTCCTGGTGCCGCGTCTGTGGGGCCGCGCCCGTCTCTACTCGCTCACCCTCGTCTCCTGGCACTTCTGGCTCGCGACCATCGGCATCGTGCTCTACGCCGCCTCGATGTGGGTCACCGGCATCATGGAAGGCCTGATGTGGCGCGAGGTCGACGACCAGGGCTTCCTCGTGAACTCCTTCGCCGACACGGTCGGGGCCAAGTTCCCGATGTATCTCGTCCGCGGGCTCGGCGGCGTGCTCTATCTCGCCGGGGCAATCATCATGTGCATCAACCTCTACCAGACCATCCGTGGCCGCCTGCGCGAGGAGCGTCAGCCCCTCGCCAGCGGTCAGGCCGTGGCTGCCGAGTAAGGGAAAAAGACCCATGGCTCAGGATCCGAACACCACCGAAAATGCGGCCCCCCAGACGGGGGCCGAGGCGCCCAAGCCCCCGCGTCGGGGCCTCCTCGAGCGCCACAAGCCGATCGAAAGACATGCGACGCTGCTGCTCGTGCTATCCTTCCTGGTCGTCACCGTCGGCGGCCTCGTCGAGATCGCCCCGCTCTTCTGGCTGCAAAACACCATCGAAAAGGTGGAGGGCGTCCGCCCCTACTCGCCGCTCGAGCTCAAGGGCCGCGACATCTATGTCCGGGAGGGCTGCTATGTCTGCCACTCCCAGATGATCCGCCCGATGCGCGACGAGGTCGAGCGCTACGGCCACTACAGCCTGGCGGCCGAAAGCATCTACGACCATCCCTTCCAGTGGGGATCGAAGCGCACCGGCCCGGATCTCGCCCGCGTCGGCGGGCGCTACTCGGACGCCTGGCATGTCGACCATATGCGCCAGCCCAAAGCGCTCGTGCCTGAGTCCGTCATGCCCGCCTATCCGTGGCTCGAACAGACGGCGCTCGATTTCGAGCATATCGAAGACCACCTCTGGGCCAACCAGATGGTCGGGGTGCCCTACACCGAAGAACAGGTGGCCATGGCCAAGACCTTCATCCACGCCCAGGTCGACCCCAACCACGAAGCGGTGGGCGAGCTGCTGGAGAACTTCCCGAAGGCCCAGGTCCGCAATTTCGACGGCCGACCCGAGATTACCGAGCTCGACGCGCTGATCGCCTATCTTCAGGTCCTCGGCACCATGGTCGACTTCTCGACCTATGAGGCCCAGGCCGAACTTAACCTGCGCTGAGGGGAGATCATGGACGAGACCGGCACTTATCACCTGATCCGCGAGTTCGCCGCGAGCTGGTGGCTCCTCGTGATGATGATCTTCTTCGTTGCCGTGGTGCTCTTCACGCTGCGCCCGGGATCGAAGGCCACCCATGACG
The DNA here is from genome assembly GCA_050331335.1 of Pikeienuella sp. Lineage (GTDB taxonomy): Bacteria > Pseudomonadota > Alphaproteobacteria > Rhodobacterales > Rhodobacteraceae > Thermohalobaculum. Next base: position 3,893 of record JBHJGY010000011.1, read on the forward strand.
ACATCGCCCAGATCCCGCTGCGCAACGACGAGCCCAAGGAGTGAGCCCCATGGCCGATCACGACAAAAAAGAGATCGACGAGATCACCGGCACCGAGACCACCCAACACGAGTGGGACGGCATCAAGGAGCTCAACACCCCATTGCCGAAATGGTGGCTCTGGACCTTCTACGCGACCGTGGTCTGGGGCCTTGCCTACACGATCTTCTACCCGGCCTGGCCGATGATCACCACGGCAACCGCTGGCGTCCTCGGGCACACCAAGCGCGCGGCGGTGCATGAAGCGATCGCCGAGCACAAGGCGGCCCAGTCGGTCTACACCGACCGGATTGCCGAATTGTCGCTCGACGAAATCTCCCATGACGCGGAACTGATGCAGTTCGCCAATGCCGGCGGCGCGGCGATCTTCAAGGCCTACTGCTCGCAATGCCACGGCGCGGGGGCTGCTGGCGTCCAGGCCGCGGGCTACCCCAACCTCCTCGACGACGACTGGATCTGGGGCGGCACCCGCGACGAGATCTATCAAACCATCACCTATGGGATCCGCTGGAACCCGGACGAGAACTACGACACCCGTCTCGGCGAGATGCCGGCTTTCGGCGAGGACTGGCTGACCGACGAGGAAATCGCCGCCGTTGTGCAATACACGCGGGCCCTCTCCGGGCTCGACGAGACCAACGCGCAAGGCGCCGAGATCTTCGCCAACGAATGCAGCTCCTGCCATGGCGAGAACGGTGAAGGCCTCACCATGATGGGCGCGCCCAATCTCACCGACGCGATCTGGCTCTATGGCGGCGACGAAGCAACCGTCACCGAGACGATCGCACTCGGTCGGGCCGGGGTGATGCCGGCCTGGATCGAAGATATCCGCGGCACCTCTGGGCTTACCGATACCGAGATCAAACAGGTCTCGCTCTATGTGCACAGCCTGGGCGGCGGCGTCGAAACACCCGCGGAGGAGTGATCCCCCCCCGCGACACGGTCCTCCCGTGAGTCTGGGCCCGGAGCTTGCTCTGGGCCTCTTTTTTTGGAGATGCAGATGGAGCCATCGCCGCTGCAAGCGCTGCTGGCCACCCATGCCGGGCCCGGGCGCGTGATGTGGATCGGGGTCCGCCCAGCCAAGCGTGCCCCGATGGCCGAACCTTCCGCCGCCGAGATCGCGGCCGCGGGTCTTGTCGGCGACCGGCGGCTGCGGCCGGGCGCCCGAGCGGTGACGCTGATGCAAGCCGAGCATCTGCCCGTGATCGCGGGGCTGGCGCGCACTCCTTGGATCCGCTTCGCCGATCTGCGCCGTAACATCGCGGTAGCCGGGCTCAACATCGGGGCGTGGCGGGGGCGCAAGGTTGAGCTCGGCAGCGCCGTGATCGAGATCACGGGCCCCTGCGCGCCCTGCTCACGGATGGAAGCCGCGCTGGGCCCCGGCGGCTACTCCGCCCTGCGCGGCCATGGCGGGGTCACCGCCGCGGTCATCACAGAGGGAGCCGTCCGCCTTGGCGATCTGGTCCGCCCGATCTGAACAAACCGGCGCTCAACTCGCGGCGCGCCGACCCGCCGGCCTGCGCGCAAGCCAGTCAATCACCCGCGTGAGCGGCTCGGGACGGCCGAAAGCGTAGCCCTGGCCCAACCGGCATCCGAAAGCCCGCAGCGCGGCCGTCTCCTCGGGCCGCTCGATCCCCTCCGCGAGCACGGCGATGCCGAGTTGCTCGGCCAGCGCGACGATCGCCCGCACGATGGCCGCACTTGAGCGCTGCGCCACCACCTGCTGGATCAGCGATCGGTCGATCTTGACCGCATGGACATTGAGCCGCGCGAGGTTTGACAGGCAGTTATACCCGGTGCCGAAATCATCGAGCTCAACCGGAAAGCCGGCCCGCGCGAGCTGCTCCACCGTGCGTGCCGCAGGGTCCTCCGGCCCACCGGCCAGCGCGGTTTCAAGCAACTCGATCACCACCTCTTCAGCCCGCAGGCCCTGCCCGTCGACCGCCCATTGCACCATGTCGACGAAGCCCGGATCGCGCAAACTCGCGGCGGAGAAATTCACAGAGACACGGGGAACGCGATGCCCGGCAGCGCGCATGGCGACAAGCCCGTGGAGCGCCTTGCCGAGCATCGCCGTGTCGATCGCGCGGGTGAGGTTCACGTCCTCGGCGATGGCAAGAAAGTAACAGGGCTCGAGCAGGCCGCGACTGGGGTGGCGCCAGCGCACAAGGGTCTCGAAGCCGATGATTTCCTCGGTTTCCAGCGCGATCTGTGGCTGAAAGAAGGCTTCGAACTCGTCCACCTCAACCGCGCGGCGCAGCTCCTCTGAGATCCGCGCCCGATCGGCAAACTGCTTGCCCAAGACCGGGGAGAACAGGCCGGTCCCGCCGCGGCGGTTCGCCTTGACATCGGCGAGGGCGATCTCAGCATGCATCATCAATTCGCCCGCCGCGCCTTTGCCCGGCTCGGAACAGGCGGCGCCGATGCTGACCGTGGGGGACCAACGGCTGCGGTCGAGCCGGATCGGCCCGGTGACGGCGGCATGCAGACGTTTGACAAGGCTTTCCAGCGCATTGGGGTCGTAGATCTCCGGGATGAGGACCGCAAACCCGTCGCCGCCGACGCGGGCCGCAACTTGATCTGGCGCGAGTTCCCGTCTGAGCGTTTCACCGAGGCGGCAAAGCGCGAAATCCCCCGCAACTTGGCCGAATGCCTCGTTTACATGCTTGAAACGCTCGACATCCAGCAAGCAGACGGCAACCCGCGCCTCGCCAGAGGCATCGCTCAGCGCGCGCGACAGATTGGCGAGGAAATGGGGGCGGTTGGGCAGCCCGGTGAGCGGATCGTGGCGCGCGAGATGGTTCGACAGGGCATGCGCCGCGTCCAACGCCTCGGCCGCCGCCCGACCCTCGGTCCACTCCTCCAATACGACAAGCGTTAGGCCACCTGGCACCCGCTCGCCCCGGCGCAGCCGCAGCCGCCGCGCCGCGAGACCGGTCAAGACGACCGCCTCCCCCGAAACCGGCAGCGCGACATCCACGCCACCGTTCAACTCGCGCAACAGGACGGCAAGGGGCGGCCAGCCGTGGCCACGCCCTCGCACACCGCCCAAGAGTTCGCCCAGCGCCCGGCTCGCCCAAACGACACGGTCCGCCTCATCAACAAAGAGGACGGCATCCCGCAGCGTATTGAGCCCTGCCGCCAAGGCAGCGACACCCGGCACCAAGGCCGGCAGCCCTCCGACGCAGAGGGCGGCCGCCCCGACCTCGTTTTCGATTCGCGTTGCCGCCGACAGGTTCGCCAAGCCAGCCTCCCTAACGCCCCCCGGGCCTTGCGGCGGGCATGCCTGCGCTTGACCGCTCGGGAGAAGGTTGGGGCCAAAAGATTGCCAAAGACTGAAGCGACTCAGCCGCGGGTGGGGGCGCCTAAAGGGGTCAGCCCATCTGGTCCGACCCGTCCCCCGGCAGCAGTGCCGAAGTCGGGCCGCCGGCATCGACGCCTGGCGCCGGGCCCGGCACGTCCCCGCCCACGCTCCGACCGGCACCGGGGGGTTGCTCGAGCTGGCGGGCCAGGCCCATGTCGCTGGGCTCGGGAAGGCGGCCATTCGTATTGCCCTCGACCGCCGCTGCCGGCACGGCGGACGCCGCGGGATCCTGTGGCGCTCGATCCGCTTCGACCGCATCGGCACGATCTGAGACCCCGCGCCCGGGCATTTCGGTAAAGGCCCGCTTGAGCGCCGCAGACCACGCGTTCGAGAGCGCATGGAACTCGGGATCGTCCTGTTCGATCCGGCGCAGATCGGCGAAATGCAGTGCGTCGCGGCGGAATACTGCCAGGTCCAGGGGCATCCCGACGGACAGATTGGAGCGCAGGGTCGAATCCATCGACAACATCACCGCCGTCAGACCGTCCTCGAGCGAGGTTTCCGGGCTGATCACCCGATCCAGGATCGGTTTGCCGTATTTGTGCTCGCCGATCTGAAAAAACGGCGTGTCGTCCGTCGCCTCGATGAAGTTGCCCGCCGAATAAATCAAAAACAGCCGGTGCTCCCCGCCCTTACGCTGGCCGGCGAGGACGATCGAGCTGTCGGCGGAGCTGCCAGAGGAGGCGATCGCCGAGCCGTATTGCAGCATCACGTTGCGCATGGTGGTGCCAACCACCTCCGCGATCCGGAACATCGTCGGCGCTGTAAAGATCGTCTCGATCCCTTCCTTGGGGAAGTCGAGGCTTTCCTGGATTTGACTAATCACCGCCTGGGTTACGGCGAGATTTCCAGAGGTCATCATCACGACGACGCGCTCTTCGGGGATCTCCCAACGAAACATCTTGCGGAACTTGGCGATGTTGTCGAGCCCGGCATTGGTGCGCGTGTCGGAGAGGCAGACGATGCCTTCGTTGAGTTTGATGGCGACGCAGTAGGTCATGGCGCGCTCCCTCACCCCGCATGTCCAGCATCTCCGATAGCAGAGCTGGCGCCGCTGCGGAAGCTCTGCGCTGCCGGCCCGGTTCGGGGCGGGCCTGAGGCACGCGGCTTGGTCGGCTGAGTTTGACACCATAATGCCCCGCCGCTGTCTCTGCGGCATTCGCAAAGCCTTGCAAAAACCTTCGGCATCTGCGCGCGTGCCCAGTCCCGCTGATTAGCCTTGCGGCACGGCGACCCGCTCGACCGGAACCTGGCCAAAGCCATAGGCGTCGGCGATGGAGCGGGCCAGCAGGTTGTTCTCCTGGATCCGTTCGGTCAGCCATTCGTGGAGACCGTGCTCGAAGATATCCTCAACGGTGAGGTCCTCGAGCCGGCCGAGCAGCGCATATGCCCTGAAATGACAGTCGGCGCTGAAGCCAGTATGCGCCTTCAAGAGATCGAGGTGCCGAACGATCATCGCCGCACAGCTGCGCATCGACCGGGGAGAGAGCAAGTTCAGCGTGAGGAAATGCACCACGAGATCGGGCCGGACCGGCTGGCGATAGACATGCCGATAGGCGGTCGAGGCATTGGCCGCGCGCAGAATCTGCAACCACTGGCTCTCATCGATCAACCCACCCACCTGCTGATCCGGCGGCAAGAGCACGTGGTACTTCACGTCGAGCAGCCGGGCGGTGGCGTCGATCCGCTCGATATGTTGGCCCAGGCGGACGAAATTATAGCCGGCATCGCGCAGCAATGTGTCGTCCACCGCGCCGCGGAACCGGTGGCCTTGCGTTTTCGTCCAGTCCAGCACCTGAGCGAATTCGCCACCGATCAAGCTTGCCGCGGACTTGGTCCGCATTTCGATCCAAGCTTCGTTGGTCGCATTCCAGACATCGGAGGTGATCGCCTGACGGACGGCGCGGGCATTCTCCCGCGCTTGGCGGATACAGGAGCGGATCGCCGAGGGATTGTCCTGGTCGAAGATCAGATGGAGCGCGACCGAGCGGGCCGTCGCCTCATCCAGCGGATAGGGAAACGTCTCCGAACAGCCGGCGGCGATCACGATGGAGGACCACTCGGCCGCGCGGGCCTCCGCAGAGGTCGGCAGCGTGTTCATGCGCCTGCCCGCATCGAGCAGCCGCGCCACATTCTCCGCGCGCTCGACGTAGCGCGACATCCAGAAAAGCGCCTCGGCCACTCGGCTCAGCATAGCCCGCCCCCCGTACCGCCGGTCACGGCCCGAGCACCCATGTGTCTTTGACCCCGCCGCCTTGCGAGGAATTCACCACCAAAGATCCCTCCCGCAGCGCAACGCGGGTAAGCCCGCCCGGGATCAGTCGGGTTGTCTTACCTGAAATCACGAAGGGGCGCAGATCGACATGGCGCTCGACGAGGCCGGTTTCCGAAAGCGTCGGCGCGGTGGAGAGCGAGAGCGTCGGCTGGGCGATGAAGCCGGCCGGGTCCGCCTTGATCCGCTCGGCATAGGCCTCGCGCTCAGCCTGGGTCGATTTCGGCCCGATGATCATCCCATACCCGCCCGAGCCGTGCACCTCCTTGACCACGAGTTCTTGCATATTCGCAAGTACATGGGCGCAGTGGTCCGGATCGCCACAACGCCAGGTCGGCACGTTCGGGATCACCGCCTCCTCGCCCAGGTAAAACCGGATCATCTCCGGCACATGGACATAGATCGACTTGTCATCCGCCACCCCGGTGCCGGGCGCGTTGACCAGCGTGACGCCGCCCGCCTTGTAGACTTCCATGAGCCCTTTTACGCCAAGGAGCGAGTCGGGCCGGAACGCGTCGGGGTCGAGGAAATCGTCGTCGATCCGTCGGTAGAGCACATCGACACGCTCTGCGCCGCGGATCGTGCGCCGCCAAAGCCGACCCTCCGACACGAAGAGGTCGGGTCCCTCGACGAGATCCACCCCCATCTGATCGGCGAGGAAGGAATGCTCGTAATAGGCGCTGTTGTAGTGCCCTGGCGTTAGAATCGCCATCTGTGGCTTTCCAGAGCAGGCAGGCGGGGCCACCTCCTCCATCGCGGTCAGCAACATCTCGGGATAGCCGTGCACCGGGCGGATTTGCCCATCGGCGAAAAGGCCCGGAAACATCCTGCTGAGGACCTCGCGGGTCTCGAGCACATAAGAGATGCCCGAAGGGGTCCGGCAGTTATCCTCCAGGACATAAAACTCGTCCGGCCCGCAGCGGACGATATCGACCCCGATGATGTGGCTGAAAACCCCGCCCGGCGGCGACACCCCCTGCATGGCCGGCTGATAGGCCTCGTTCTGGAAAATCGCATCGCGCGGGACGATCCCAGCATCAAAGATCTCGCCTGCCCCGTAAACGTCGGAGAGAAAGGCGTTTAGCGCCCGCGCCCGCTGGATCGACCCGCGCTCGATCCGGTCCCATTCGGCGGCGGAGAAGACCCGCGGCACGAGGTCGAACGGGATCAGCCGATCCGGATCGCCGCCCTCGCCGTAGACGGCAAAGGTGATGCCCACCTTTCGGAACAAGGCCTCAGCCTCCGCGCGGCGCGTGGCGAGCGCTTCGACGCCGATCTCCTTGATCCACTGGTCGACCGGACCGTATTCCGGTCGCACCACCCCATCATGTCGCATCTCGCTGTACATGCGCCCGAAACTATCAAGTTGAGCGCCGCTGTCGCCCCCAAATTTGGCCGCCCGCGGCACTGCGGCGAAAAATGGCGCAGTTGGCCGAAGCAAGCCGCCCGCACACATCCCGATGTGCCGAGAAAGCAGGCAAAATGCGCCTCAGAGCGCCCCGGATAAGGGCGATCCGACCTCGGCGCCCGTTGATGCGGCAGTGTTCCCTTGCGTGCGCGGGCTGAGCATGGTCTGTCACGGCGACGTCGCAGCGCTTGGATGTCCGGGCGCCCCCGAGCCAGCCGAGCGGAGCCGCCATGAGCATCACTGTCGCCCTGACCCACCGCACGAGCTACCGCTATGACCGGCTCGTCCGTCTCTCGCCCCATGTGATCCGTCTTCGCCCGGCGCCGCATGCGCGGACCCCGATCCTGTCCTACACCCAGCGGGTCTCGCCAGAGGATCACTTCGTCAACTGGCAGCAGGATCCCTTTTCGAACTGGAATGCCCGCGTTGTGTTCCCGGAGCGGATAAACCATCTCGACGTGACGATCGACGTGATCGCTCGGATGGATGCGATCAACCCGTTCGACTTCTTCCTAGAGGACGGCTGCCGCGAGCTGCCTTGGGATTATGACCCTTGGCTCAAGGTCGATCTCGCCCCCTATCTGAAATCCCCCGAGATCGGCATCCGCCTGGGCGATTTCCTGGAGGGCGCGCCAGCGCGGACGGGCGAGACCATCCCCTGGGTGGTGTCGTTGAACCAATACGTAAACCAAGCGATCGGCTACATCGTGCGGATGGAGCCCGGCGTGCAGACGGCCGAGGAGACCCTCAAGCTCGCCCGCGGCTCGTGTCGCGACTCAAGCTGGCTTCTCGTTCAAATGCTCCGCGCCATGGGTTTCGCCGCGCGCTTTGTCTCGGGCTATCTGATCCAGTTGCGGCCCGACACCGGTGCGCCGGGCGAGCCGCCCCCGACCTTTAACGACTTCACCGATCTGCATGCCTGGGCCGAGGTCTATCTCCCCGGCGCGGGTTGGGTCGGGCTGGACCCGACCTCCGGGCTCTTCGCCGGCGAGGGCCATATCCCGCTCGCCGCCACCCCGGAGCCGCGTACCGCAGCCCCGATCACCGGCGCGCTCGAAGAATGCGAGGTCAGTTTCGACTTCGAGATGAAGGTCACGCGGCTTCACGAGCCGGCGCGGGTGACCAAGCCACTTTCGGATTTGCAATGGTCCCGCGTGCTCGAGGCCGGGGACAGGATCGACGCACGGATGCAGGCGGCGGATATGCGCCTCACCATGGGCGGCGAGCCGACCTTCGTCTCCGCCACCGACCGGGATTCGCCGGAATGGACGATCGACGCCGTGGGCCCGACCAAGCGCGCCCATGCCGAGCAGCTGATCCGGGGGTTCCAACGCCGTTTCGCGCCGGAGGGCCTGCTGCATTTCGGCCAAGGCAAATGGTATCCCGGCGAGCAACTTCCTCGCTGGGCCTTTGCCCTGCACTGGCGCGGCGACGGGGAGCCGCTTTGGCTCGACCCCGGGCTGATCGCCCCGGAACAGACCGCCAACGAGGTCCCTGCCGCTCGTGCCGAGGAATTTACCGCGACGCTTTGCGAGTCGCTCGGTATCGATCCGGATTTCGTCGAACCGGCCTTCGAAGACGTGGCAGCTTTCGTCGTCCGAGAGCAACAGCTGCCGGAGAACATGGATCCACTGGCGGCCGATCTCGATGATGCCGAGGAACGGGCGCGCCTCGCTCGGGTCTTCGGTCGGGGGCTTGGAACGCCGGCAGCCTTCGTTTTGCCGCTTCAGCTCGCCCAGGCCCATGACAAGCGGCCCCGCCAACGCCGGTTCCGCTGGGCATCCCAGCGCTGGACCACGCGGCGCGGCCGGCTCTTCCTGATCCCCGGGGACAGCCCGGCGGGCTTTCGTCTCCCGCTCAACTCGCTCGCTCATCTGGCCGAGGATCTGCGTCCGCATGTTTTCGAACGCGATCCCATGGCCCCCGATATGCCGCTGCCCCCCCATTGGTCGCGCTTTCCGGACGGTCTCGCCGCCGGTCAGGCCGGGATCGCCGGCATGGGCGGCACCGCTGGGCCGGTCTTGCGCGGCGGCGGACCCTTGGGCGCCGCGGCCGGCTACAGGCAGGGGCCGAGCCCGCGGTATCAACCCCGTTATCCTCGGGAGATCGCCTTCGAGGACATCGGTCCGGGCCAGTTGGTAACCGCCCCGGCCGTGCGGACCGCCATCAGCGTAGAGCCCCGCGGCGGCACGCTGTGCATCTTCCTGCCGCCGCTGCCGTCGGCCGACGCGTATGTCGACCTCGTGGCCGCGATCGAGGAGACCGCAGGCGAGCTCGGCCAGCCGGTCCATATCGAAGGATATCCGCCGCCGCCGGACCACCGGCTGAATGTCATCAAAGTCACTCCCGATCCGGGGGTCGTGGAGGTGAACATCCACCCCGCGCATAACTGGCGCCAGCAGGTTGCGATCACCGAGGCGGTTTATGAGGAGGCTTGGCTCGCGGGGCTCGACGCCTCGTCGTTCCAGATCGATGGCCGGCCGACAGGCTCCGGCGGCGGCAACCACATCGTCGTCGGCGGTGCCACACCGGCGGACAGCCCCTTCCTGCGCCGCCCCGATCTCCTCGGCTCGCTCATCGCCTATTGGCAGCGCCACCCCTCGCTCTCCTATCTCTTCTCCGGCCTGTTCATCGGGCCCACCTCCCAGGCGCCGCGCATCGACGAGGCGCGGATGGAGACGCTGGAGGAGATGGAATTGGCACTGGCTCAGCTGCCGCCCCGTTGGGCCGACACGCCGCCCTGGTTGGTCGACCGGATCTTCCGCGACCTTCTCGTCGACGTGACCGGCAACACCCATCGTGCCGAGATCTGCATCGACAAGATGTTCTCTCCCGATGGCCCGACCGGACGCCTGGGTTTGATCGAATTCCGCGCCTTCGAAATGCCGCCCCATGCACGGATGTCGGCCGCCCAGGCGCTGGTGCTTCGCGGGTTGCTCGCCTGGTTTTGGGACACGCCCTATAAGGCGCCATTGACCGAGTGGGGGCCAAGGCTCCACGATCGCTATATGCTCCCCGCCTTCGTCTGGGCCGACTTCCAGGAGGTGCTCGCGGATCTGACGCGGGCCCATGCGCTCACCTTCGATCCCGAGTGGTTCCGCGCGCAATACGAGTTCCGCTTCGCGCATATGGGCACGGTCGAGGTCGCCGGCGTGGCGCTCGAGGTCCGGATGGCGCTGGAGCCCTGGAACGTTCTCGGCGAAGAAGGCGTGGTGGGGGGCACGGCGCGCTATGTCGACAGCTCTGTCGAACGACTACAGGTGACGCTGTCGCAGCCGCTCCCAGAAGGCCTCGCATTGGCCGTCAACGGCATCGAGATCCCGCTGACCGAGGCCCCAGACGGCGGGGGCGGACGCGTCGCGGGGATAAAGTTCCGCGCCTGGCAACCGCCACGCTGCCTGCACCCGACGGTGCCGGCCCAAGGGCCGCTCGTGTTCGATGTCGTCGATCGCGCCAGCGGGCGCTCGCTCGGCGGATGCACCTACCACGTCGTCCATCCCGGTGGTCGTGCTCGGGAGGACAGGCCAGTGAATGCGCTTGAGGCGGAGGGCCGACGGCTCGCCCGGTTCGACCCCCTGGCGCACAGCCCAGGGACGGTCTTCCTGCGCCGGCTGACCCAACCGGTCGGGCGGGTCACGCTCGATCTGCGCCGAGCGCATATCCCGTTCTGATCGGCGCGGCGCGGCCGCGTAACCCTTCAGGATCGCCATGCTCGCCGGGACCTGCGGCGGGCATCGGAAAAAAGCCTCTCCCCGAGGACGCCGCGTCGATGTAGGTAGATGGCCAAAGCAGCCACCGGGGGGACGCCGCCATGACCGACACCACGACGCCCGAAATCCAGAGCCCGCTGCAATATCTCGATCAGGCGATGGGCCGCCTGCACCAACTCGGCCTCGCGCGCGACGCCGCGCCGGAAGCCGCGCCCATCGCCGGCCTTCTGGAGCAGATCTCGGACATCGATCCGGACCGCATCGCGGTGATCACCCGCACGCTCGGCCAGATGTCGGTCTTCAACGAGATCGTCCGCGAAGAAATCTCGCAAATGTCGATCGGCCAGCGCTACGAGATGATCACGCAGGGGTTCAACTCGATCCGTGACGACGCCAAGCGCCTTGTCGACCAGCTTGCCGACGGCACCATCGACTTGTTCGAGCGCTCCACCAATGCGTGGATGAAGATCTCCCGCGGCGACATCGCGGGCCGGTTCGATGCGATCCGCGACATCTATCTGGATGTTTCGAGGGACACCAAAGATATCATCGACCGCGAGCACCGGATTCTCGAAGCCTATCGGGACTTTCGGGGCGCGCTGAAGCAGGCCGAGGTGGCCGCGCTGGAGGTCCTTGAGAAAGCCGAGGCAAAACTCGAGACCGCAAAGGCCGCATTGACCCAGGCCGCAGGCGCTGTCGAGGCCTTCTCCGAGGACGATGCCGGCGCGAAGGCACGGCTCGAACTGGCCCGCGACGCGCGTTTGCGCGAAATGCAGACCGAGGAAGGGCGCTACCAAATCGCCAAAGACCTCGCCGACAACTTGACGATTGGCTACAACACCTCCGAAGTGATCATGGCGCGGCTGATGCAAACCACCTCGGCCAAGCAACGGGTCTATCAGCAGTCGGTCTCCTTCTTTACCACCAACGAGTCGGTCCTGACCGCGCTGAAGGCGTCGTTCACCGGCATGTTCGGCCTGCACGAAGCGACCGAGACGCTCAACTCGATGAAGGAGGGCGTATCCAAATCGATCGAGGTGCTCGCCGACATCGGTGCCAAGGTCCAGGAGGAGGCGCTCAAAGCGGGCTACGGGCCGACGATCCGCGCGGAAGCGGTCAAAAAGCTCGTCGAGTCGGTGGTGAACTATCAGGAGAGTGCCGGCGAGATCATCACCGAGATGCGGGGTCTGGCCACCAAAAACTCCGAGGAGATCCGCGAGGCCGTCGAGAGCGGCAAACGGCGGATGACGAAGCTCGCCCAGAAGGGCGCAGCCCTCGGCCTCTGAGGCGATGGCTGAGCCCGGTCGTCAGGAGACGCCGCAGCTCGACGAGCTGATGATGGCGATGGACGTGGTGGACACAATCCGCCACGACCGCATGGCTTTGGACCGCGATCTCGGTCAAGACGATCAGGATGCAGCTCTTAAGGCCCGGCTCCGGCGGCTCTATGAGGGACAAGGGCTGTCGGTTACCGACGAGATCCTCGAGGAGGGGATCCGCGCGCTGCATGAGAGCCGGTTCGTCTATGTGCCGCCAAAACCCTCGCTCCAAGTGACCCTCGCCAAGCTCTGGGTCAGCCGATTGCGCTGGGGGCCCTGGGTGGGCGGAGCCGCAGGGCTGCTGGTGGTCTGGGTGATCTGGGGGATGCTGCAGGCAAGCCCGGAGGACCGGCTTCGGGCCGAGCTCGCTCGGGTCGCGGCCCAGGCCGAGGCACTGGCCGCAACCGACGCGGCAGAGCGAACCGTCGCCGAGGCGCGTCGCGAAATCGACGCCGCGATCGAGGCAGGGCTGCTGGAAGATGCGCGCGCGGGGTTGGCGCGGCTCGAGGGGCGCACCGAGGAACTCGCTCTGGCGTTCGATCTGCGCATCGTGAACCGCCCGGGAGAGCCGACGGCCGTCTTCCGGATCCCAGATGCGAACAGCCAGGCGCGGAACTTCTATCTTCTGGTCGAAGCGGTCGGGGCCGGCGGCGACGTGCTGGCGCGGCCGATTACCAGCGAGGAAACCGGGCGAACCGACACCGTCACGATCTGGGCGATCCGCGTCCCCGAAGCGACTTATCGGATGGTCGGACGAGACAAGCAGGACGACGGGATCGTTCAGAGCAACATTCTCGGCGTTAAGCGGTCAGGTCATCTATCGATCGATTGGCGAATGCCGGTAATGGATGGGGCGATCACGGAGTGGGACCAGTGAGGCCGGCGCGGGACATCTATCGATCGATCGAGCGTGCAGAGGCGGATCTGCGCGCCGAGGAAGCCCGCGTCGCCCGCCGGCTCGCCGAGCTGGCCGAGGAAGCCGCAGAGATCCACCGCGCCGAGAGCGCCGCCTATCGCAGCCTGGCCCAGACCCGCCTTGATGCACTCGAACGCGACAAGATCGCCGGGCGCCTCGACCGCGCAGAGCGCGAGGCGCTCACAGCACTCGAGACACGAAAGGCGCGTCTGGCAGAGGCCGAACGGCAAAGCGCGGCCCTCGAAGCCGAGTTGGCCGACGCCATGGCCCGTCGGGACGCTGCGGATCAGAGCCTCAACGAAGCCACCGAAGCCCGAGACCTGCTCGCCGATGCAACCCAGGCGCGCTTGGTCGACGATCCCGACTGGGCCGCCCGCGCCGCAGCCCTCGAAGCCGCTGAGGCCAAGGCCGAGGCCGCGGATGCCAAGGCCGACCGGGCCGAGGCGGACCGGGCCGAGAAATCCATCGCCTACGACACCGATCCGCTTTTCGCCTATCTTTGGGCACGGCGCTACGACACGCTGGACTACCGGGCGATGGCGCTCGTCAAGCAAATCGATGGGCGGGTGGCCCGGCTTATCGGCTACCCCGCGGCTCGGCGCGACTACACCCGCCTCAACGAGATCCCCCGGCGGCTCCGCGCCCATGCGGATCGGCTCGCCGAGACCGCCGAAGCCGCGGGACTAGCGCTCGCCGAGATCGAGCGCGCGGCACTGGAGAGCGACGGCATCGGGCCCCATGAAGAGGCGGTCGAGGCTGCCGAGGCCGCGCTGGACGGGATCGAAGCGGAGATTGCCCGGTTGGAGACGGCTCGTGAGACAGCGGACACCCTTCGGGCGCGGCTTACGGATCCTGAGCAAGACGAGGGGATGTTGCGCGCCCTCGACGGGCTCGCCCAAACCTTTCGCCGGACAGAGCTCTCGCGCCTTGCCGAACGCGCCCGCGCCACCCCCTCCCCGGAGGACGACAATGCCGTGACCCGACTGGCTGAGCTCGCCGAGAGCGACCGCCGGGTGCGCGCCGCCATTGCGGAGGCCAAGCGCGAGGAGCGCGACCTCGCCCGCCGCCGCGACGAGTTGGCCGCCGAACGGCGACGCTTCAGGTCTCGTGGATATGCCCGACCGGGCGGCCGATTTGACAATGGCGACGCTTTGGGGACACTCATTGGCGGTATCGTCAAGGGCGCGGCCCGGGCCGCGCTGTCCGAGGCGCTCGAAGTAAGCTACCGCGGCCCGCGCAGCCGTCGGCGAGCCGGATTCGGCGGCCTCCGCGCCCCACGCAGCCCGGCGCCTGCCCCCCGTTCGACGGGCGGCTTCCGGACCGGCGGCGGCTTCTGAGCTCGCCCCCCGGGGCATAGACTGCGGAGACGGGCGTGGTCTTTTCCTCGATCGACTTCTTATTCTTCTTCCTGCCGGCCTTCCTTGCGCTTTACTTTCTCGACGCCCGCGCGGCCAACCCGGTTCTGCTTGCCTTCAGTCTTCTCTTCTACGCTGTGGGAGAGGGTGCTTACCTCGCTGTGATGCTGGGGTCGATCGCCCTCAACATCGCGGCGGGGCGGCTGATCATGGACGATCCAGCGCGGCGCAGGCTGTGGCTCGGGCTCGGGATTGCCGCCAATCTCGCGCTGCTGTGCTATTTCAAATATCTGGGCTTTCTCGCGTCACAGCTGCTGGGCCTCGACGCGCCCGCTGCCGGTGGAATCCACCTGCCGCTCGGGATCTCGTTTTTCACCTTCCAGGCGATCTCCTATCTTGTGGATCTGGCGCGCGGGCATGCGCCGCCCGAGCGCTCGGCGCTTCGGGTCGGGCTCTATATCGCGATGTTTCCACAGCTGGTGGCCGGACCCATCGTGCGCTTCGCCTCGGTGGCGAAAGATCTCCGGGCCCGGCGTGTCACGGCGCGCGACCTCTACGAGGCGCTGGCCTTCTTCGCCGTGGGCCTCGCGGCGAAGGTTCTCATCGCCGACGCGGTTGCCCCAGTTGCCGACCGCGTCTTCGCCGCAGACCCCGAGCGCCTTACATCGGCAGCCGCTGCGGCCGGAGTGATGGCCTATACTCTGCAGATCTATTTCGATTTTCTCGGCTACTCGCTGATGGCCGTCGGTTTGGGGCGGCTCACCGGTTTCCGCTTTCCCAAAAATTTCGACCACCCCTACACCGCGACAAGCCTACGCGACTTCTGGCGGCGTTGGCATATCTCTCTGTCCACCTGGTTCAGAGATTACGTCTACATCCCACTCGGCGGTAACAAGCTGGGGCGCGGGCGCACGCTCCTGAACCTCTGGGCGGTTTTCCTTCTGACCGGCTTGTGGCATGGCGCGGCGTGGACTTTCGTGCTTTGGGGCGTGTGGCACGGGCTGTTTCTAGCGCTCGAACGCGGGGTTTTGGGGCGCGGGCTCGACCGGCTGCCGGCTGCGCTTGGGACCGGCTACGCTTTGCTCGTCGTCATGGCCGGATGGGTCTTGTTCCGGGCCCAAAGCCTTGACCATGCGCTCGGCATCTATGCTGCCATCCTGAGACCGGGGGGCCAGTTGGGCGCTGCGAGCTTTGTGACCAACGAAGCGCTGATCGCCGCGGCGCTTGGCATCCTGCTCAGCGGCGGCATGGCGGGGCGGGTCGTCGGCCGGTATGCGGTTCTGCCGAGCTTCAACGCACCAACGCAGGCATGGCGTCCCGTGGGCGTTGCGGTCGGTCTTTGCCTTTGGTTGGCGCTCCTGGGGCTGTCGGCCGCAAAAGTCCTTGCCGGCGCCTACAGCCCGTTCATCTATTTCAGGTTCTAGCGCAGCCCCGGCGGGGGAGTTAGAGCCGAGCGGCCACCCAGGCGAGATCGGCGCCCGCTGCCCGCATCGTCTCCGGCAGAGAGGTGTCAGGGCCCAACGCCTCAGGGGTCATGACGATCTCAAGCTGCGGCGGCACGTCGAACGCGGCCCTGGCGGAGATCGCGGCGCGGACCGCCGGCAGCGTGGCGCGGACGGGCCCTGAGGTCCTGCCGGTCAATGGCCAGCGGACGAGCACCCGGCACAGCGCGCCGTCCGACAACGCATCGGGCACGAGATCGGGCATGCGGAGGGTGCTGCCCGCAGCATCGGTGCCGATCACCGGACGCAGATGAGGCGCAGGACCGAGCGCGGCGAGCGCCGCACGCCCTTCAGCCGTGATTGGCGTCAGTTCCGCCGCCGCGGACAGACGCAGTCGATGGACCGGTATCTCGGCATCGGCGATGGCCTCCAAAGCGCCGCCGACATCTTCCCAACTGACGGCCGCATGCGCGGTGTCGTAAGCAAGGCCCAGATGCGTCCTAAGCGCCTGCTCGCCTTCGTTGCGGGCCAGATCGGCAAGCGCCCGAAAGCGGCGTTCGGCACCTGCGGTAAACAGCCGTTCGCGGAAGAACTCGATGGCGGATCCCGCGCCGTCGATCAGGCCGAAAGGCGTCGGCAGCAGCCCGAGCGCCACTTGCCGGCCGGTTTGCCGGGCGAGATCCGACAAAGCGGCCGCCGCGCGTAAGAGCCCGTCGGCAATGTCGCTCTCCGCCCCGGTGCCGCCGACCAGCGGGCCATAGGCGCCCGGCGAGGTGGTGAGAGTGAGCCGCGCGCCCTCTGGCGCGAGGTCGGCCAAAAGCCCTGCGAGCGCCGTCGTGTAATGCAGCCGGTCTTCGTCGCGCCAATCCGGCAGCAGCGCCTGCTCCTTGGTTGCCGGCGCCCGCAACGACCTCGGCGCCGTCCCATCGAGACCCACGAGCGCCAGGTTGCTGTCGGTGAGACGGGCGGCGAAATCCGCACGGTGGCCCGGATCTGCGAGTTCCTCGAGCGCCCGCTCCGGGATCCTGAGGCTCACCCGCATCGGCGTCTCGCCGGCCCGAGCGACCGCCGCGACGGGCCCACCGATCGCCGTTGCGAGGGCGTCCAGGGTTTCCCCCGCCTCCACGCCGAAGCCCAGCACGAGCACCTCAGCCGCGCCCGGCCGCGCGTGCAGCCCGTCGCTCATGCCACGCGTGCCCCCGGCGCCGTCTTGGCGCCTAGCGTCCCCATCCTGCCCCGCCTTCCGAAGAAACTCACCATTCATCGCAGAAACCCTAACATGTCTCGGCGATGGGTAAATGACGCTAGATCCATTAGTCCTCATTCGGAACTTCAAGGATGTGCGCCGCGCCTTGATTGTAGAGGATCCGATTGGTCGCAGCGCTGCGGCTGCCGCGGTTTTGACGATCCTTATGCAAGTCGATCGCCCGGCGGACCGCGGGACGCGCCTTGAGACGGGCGCGCCACTGCGCCACCTGTGGGAAGCCTTCGAGCGAGATCCCGAGCGGCTTTGAGATAAAGGCCCAAGGGAATGCAAGCATATCGGCGATCGAATAACCGTCGAGAATGTAATCCCGCCCGGTCAGCCGCCGCTCGAGAACGGCGAGCGCCCGCTCAGTCTCCCCCTTGTACCGAGAATGGGCATAGTCTTGCCCACCGGGCGCATAGTTGACGAAATGACTGAGTTGCCCCGCCATCGGTCCTTGGGTGCCCACCTGCCAGAAAAGCCACTCGTAGAGTTGCTTTCGGGCACGCGGCTCAGATGGGGCGAACCGCCCGGTTTTCTCGGCGAGGTAAAGCAGGATCGCGGCGGACTCGAAGACCGCGAGCGGCCCAGGACCGTAGCTGAGTGGAGGCGCCCGGTCGAAGATCGCCGGCATCCGCGCGTTCGGGCTGAGCGCCATGAAGTCGGGAGCAAACTGGGCGCCGGCCGCCAGATCCATGAGCCGGGTTTCATAGGCGAGGCCGGTCTCTTCCAGCATGATCGCCACCTTCCAGCCATTTGGCGTGGGCGCATAGTAGAAGTCGATCATTCGGCGGCCTCCGCCGGGCCGTGAGCGATGCCATCGCGCAGCAAGCGGGCGATCTCCTCGGCGCTGAAACCGGCCTCGGCGAGCACGGCTTCGGTGTCTTCGCCGAGGCGCCGGGCGGGAAAGGTCTGCCTTGGCGGGGTGTCGGAGAAGCGCGCGGGCGGACGGGTCTGGCGCAACCGGCCGGCCTGGGGATGCTCCGTCTCCACGACGAGGCCGTTGGCGGCAATCTGGGGATGACGGATCATCTCTGCCCGGGTAAGCACCGGCGCGCAGGGCACGTCATGGGCTTCCAGAAGCGCAATGTTCTCCTCGGTGGTGCGGCGCTCGAGTTCCGACTGGGTGAGCTCAAGGCGGGCCGGCTTGTTCTCCTCGCGCAGCGCTGCGGTCGTGAAACGCGGGTCCTGGAGCCATTCCTGCCGACCGAAGGCGGTGGCGAGACCCTGCCAATCGCGATCTGCATAGGCGGACACCGCGAGATAACCATCTGCTGAGCGATAGATCAACTCAACGAAGCTTTGCGTTTGCCGATCGGGCACCTCATCGCCCACAAAGCTGTGCCCCGTCATGTCTGACGACCAGAGGAAGGCGACGACGGTATCCAGCATCGACAAGCGGATATGCTGGCCGCGCCCGGTCCGCGTTCGCGCAAAGAGCGCCGCCGTGATCGCCTGGGCCGCCTGGACCCCCGTAAGCTTGTCCGGCAAGATGGTGCGCACGAGCCGGGGGCGTTCGGTATCGGAACCGCCTTGCACCGAGGCCAGTCCGGAGAGCGCCTGGATCAGCGGATCGTAAACCGGCTTATGCGCCAGCGGACCTTCATGCCCGAACCCGCTGATCGAGCAGTAGATCAGGCCCGGGTTCTCCGCCGACAAAGCCTCCCAGCCGAGGCCGAGCCGTTCCGCCACGCCAGGCCGGAAGTTCTGTACGAAGACATCCGACTGGGCCGCCAGACGCCGCACCGTTGCGATGCCCTCCGGCTGCTTGAGATCCAGCGAAACCGACTGTTTGCCCCGGTTGTTGTTGACGAATGAGGCGGAGAACCCGCCACGCCGGCCGGCGACCTTGCGGGCATGATCGCCGCCATCGGGCTTCTCGATCTTGATAACCTCCGCACCCTGATCGGCGAGGGTAAGCGTGGCCACCGGGCCGGAGATCATGCTGGTCAAGTCAACGATCTTGATGCCTTCGAGCGGTCCCATCCGGCCCTCCTATACTTACAAGCCGGAGGATAGGCATCGTGACTGGCGGACCCAAGCCCGGTCACGCGCATTTGGAGTGACCACAATCGAGGCAGACGGCGCACCCTTCTCGCATCGCGGTATTGTAGCTGCCGCACGCGGGGCAGGTTACCGGCACCGCGCCGATAGCCGCTCCCTGGACTGCCCCTTGACCAGCGCCCTGTACGTCACCTGTCCCCCCCTCAGACCCGGGTTCCGCCTCCGCCAAAAGTCCTGCCGGGCGATCGATGAAGCCGATCTCCACCATATGCCGCTCGATCACCCCGCCGATTGCCGCCAGCATGGAGGGCACGTAGCGCCCCTTGATCCAGGCACCGCCGCGCGGATCGAACACCGCCTTCAGCTCCTCGACCACGAAGGACACATCCCCCCCGCGCCGGAACACCGCCGAGATCATCCGGGTCAGCGCCACCGTCCAGGCATAATGCTCCATATTCTTCGAATTGATGAAGATCTCGAAGGGACGGCGGTGACCGCCCACCTCGATGTCGTTCATCGTCACATAGATCGCATGCGGGCTGTCGGGCCATTTCAGCTTGTAAGTGCGACCGGGCAGCGCCTCGGGCCGGTCCAACGGATCTGCCGCCGGAGACGCCCCGATCGCTGAGGCCCCTTGCCCCTCCGAGCCGGCGCCCCCCGCCTCCGACACCGCAAGCACGGCGCCGGTCACCGCATTGGGTCGATAGGTGGTGCAGCCCTTGCAGCCTGTCGCATAGGCGAGCGCATAGACCTCTTTGAACGCCTCGAAGGAAATCTCCGCCGGCAGGTTCACGGTCTTCGAAATCGAGCTGTCGACCTCCGCTTGGGCGACCGCCTGCATCGCCACATGCTCCTCCGGCGCGAGATCCTGTGCGGTCACGAAAGCCTCTGGCAACGGCGCGCTCCCCTTGAGCCGACGCCATTCCGCCAGGGCGAAATCCTCGACGACCTCCTCAGTCTTAGAGCCGTCCGGCTGGGTGACCTTTCGCGTGTAAGACAATGCAAAGACCGGCTCGATGCCCGACGAGATGTTGCCCGCGAGCAGCGAGATCGTCCCTGTCGGCGCGATCGAGGTGAGCAGAGCGTTGCGACTGCCATGGGCAGCGATCTCGGCGCGGATATCCTCGGGGAGCCCTGCGACCATCGGCGCCGTCAGATACGGCGCCGCCTTAAACAACGGAAATGGCCCCTTCTCGCGGGCGAGCCGAGCGGAGGCGCGGTAAGCCGCGTGCCTAATCCTCCGCAGCCAGCGCCCCGTTTGGGCCACCGCAGCCTCCGAGCCGTAACGCAAGCCGCAGAAGATCAGCGCATCGGCAAGCCCGGTGACCCCGAGTCCGATCCGCCGCTTGGCCCGTGCCTCTTCAGCCTGCGCATCGAGCGGAAAGCGGGATGTGTCGATCACATTGTCCATCATGCGCACGGCGGTGGCCACGAGGTCGTCGAGTTCCCGGCCATCGATATGTGCCTCAGCCTCGAACGGATCTCGAACGAGAGCGGCGAGGTTGATCGAACCGAGAAGGCATGCCCCATAGGGTGGCAGGGGTTGCTCGCCGCAGGGATTGGTGGCGGCAATGGTTTCGCAATAGCGCAGATTGTTCGCCGCGTTGATCCGATCGATGAAGATCACGCCAGGCTCGGCATAATCGTAGGTTGCGCGCATGATCCGGTCCCACAGCGCCCGGGCCGGCAAGGTGCGATGGACCCGGCCCTCGAAGCGCAGCGCCCACGGGGCGTCCGCCGCAACCGCCGCCATGAAGGCATCGCTCACCAATACGGAGAGGTTGAACATCCGCAGCCGGGCCGCGTCGCCTTTCGCCGCGATGAAGTCCTCGATATCGGGATGGTCGCAGCGCATACAGCCCATCATCGCCCCGCGCCGCGACCCCGCCGACATGATCGTGCGACACATCGCGTCCCACACATCCATGAAGGAGAGGGGACCCGAGGCATCGGCGCCGACCCCCGCTACCAGCGCACCTTTGGGACGAATGGTCGAGAAATCGAACCCGATCCCGCCCCCCTGTTGCATGGTGAGCGCCGCCTCCTTCAGCATCTCGAAGATGCCGCCCATGGAGTCGGGGACGGTCCCCATGACGAAGCAGTTGAATAGCGTGACGGATCGCCCGGTACCGGCCCCTGCCAAGATGCGCCCAGCGGGCAAGAAGCGACCGCCCTCCAGCGCCTCGGCGAATTTGGGCACCCAGACCGCAGGCTCCGGCTCGACCGCCGCAAGCGCGTGCGCGACCCGGGCATGGGTGTCCGCCAGGCTCGCATCGATGGGCGCACCATCCGCCGATTTAAGCCGATATTTCATGTCCCAGATGGCGGCCGCGATGGGTGCGGCAAAGCCGTCTGCCGGGTTTGTCGTTGCGTCTGGCATCGGCACCTCCCAAGTCTGGAACATAATGCGAACATTTTGGCGCCGCAAGCGGTTCCACGGTTTCGGCCTCCAGATATAGTATCGCGTGGCAGGTGGCGCCACGATGACGATGCAGTCAACGCGCTCAGTCAGCCGCGCCCACCGCGTCCCGGCGGCCCCGATGGCGGCCGTGGTCTGCGCCCACCCGAGGGGCTTGGTGCCGCGGCAGCCGGGCGTCCCCGCGCCATGCCCCGCGCCGCGCTTGCCCGCGCACCGGGTCGCGCGAGGCCCAGCTGGTCGGCAAGCACCCGCGCCTTGATCTCGTCGACCGCGCCCTCGGCCAAGTCGCCGAGCTGGAACGGCCCGTAACTCACGCGGATCAGGCGGTTGACCGTCAGCCCCACAGCCTCGAGCGCCCGGCGGATCTCGCGGTTCTTCCCCTCGCGCAGGCCGATCGAGAGCCAAGCATTCGCCCCTTGCTGGCGTTCGATCTCCACCCGCATCGGCTGGAAACGCTCGCCCCCCACCGTGATCCCCCGTTCGAGCGGCGCGAGCATCGCGGCGGTCGGCGCGCCATGGGCCCGCACCCGATAGCGCCGCATCCAACCGGTGGCGGGCAGCTCCAACCGACGCTTAAGCTCCCCGTCATTGGTGAGCAGCAAAAGACCCTCGGAGGTGAGATCGAGACGGCCGATCGACATGACGCGGGGCATGTCCGCCGGCAATCGGTCGAACACGGTCTCCCGCCCCTTCTCGTCTCGCGCGGTCGTCACCAGCCCTGCCGGCTTGTGATAGCGCCAAAGCCGCGCGGGCTCGGCTTCGGCCAGCGGCTGGTCATCGACTTCGATCCGATCGCGCGCGGTGACGTTGAGCGCCGGACTGTCGATCCGCCGGCCATTGACGCGCACCCGTCCCGCCTCGATCATGCGCTCGGCCTCGCGACGCGAGGCGACACCGGCGCGGGCCAGGCGTTTGGCGATCCGTTCGCCGGATGCGGGGTCAGTGGTCATTGCGCGGATCTAACATGGCGGCGACGTCTGCGCACCTCCCGCTTGGGCCGAACGCAACGCTACGCTATCCTCGATCTGTACCATTATCAGGAGACCAGCCATGCGGACCGTCTCGCTTTTCACCCTTCTGGCCTTACTTGCCGGCTGCAACACTGTCGAGGGCGTCGGGCGCGACATCCAATCGGGCGGCAAGGCAATCGAAGACGCTGCCGAAGACGTCAAAGAGGCGCTGTAAGATCATCGGCCGCAGAGGGGTTGCTTGGCCTTCACCAGCCATATGGCGGCGGCGCTGGCCGAGGCACGGGCAGCCGGCGCCCGCGGCGAGACGCCCGTCGGCGCCGTCGTCACACGAGAGGGCCGCGTCATCGCGGCAGACGGCAACCGGGTGCGCGCGCTGGCCGACCCCACCGCCCATGCTGAGATCCTGGCACTGCGCAGTGCCGCCCGGCGCCTCGGCTCGGAGCGGCTCACCGATTGCGATCTTTGGGTCACGCTCGAGCCGTGCCCGATGTGCGCCGGCGCGATTTCGCTCGCTCGGATCGCCCGGCTCTACTACGCGGCCCCAGACCCCAAGACCGGCGGCGTCGACCACGGCCCACGGGTCTTTGCGCATCCCACCTGCCACCACGCGCCAGAGGTCTATGCCGGGATCGCCGAAACGGAAGCGGCCGCTCTGCTGCGGGCGTTCTTCAGGGCTCGACGTTGAGGCGCCCGCGGCGTCGTGGCGTCCCCGCGCGGCTTGAACGGATCCAAAGCGAGCCCTACACCCTGGGTATGCGCAAAATCGACACCGACATTGCCATCGCAGGCGGCGGGATCGCCGGCCTCGCGGCCGCAGCCCGGCTCGGCGCGGACGGCCACCGGGTGGTCGTCGTCGACCCGGCGCCGGAGACCTCGGGCGCGACCCGTGACGGGACCGAGGATCTCCGCACCACCGCCTATCTTTCTCCAGGGATCGCCACGCTGAGCCGCGCAGGAGCCTGGGAGCGGATGGCGCGTCGGGGCGCGCCGCTGTGGACCATGCGCATCGTCGACGCCGGCGGCCAGGTTCGGGCGCCGCGGGAACGTGCCGATTTCGTGTCGCGGGAGATCCAAGACGGGCCTTTTGGCTGGAACATCCCCAATGCCCAGGCTCGGACCGCGCTGCGTGCGCGGATCGCCGAGATGGCGGGGGTCGAACTCCTTGCGGGCGTCTCGGTCACGGGGTTTCTGGGGCGCTCGGGCGAGGCGGTGTTGCGGCTCTCGGACGGCCGCCAGCTCGAGGCCACGCTCGCCATCGCCGCCGACGGGCGTGACAGCGGGCTCCGCCGCGCAGCAGGCATCGGCGCCCGGCGATGGTCCTACGGTCAACGCGCGCTTGTCTTCGCCGTCACCCATGAGGTGCTTCACAACGGCGTCTCGACGGAGATCCACCGCACCGGGGGGCCGCTCACCCTCGTGCCGATGCCCGATGACGAGGGCCGCCCATGCTCAGCCGTTGTCTGGATGGTGCCGGGCTCCCGGGCGGCGGAGCTTATGGCGCATGACAACACCCGGCTGGCCGGTGAACTCACTGCGGAAACCATGGGTCTTTTCGGCCCTCTCGAGATCCGCGGGCCCCGCGCCTCCTGGCCGATCATCTCCCAGATCGCCGACCGGCTGACCGCCCGGCGGCTCGCGGTTCTAGGGGAGGCCGCCCATGTGATCCCGCCCATCGGCGCTCAGGGGCTGAATATGTCGCTCGCTGATATCGAGTGTCTGGCACGCCAGATCGTCGCTGCCGGCGCGGGCGATATCGGCGCCGTGCCGGTGCTCGACGGTTATGCCCAACGCCGCTGGCCGGAGATCATCGCACGCGTGATGGGTGTCGATGTGCTCAACCGGTTCGCGATGGCAGAACCGCAGCCGCTGCGCGATCTGCGGCTTCTGGGGCTGCGGGCGATCGCGCGGGTTGCGCCGATCAGGCGGCTGGCGATGCGCGCGGGACTGGGCGCCGCGCCCTGAGCGGGCCGACAGCCGACGCTCGGGCCTTTCCGTTCAGGGCTGCAGAATCGGATTGCCCGCCCCAGGGAGAGGAGGGCGGGCAATGCGGGGGAGCGCCCCCGCACAGGCGGCGATAGCCCCCCCTGGCCCGATTTTGCCAGGGAAGGGCTTAGGCGGCACACGCCATACGCGAATGCACCCCTTGATTGTACCGCATGGAATGAAACATCACCCCGGGGGGCGCCTGTGCGCCTCCGTCTCAGTACAGGGTCAGAGGGGACCGCCATGAACGAAGAGCCGACCGAGACCAAGCCGTCCACCGCCTTCCGCAACATCGTCGTCGCTGTCGCGCAGCTGGCCGGCGCGGCCTCCGATTACGTGCTGTTCATTATGTGAGCAACACCGCGGCATCCCGGACGGGTCCGCACGCAAAAAAAAGGGGAGGGCACCGGCCCTCCCCGTCGAGTGTGTTATCAGGTCCGCCATTGTTTGCTGCTCGAAAGGTTCTTCGTCCTGCGGCCTGTTCCATGCGGCCCCGCCTGTGGCGGAACCGGATCCCTTTTCACTGCTGGCGCATCGGCACGCCACAGCCTGGGCAGAGCGTCGCGTCCCGGTGGCGGCGACGCGGCAATTCAGCCGCCCTGGGCGAGATCAGCCGGTCGAGCGGGGCACAGAGGGAGATCCGACCCTGAACGGCCCGCGCGACCCCGCGTGTCTGCCGAATGAGCACCGCCCTGCCCTGCCGCTCCGAACCGCCGCTCAGGAGCAGCCCGTGGTGCAGCCGCAGCTGTCGCATTTGAGGCAGGTGCCGTTGCGCACGAGCGTAAAGTTCCCGCACTCCCCACAGGGGTCGCCCTCGTAGCCCTTGGCCCGTGCCTCCGCGATCCGGCTCATGGTGGCGGCCCCCGCGGCCCCGATCGCTGCCGTCGGCGAGATCACAACCTCTGCCGAAAGCGTCGGCGCCGCCCCCGCCCCTGCGGAAACCACCTGCAGCTCTTTCGGCAGCCGTTTCCTGAGATACCCAGCCGAGGTGACGCGCTTGATCGCCTCGATGGCCTCGATCGCCTCGATGGCGGGCTGGCCGAGCTCGGGGCTCGCCTCCGCAAGATTGCCCGCCCGCTCCAGTTCGCCAGCGCCGAGGGTGTCGAAGCGCGCGCCGTCCGGCTCGACATGAGCGAGATCGGTCCGGTCGAGATAGCTGACCGCCAGTTCGCGGAAGATGTAGTCGAGGATCGAGGTCGCCTGCTTGATCGAGTCGTTGCCTTGTACCGGGCCGGCCGGTTCGAAGCGGGTGAAGGTGAAGGCCTCGACGAATTCCTCCAGCGGCACCCCATACTGAAGGCCCACGGAGACGGCGATGGCAAAATTGTTCATCATCGCGCGGAAGGCAGCGCCCTCTTTGTGCATGTCGATGAAGATCTCGCCGAGCTTGCCGTCGCCATACTCGCCCGTACGCAGATAGACTTTATGCCCGCCGACAATGGCTTTCTGAGTGTAACCGCGGCGCCGATCGGGGAGCTTCGCACGTGAGCCACGGGTGCCGATGTCGCGCGCGACCTCCTTGACAACGATCTTCTCGATAATCTTGACCGCCAACGCCTCGGCGCGCTCAGGCGTGCTGGCCTCTTCGAGATCCGCCTCCTCGCCGAGCACCTGAGCGCTGAGCGGTTGGGACAGCTTGGAGCCATCGCGGTAGAGCGCGTTTGCCTTCACGCCCATGCGCCAGGAGCGCAAGTAAGCCGCCTTGCAATCCTCGATCGAGGCGCTGTTGGGCATGTTGACCGTCTTGGAGATTGCGCCGGAGATAAACGGCTGGGCGACCGCCATCATGTCGATATGCGCCTCGACGGATAGGCTGCGGGTCCCGGTCTTCCCGCAAGGTGAGGCACAATCGAATATCGGGAGATGCTCCGGGCGCAGGCCGGGGGCGCCCTCCAGGGTCATGGTCCCGCAGACATAGATGTTGGCCGCCTCGATCTCTTCGGGTGTGAAGCCGAGATGGGAGAGCAGGTCGAAGCCGGGATCCGAGAGCCGGTCCTCCGGGATCGCGAGACGGTCCCGGCAGAACTCGACGCCCACGGTGAACGGGTTGAACACGTAGCGGATGTCGAAGGCGCTCGCGAGTTGCCCCTCGATCTTGCCGATCTCTGTCTCGCCGAAGCCGAGGCGCATCAGGTGATCGTGGTCGATGCCAGGGGCGCCCACGAGCGTCCCGTGGCCGACCGCATAGGCGATGATCCGCTCACCGGTCGGACCGTCGTAACCCAGCCGCGCCAGCGCCGCTGGCACAGCCCGATTGATGATCTTGAAATAGCCCCCGCCAGCGAGCTTCTTGAACTTCACCAGCGCGAAATCCGGCTCGATCCCTGTTGTATCGCAGTCCATCACCAGACCGATGGTCCCCGTAGGAGCGATGACGCTGGCCTGAGCATTGCGATAGCCATGTCGCTGCCCCAGGTCGAGAGCGCTGTCCCAAGAGGCCCGGGCCCGCGAGACGAGCTCGGGGTCCGGGCAAGCGGCCGCATCGAGCGGCTGAGGGAGAACGCGAAGGGCTTCGTAGTCGGTGTGACCATGGGCGGCGCGGCGGTGGTTTCGAATCACGCGCAGCATCGCCTCGCGGTTCTTGCCATAGCCCGGAAAGGCCCCGAGTTCCGACGCGATCTCAGCCGAGGTCGCATAGGCCCGGCCGGTAAGGATCGCGGTAAGCGCTGCGCACAGCGCCCGGCCCTCGGCGCTGTCATAGCCGAGACCGAGGGTCATCAAGAGCCCGCCGATATTCGCATAGCCAAGGCCAAGGGTGCGATAGCGGTAGCTGCGCTCGGCGATCTCAGGGCTCGGGAATTGCGCCATCATCACCGAAATCTCGAGGGTAAGCGTCCAGAGCCGCACCGCATGCTCGTAAGCATCCGCGTCGAACCGGCCGTCCTTCAAGAAAGTCAGCAAGTTAAGCGACGCAAGATTGCACGCCGTGTCGTCGAGGAACATGTATTCCGAGCACGGGTTCGACGCGCGGATCTCCCCGTCCTCGGGACAGGTGTGCCAGTCGTTGATCGTGTCGTGGAACTGGATGCCAGGATCGGCGCAGGCCCAAGCGGCATGGCCGATCTTCTCCCACAGCTCCCGTGCCTTCAGCGTTTTGGCGATCTTGCCGTCTGTGCGGCGCACCAAGTCCCAGTCGCCGTCGGCCTCGACCGCCTGCAGGAAAGCCTCGGTCACCCGCACCGAGTTGTTGGAGTTTTGCCCGGAGACGGTGAGATAAGCCTCTGAGTCCCAATCGGTATCGAAGACAGGGAAGTCCACCGCCTCCGCGCCCTGCTCGGCCTGCTGGATCGTGCGCCGGATCACGTTCTCGGGGATCGCCACCTTCCGGGCCTGCCGGATTGCCTTGGCAAGCGGGCGGTTGCGCTTTGGGTCGATGGCTCCCGCCGCCGCGCCGTCCCAGGCGTGCACGGCCTCGAGCACATCGCCCAGCCGCTCCTTGTGCATCTTGGAGCCTGCCACCAGCGCCGCGACCTTCTGCTCCTCGCGCACCTTCCAGCCGACGAACTCTTCGATGTCTGGGTGATCCATGTCGCAGATCACCATCTTCGCGGCGCGCCGGGTGGTCCCGCCGGACTTGATCGCCCCCGCCGCCCGGTCGCCGATCTTCAAGAACGACATCAGCCCGGAGGACTTGCCACCGCCCGCCAGCGCCTCGCCTTCACCGCGGAGCGCGGAGAAATTGGTGCCGGTGCCGGAGCCGTATTTGAATAGCCGGGCCTCACGGGTCCACAGATCCATGATCCCGCCGTCGTTGACGAGATCGTCCTTCACGCCTTGGATGAAACAAGCATGGGGCTGGGGATGCTCGTAGGCCGAGGTGGCCCGGGTCAGGCTGCCGGTCTCCGGATCGACGTAGAAATGGCCCTGCGAGGGGCCGTCGATGCCATAGGCCCAGTGCAGTCCGGTGTTGAACCACTGCGGGCTGTTCGGCGCCGCCATCTGGCGTGCGAGCATGGCCACCATCTCATCGTAATAGATCCGGGCATCGGCGTCGGTGGAGAAGTAGCCGCCCTTCCAACCCCAGTAGGCACAAGCGCCCGCGAGACGGTGGAAGACCTGGAGCGCCGAGGTTTCGCCGCCGAAGCGCTCCGCCTCGGGAAGCGCGGCAAGCGCGACCTCATCGGCAACCGAGCGCCACAGAAATTCCGGAACCCCGTCCTCGGGGACAGGCATCAGACGGGCGGGCACCCCAGCCTTCCGGAAATACTTCTGCGCCAGAATGTCGGCGGCCACCTGGCTCCACCCCTGTGGAACGGCGATGCCCTCGAGCCGGAACACAACCGTCCCGTCGGGATTGCGGATCTCGGAAGTCGCGGTCCGGGTTGCGATCTGATCGGCGACCGGTTGGTCGGCCGTGGTGAAGCTGCGCTCGAACTTCATTCTTGTCCCTCACTCGCGCCGCTTAAGCTGCGACGGCTTCCTTAGCACTAGAGAGACACCCAATGCCCCCCATATCCTGCTGGCAGCGCTAGATCTTGTGGCCCGCCTGCCTATGCCTCCAACATTATGCGACTCCGAGTCCTCGTCAATGGGGAAAAACCCGTCGCAACACCAGATTTTGGGATTGACCATCTGGCCAACACCACAAATTGTAGAACGAACAGTGAACGACAGAGGTGCGGGTTTCAGAGCCCCCGCGTCACGCCAGCCGGCCTTGGCTTGGCTCACCAGATGGCGACGTAGCTCTTCGGCAACAGCGCGACCCGCTCGACCCAGATCTCCGCCTCGGGGAACAGCGCCCGGACCTCGGCATAGGAGAGCAGATTGATCCGGTCGACATGCCGACGACGCACGTCGAGGCTGGCCGACCACCCAACCACCGGCGAGAGCCGCAGCATGGCCCGCCGCATCGGCTGGCCGAACCAGTGCATGAAGGGCACCCTGAAATGAGGCTCTAGCGGGAATTCCCAGGCCGGCGTCTGCAGCCACCCGGCCGGCGCCACGCGCTTCATCTCCGCGGCCATGCGAACCATCTCGGGCCAACCGCCCACATGTTCGATCGCCGAATTCGAATGGGCGAGATCAAAGGAACCGGTGGCCACCTCGGACAAATCTCGGGCGTCGCCGATTATCACCCGAAATGGCGACCCAGACGCCCCCGCCATCTCAGCCGCGTCGAGATTGACAAGCGTGATCTCGGCGATGTCCGCAAGCCCCACGCTCTGCCAGTAGTCGGGGCTGCCGCCCAGATCGATCACCCGAACCGGCCGGCCCAAACGCGCCGCGAGCGCGCGGATCTTTGCGCCCAGCCGCTGGCCCCTCCGAGCCCGGAACCGTAAAACCGGGCGCCCCCCTTCATCTGCCATGGCGCGCCCACCCCGTTCCGATTGGCAGCATGACCAGCCTGCGACCGGCTCCGAGCGTCAGAGAAAACGGCCGTGGCAGTGCTTGTACTTCTTACCCGAGCCGCAGGGGCATGGCTCGTTGCGGCCCACTTTGCCCCAGGTCTCCGGCCGGGTCGGATCACGCGCCTCCGCAGTGGCCACGCCGGCCTCGGCCGCCGCAAACGCTTGCGGCGCCGCCGCGGCGGCAGCGGTATCGGCCGCGATCGCCGCCGCCGCGCGAGCCGCTGCTGCGTCGGCCTCTTCCTGGAGCCGCCTCTGGTACTCCTCGATCATCCGCTCGCGCTCAGCCTGCTCTTCTGGCGTCAGCGGCCGCAGCCGGCCCAATTCGCGCGTGACATCGCGCCGGAGCCCGACCAGGAGCGCCTGGAAGAGTTCGAAAGCCTCGCGCTTGTATTCGTTCAACGGATCCTTCTGGGCATAGCCGCGGAAACCGATGACCGCCCGCAGATGGTCCAGCATGACCAGGTGCTCACGCCAGCGCCGGTCGAGGATCTGCAGCACCAAGCCCTTCTCGACTTGGCGCATCGTGCCCTCGCCCGCTTGCTCGTCGACCGCCTTCTCCTTCTCGGCGGCGGCAGCCTCGGCGGCCTCAGTGATCCGCTCGAGGATCACCTCGTCGTCGACGCCCTCCTCTTCGGCCCAAGCCTTGACCGGCAGATCGAGGCCGACGACCTCGCGAACCTCCTCCTCAAGCGCCTCGCTCTCCCACTGCTCGTGATAGGCACGCTTGGGGATATGGGTCGAGACCAGCTCTTCGATCACCTCTTGGCGCATGTCGCGCACGGTGTCGGCCAGATCCTCCGCCTCCATGATCTCGGTGCGCTGGCCGAAGATCGCCTTTCGCTGATCGTTCATCACATCGTCGAACTTCAGGAGGTTTTTACGCATGTCGAAGTTGCGTGCCTCGACCTTGCCCTGCGCCTTCTCGATGGCCTTATTCACCCAAGGGTGAACGATCGCCTCGCCCTCTTCGAGCCCCAGGCGTTGCAGCATCCCGTCGATCCGCTCCGACCCGAAGATCCGCATCAGATCATCCTGGAGCGAGAGATAGAAGGTCGACCGCCCCGGATCGCCCTGACGCCCCGAACGACCGCGGAGCTGGTTGTCGATGCGCCGGCTCTCATGGCGCTCGGTGCCGATCACCCAGAGCCCGCCGGCCTCCAGCGCCAAATGCTTCTTCTCCGCGATCTCCGCCTCAATCCGCGCGCGCAGGGCGGTGGCATCGGCCTCGGGATCCTCGGCGAGCGCCGCCTGGACGCGCATCTCCACATTACCGCCGAGCTGGATGTCGGTGCCGCGGCCCGCCATGTTGGTGGCGATCGTCACCGCCCCGGGCACCCCGGCCTCGGCGATGATCTGGGCCTCCTGCTCATGATAACGCGCATTCAGCACGTTATGGGCGATCTTGTGCTTCTTGAGCTCTTTCGACAGCGTCTCGGACTTCTCGATCGAGGTGGTGCCGACGAGGATCGGCTGCCCGCGCTTCTGGCCGTCTTCGATCGCCTCGACGATCGCGTTGAACTTCTCTGCGCCGGTTCGGTAGACGAGGTCGTCATCGTCCTGCCGCGCGATGTTCCGATTGGTCGGCACCTCGATCACGTCGAGCCCGTAGATCGACATGAATTCCTCGGCCTCGGTGAGCGCGGTGCCGGTCATGCCCGCAAGCTTGTCGTAGAGGCGGAAATAGTTTTGGAAGGTGATCGAGGCGAGCGTGACGTTCTCGGGCAGGATCCGCACGCTTTCCTTGGCCTCGATCGCTTGATGCAGGCCGTCGGAGAGGCGCCTGCCCTCCATCATGCGCCCGGTGAACTCGTCGATGAGCACCACCTTGCCGCCCTTCACGATGTAATCCCGATCCCGCAGGAAGAGCTTGTGCGCCCGCAGCGCCTGGTTGACGTGGTGCACCTGGGAGATCGATTCTGGCGCATAAAGGCTTTGCCCGTCGGGCAGCGTGCCGCTCTCCTGAAGAAGCTTCTCGACCGCCTCATTGCCCTCGTCGGTGAGCGTCGCGGTCTTCATCTTCTCGTCGATCTCGTAATGCTCGTCGGTGAGACTGGGGATCACCGTGTCGATCGCCTGATAGAGTTCGGTCTGATCCTCGGTCGGCCCGGAGATGATCAGAGGCGTGCGGGCCTCGTCGATGAGGATCGAGTCCACTTCATCGACGATGGCAAACGCATGGCCCCGCTGGACCATCTCCTCCAAACGGTACTTGTTGTTGTCGCGCAGATAATCGAACCCGTATTCGTTGTTGGTGCCGTAGGTGATGTCTGCGGCGTAAGCGTCGCGCCGGCCGTCATCGTCGAGCCCGGGCAGGATCACACCCACAGAAAGCCCGAGAAACCGGTAGATCTTGCCCATCCAGTCGGCGTCGCGCCGGGCGAGATAATCGTTCACCGTGACCACATGAACGCCGCGGCCGGTCAGTGCATTGAGATAGACCGGCATGGTCGCGACGAGGGTCTTGCCTTCGCCGGTTTTCATCTCGGCGATCTTGCCGTCATGCAACACCTTTCCGCCGATGATCTGAACGTCGAAGGGCCGCATGCCGAGCGTGCGCTTCGCCGCCTCGCGCACGGTGGCGAAGGCCTCGGGCAGAAGCGCATCCAGCGTCTCGCCCGCCGCGAGCCGCTCTTTCAACTTCTCAGTTTGCCCCTTCAAAGCCTCGTCCGACAGCGCCGAGATCTCGGGCTCGAGCGCATTCACGGCATCCACGGTCTGTTGATAGGCCTTGATCTTCCGGTCGTTTGGGTTGCCGAAGATCTTCCGTCCAAGGGTCTTCAATCCAAGCATGTCGCTGCGCTCTCCATCGCGGCCGGGTCGCACCCCGCGCCGCCGCCCTGCGCTTCTAGCACTCCGACCGGCGGAATTTCTGCCCGGGATCGGTTGCTGTGCCTCGGCCCAGCGCGTAAGGGGATTGCTGGAGCCGACCCGTTGGGCTGAGAGTTATTGTCGTACAACACCCGCTGTCAACGCCCAGCCACCGAGATGCACCCGCCCAAGGCCCGGGCCAGGGCCCGTGCCAACCCCATCGCAGCACCGATCCGAGGAGACGTCCGTGACCGACCGCACCCTGCACCCGCGCCTGCGCGCCACTCTCGCACTCGCACTCGCACTCGGCTGGACTGCGCCGGCGATCGCGCAAGAACCCTCCGCCGAAGCGCCTGAGGCGGAAGCCCCGGCCGAGGCTACCGCCACGCCGGCCGAGGCCCCGGACCCGCTTGCCGGTCTGTCGGCGGAGACCGTCATTGCCACCGTCGACGGGCTCGAGATCACCCTTGGAGAACTGATCGCGGTTCGCCAGGCTCTGCCGCAGCAATACCAGGCCCTGCCGCCGGAGATCCTCAAGGACGGCTTGATCGAACAAATGATCAACCAAGCCGCCCTCGCCCAACGCGCCCGGGCCAACGGATTCGCCGACCGCGCAGATGTCGAGCTCACCTTGCGCAATCTCGTGAACTCCACCTTGGCAGATCTCTACCTGCGCGAGACGATGGCGGCCAAGATCACCGAGGAGAGCGTCGCCGCAGAATACGAACGCCGCTTCGCCGAGGCGGAACCCGAGATCGAGATCAAGGCGGCGCATATCCTCGTCGACAGCCGCGAGACCGCACAGACGCTGCGCGCCGAGATCGAGGCGGGTGCCGCTTTCGCGGATGTCGCGCGCGAGCACGGAACCGACGGCACCGCCAGCCGCGGCGGCGATCTCGGCTGGTTCTTGGCCAGCGACATGGTGCCTGAATTTGCCGACGCCGCCTTCGCGCTGGAGCCGGGGGTCCTGAGCGAGCCGGTCGAGACCGCCTTCGGTTGGCATCTGATCCGCGTTGAGGAACGCCGCGAGCGCGGTGCACCCCCAATCGAAGAGGTTCGCGAGGACATCGTGCGCGGCATGGCGGAGCAGTTGCAGCGCGATGTGGTGGGCGAAGCGCGCGCGGCGGCCGAGATCGTCAGCAGCGCAGCGGAGATCCCGCCTGAGGCGCTGCTGGCCGACGATCTGCTCAAGCCCGCCGACGAGTAAGCCGATGGCCGCGGGCGGAGACGGGAGCGCCGATGAGGAGGCCCGGGCGCTGAGCAACGCGCTCGCCGCGAAACAGGCCGAGCTTGCGGCGTTATCCGCTGAGGTCGCGGCACTGGAGAAGCGGCTCGGCGGGGTGGTCTCGCCGCTCGCGCCGGCTGCGTTCCCACAGATGACCGAGGTGCCCGGTCTGCGCCTCTCTGCGGATGCGGCGGCCCTGCGCTATAGGGGTCGGGACGATGTGATGCTGGCGGAGCTTGCCGAGGGCACCGTGCTCGCCGGCACCCTCACCCGATCTGCAACCCGCGCCGCCCCTGTCGATTGGTGCGCGGAACGGCTCGAGGCGCTCGCACAGGCGCCGCGCGGCCGGCGGGCGATCCTCGTAAATGCGGGGAACGCCAATGCCTTCACCGGGGCTGCTGGGCGCGAGGCCGTGCGGCTTGCGACTTCCGCCACGGCCGAGGCCCTGAATATCGCGCCGGGCGACGTGCTGATGGCCTCCACCGGCGTGATCGGAGAGCCCCTGCCAGCCGAGCGGATCGCGGCGAGCCTCGAACGGCTCGTGAGCGGGCTGTCGCCGGCCGCATGGGAGCGGGCGGCCCGCGCAATCATGACCACCGACACCTTCCCGAAGGGCGCCACGGCCACGGCCGAGATCGACGGCGTGCCGGTAACTGTCTCGGGCATCGCTAAGGGCTCGGGCATGATCGCGCCCGATATGGCGACAATGCTCGTTTTCGTCTTCACCGATGCCGCCGTGGCGCAACCCCTGCTTCAGGCGATGGTCTCGGACCTCACCGAGGAGACTTTCAACGCGATCACCGTGGACAGTGACACCTCCACCTCCGACACCCTCATTGTTGCCGCCACCGGGCAGGCGCCTCACACGCCGATCCTCACGCCAGAGGACCCGCGCAGGCACAGCTTGCGCGCGGCACTGCACACGGTCCTGCACGATCTCGCGCTCCAGGTCGTGCGCGATGGGGAGGGGGCGACAAAGCTGGCCGCCATCACGGTCACCGGCGCTGCGAGCCGCGCCGCTGCCCGCCGGGTCGGGCTGGCAATCGCCAACTCGCCGCTCGTGAAGACCGCGCTGGCCGGCGAGGACCCGAATTGGGGGCGTATTGTCATGGCCGTCGGCAAATCCGGCGAGCGGGCCGATCGGGACAGGCTGTCCATTCGTTTCGGCGACATCCTCGTGGCTGAGGCGGGCTGGGTCGCGCCTTCCTATCGCGAAGAGGACGGGGCCGCGTATATGCGCCGCCAAGAGCTCGAAATCGCCGTTGATCTCGGGATTGGAACGGGAGCCGCCACCGTCTGGACCTGCGATCTGACCAAGCGCTACGTGGCGATCAATGCCGACTATCGAAGCTGAGGAATCGCCCCGCAAAATCGTCCTCGTCGCTGCGGTGGCGCTTATCGATGCGGACGGGCGCGTCCTCCTCGCACAGCGGCCGCAGGGGAAGTCGATGGCCGGCCTTTGGGAGTTCCCTGGCGGTAAAATCGAACCCGGCGAGACCCCGGAGCATGCCCTCATTCGCGAACTGGAGGAGGAGCTCGGCATTTCCACCTGGGAGAGCTGCCTCGCGCCGTTGACCTTCGCGAGCCACGGTTACGAGACCTTCCACCTCCTCATGCCGCTCTTCGTTTGCCGCAAATGGACGGGGATCGTCACCCCCCGAGAGGGCCAGCGCCTCGCCTGGGCGCAGCCGACGCGGCTCCGCGACTACCCCATGCCGCCAGCGGATCTGCCGCTGATCCCGATCCTGCGCGACTGGCTTTGACCCCCCGCCTCACGAGACCGCGTCCCAAAAGCATCTTCCGCAGCCTGCAGCTAAAGATTAGATCACCAAGAGCCGTTCCGAGCCGCCACAAGGGTGACCGAATGACCGCGTCCGAGACCGCCACCGCCAAACCGAAGCCTGCGTTGCCCGATGCGCAGACCGTCACCCATGTCCAGCACTACACCGACCGGCTGTTTTCCTTCCGCACCACCCGGCCGCAGAGCCTTCGGTTCCGCTCGGGCGAGTTCGTGATGATCGGGCTGATGGGCGACCCGGACGAGAAGGGCAAGCAGAAGCCGTTGCTGCGCGCCTATTCGATCGCCTCCCCCTCCTGGGCGGACGAACTGGAGTTTTACTCGATCAAGGTGCAAGATGGGCCGCTGACCTCGAAGCTTCAACACATCCAGCCGGGCGACGAGGTGATCCTGCGGCCAAAGCCTGTCGGCACCCTGGTTCATGATGCGCTCCTGCCGGGCAAGCGGCTTTGGTTCTTTGCGACAGGCACAGGCTTCGCCCCCTTTGCCTCGCTGCTGCGCGATCCCGAGACCTATGAGCGCTTCGACCGGGTGATCGTCACCCATACCTGCCGCGAGGTGGCCGAGCTCGCCTACAGCCGCGACCTGATCGACGAGATCCGCGGCGACGAGATGATGCTGGAGCTGTTGGGCGAGGATTTCGGCGACAAGCTGACCTACTACCCCACGACCACCCGCGAGCAGAGCCCGAAGATGGGCCGGATCACCGCGCTTTTGGAGAGCGGCACGCTCTTCGCCGATCTCGGGATCGACGGCGGGATGAGCCCGGCGACCGACCGCGCGATGATCTGCGGCTCGATTGGGCTCAACACCGACATGAAGCGCATCCTCGAGAGCCACGGTCTCGAGGAAGGCGCCAATTCCGATCCCAAACACTATGTGGTCGAGCGCGCCTTCGTCGGCTGAGCAGGGGCATCGGGGCGGCAGAGCGCTGCGGCATGCCCGTGCTGGAGAGCCGCCAGGCTCTTAGATTTCCGCGCGCAGGCGCTCGATATGGGCTGGCCGGATGCCGCAGCAGCCGCCGACCGCACCAACGCCGCGGGCCAGCCAGCGCCGCGCCGCCAGCGCATAGGCCGCCGGGGTGATCATGTCCTCGAAGGTCCATTTGCCGTCGACCATTCCGCCGGTGTGAGCATAGACGCCCACTAGCCCGTCCCAGGCGCCGTCGAGGATATCCAGGCAGGCATCCACATAGGCGACCTCGGTATGCATGATCGTGATCCCCGCCGGCGCGCGCTCGGCCAAGGCCGCGACCGCATCGGCAAGCGGCTCGCCCCGATAC
The DNA here is from genome assembly GCA_050331335.1 of Pikeienuella sp. Classification (GTDB taxonomy): domain Bacteria; phylum Pseudomonadota; class Alphaproteobacteria; order Rhodobacterales; family Rhodobacteraceae; genus Thermohalobaculum. The sequence continues at coordinate 40,802 of JBHJGY010000011.1, forward strand.
AGGCACATGAGCCCAGCATCGTTCGGCTTTGCGGAGAGGCCGACCCAAACCGGCAGGCCGCAGGTCTGCGCTGCCTCCAAGGTGGTCAGCATCCGGTCGATCTCGACCATCATCTCGAGCATCAGGAGATCGGCCCCTGCCTCGGCCATGATCTTCGCCTGGGCGGCGACCCCATCTGCCAGCACCGACAGCGGGGGATGCCTGTCGGTGAAGGACCAGTAGGAGATTCCACCAGCGACGAGGACATCGGGCCGCTCCAGCGCCGCGCGGGCCTCGATGGCGATCTCGACCCCGCGCCGGTTATATGCCGCAAAGTTGGCCGCTTCCCCCGCATCGGCGAGGGTGTGCCGACCGGTCGCGAAGGTGTTTGAGATGATGATCTCGGCGCCCGCCCGGATGTAGTCCTCGTGGATCGCGCGGAGGATCTCGGGATGACTAAGCGCAGCGCCGCCGTTCCACGCGCCATCTAGCTGGGGAACGCCGCGCCGTTCGACCTCCGTCCCGGTGGCGCCGTCGATCAGGATGCGCGCGCCCCCGCGCAAGCGCTCCTCTAGCATCTCATGGCGTGTCATATCCGTCTCGCCCCCATAAACGCGCGCCGTGACCACGCGATGCCGTGAGATCGCCCGCCCCAACGCCTGGCTCGGTCGGGCGCGATGGGCTTGCCGAAGCGCGAGACAAGGCAGCGCAAAATCGGGTCGCCGATTGCAGCCTAGTCCGCATGCCATTAAGCGTCGAGCGCGAAGCTCTGGGCGCCCGCGATCGCAACCGCCTTCAGGGCGCGCGTCCTCCGACACCTCTCGCTCGACGACGGGCCGTCAGGACAGCCCCACGAAAGGGGCGAACCACCGGGCTTGCCGAGCGCGCGCATCATGGTCGAAGCCGAGTTGCGCGGTTGGCTGCCGCTTTTCAGCATCCATCTCGGGGAGCCAGAGATTGCCGAGGTCCTATCCGCGGCGCAGGCGCGCCTGGCGGCTTATGTGACAGAACAGGGGCGGGCCAAGTTTCCAACCCGGCCCATGTTGTCAGCGCGGTCAAGCCGGGCTGAAGCCCAGCCTCAGCGGGCCGCTTGCGCGCTGCGGGCAGCGTCCCCGAAGGCGGTGAAAAGCCCCCGGGAGACGGGGTCTTGGGCGGCCTCATACTCCGCATGCCACTGCACCCCGAGCGCGAAGCTCTGAGCGCCCTCGATCGAGATCGCTTCGACGGTCTCGTCCTCGGCCAGCCCCTCGACGACCACGCGCGCGCCAGCCCGCCAGACCGCCTGGCCGTGGAGTGAGTTCGTCACCGTCTCCGTAAGCCCGAGCAGCCGGTGGAACGCGCCCCCCTCGCGGAACCGCACCAGGTGGCGCTTGGCGAAGATTACCTCGGGGTCCTTCTCGCCCGGCGGCATGCGGTGGTTCATCCGGCCCGGTTCCTCACGGATCTCCGGATGGAGCGTGCCGCCATAGGCCACATTCATCTCCTGTATGCCGAGGCACAGGCCAAAGACCGGCCGCCCCGCCGCGATCATCTCCCGGATCAGCGGCAGGACGATCTCACTGCGGCCCTCATCGAAATGCCCGTGGCGCGGGGTGACTTCCTCGCCATAATGCCGGGGATGCACATTGGGCCGCCCGCCGGTGAGCACCAGCCCGTCGAGGAGATCCATCAGATGGCCGACCGGGAGCGCATCCGGCCGGCCCGGCAGCACGATCGGCGCACACCCCGACACTTCAGCGATGGCAGCGGGGGTGCGGATCCCGCACACATCGGCCTCGAACTGGTCGTCGACCCGGTCGAGGAACGCGGTCACCCCGATGAGCGGACGGTGCCTCATCTCGCATCCTTGCAGAGAAGCGCCTGGTAGAGACCGGCATCCGTCGGTTCCTGACCCAAATCCCGCCAATTAAGCTCGCCTTGAGACAGGCGGACGGCGCGCAGGCTCGTCCAGTCGAAATCGGGCACCACCAGCTCCGGCCCGGCACCGCAGTCGCGCACCGCAGACACGATGAACGGATCGCCGATCCGGTGGTTCGAGAAGCCCGGCGCCGACGCGATCTCGGTCAGCGCACCGTCCCCGTAAGCCCAGACCCGCAGCACGCCGCCGATATGGGGCGTGACGACCTCGGCGATCTCGGGCGCCCCGTCGCCGTCCAAATCCGCAATCCCGACAACCGCACGCCACCGGTTCCGCTGGCCAATCGGAGGCGTTGCGGCGGCTTTGACGAGGCGCCGGCCCTCATGGCCATAGACGACAATCTCGGCCCCGCCCTCTTGGCTGGCCTCCACGACCACGACCTCCGGCGCACCGTCCCCGTCGAGATCGGCCAGCCGCGGTGCCAGATCCTCGAAGACCCGGTTTTTGGGCAATGTGACACGGCCGAGCCCGAAGACGGGGCTGCATCCCCGCGCGCCCGTGAAGGAGGAGGTCAGCTGCGCCCACTCCCCGCGCGGCCCCAACACCCCATGGCCGTACCGGTCGGTGCGCCACTCGAAACACACAGCCCGCTTGGCGGCCCGGCTGCAATCGCAAACGACATCGCCCCCGGCACGCGCCGCCCCCGTCGCGAGCGCAACGAGAACGATGGACACCGCGACAGACAGGCCCAATCCACGACGCATCGCCAACATCTCCCGCTGCCACTTGCCCCGCCCTCAGGCGGTCTGTCCCTCGCCGCACCGCGCCCGCCACGCCGATCGACCGATGCCGCCGGCGCTTTCCTGGTGCCGGCCAAGCGGCGCGACCTGAGCTAGCCGGCCTGCCTCAGATCTGTTTCTCGGGGATCTTCACCACGAGCCCGTCGAGCTCCGCCGTCACCTTGAGCTGGCAGGTCAGGCGCGAGCGCTCCGCGTCCGGCTGGAACGCGAAATCGAGCATGTCGCTCTCCATATCCTCTTTGGCCGGCAGCTTCCCGACCCAATCGGGGTGCACATAGACGTGGCAGGTCGAGCAGGCGCAGGCGCCCCCGCAATCGGCGTCGATGCCGGGGATGTTGTTCGAGACCGCCCCCTCCATCACGGTCAGCCCTTCGGCGACCTCCACCACGTGCTCTTTGCCGGAATGCTCGATATAGGTGATCTTGGGCATCGTCCGTCAGTCCCTCGGCTTGCGCTATCGCCGCTCTTTAGCCGCTCTTTCGCGGTACTTCCAGGGGGGCGGACACGGTATCGAGGTCGTCCGTCTCGGCGTTCGGCCCGAGAAGGCCCGCCCTCCCGCTTTCGAACGGCACGGCCAGGGCCTCTGGCGCCGCCGGCTCAGGGGGGGCTGCCGGATGGTCGGCCGCGACCGCGCGCACATGGGCCCGGGCGCTGAGCGCGGCCGCCGTCCCCACCACGGCCGCGGCGAGCGCCTGGACGAGCACAGCCCCCTCCGCTCCTGCCGCTCCGCCGATGAGCGCCGCCAGCACCGGGATCATCAGCGCATCCCGGCTCCAGTTGAAGCCCGTCGACCAGGTTGGCCGCCCGAGGTTGTTAAACGAGGCATTGGAAACGAAGAGCGCCGCGGTGAAAAGATAGGCGCCCGCGCCGAAATAGGCGAAGGCCTCGAAGACCGCGATCCCCGCCCCCGTCAGCCCGAAAGCCGCGACGATGGGGTCGGCGAGGGCTGCCATTGCCGCCCAGACCACCATGACATAGAGCGCTGCGAACAGCAGAGCGTCGCGATAGGTGCTGACCAGCCGATCGCCGCGCCCGGCCCCAAGGTTCTGCCCGAAGATCGGCCCCACGGCCCCCGAGAGCGCGAAGATCCCCCCGAAGGCGAGAGAGGTCAGCCGGCCGACCACCGCCCAACCCGCCACCGCCTCATCGCCATGCTCGGCGACGAACGCGGTGAGGTAGGCGAGACCGAAGGGAGTGGAGAGCTGAGTGGCAACGGCCGGCGCCGAGATCCGCGCGAGCCGGCTCCCGTCGGGCAGAAGGGCCGCGAGGGACGGCCGAGCGATCAAATCATGGACCCCGAGCGCGAAGCGCAGGCTGAGGGCGGCGACGGCGATGCGCGAGATCACCGAGACGATCGCGGCCCCGTCGACCCCAAGCCCGAAGCCGAAGATGAACAGAGGGTCGAGCGCCGCTGCCAAAATCCCGCCGCCGAGGGTTACCCACATCGCGCGCCGCGCATCGCCGATGGCACGCAAAAGCCCGCCCGCGACCATCCCGATCCCGAGCAGCGGCAGCGCGGGCAAGATCATCGCGAGAAACCGGCTCGCGATCTCGGCCGTCTCACCCCGCGCGCCGAGAAGCGCCAGGACCTCCCCCCGCCAGACCCAGACGCCTGCCGTGACGAGGGTGAGGATCAGGAGATTGATCGCGAGCGCCGAGCCCGCGAGCCGCCGAGCCTCCTCGCGCCGGCCCGCCCCGATGGCCCGCGAGACGAGCGCCGTCGCCCCGATCGCGAGCCCGATGGAGACGGAGATCATGAAGAACTGCACCGTGCCGGCAAAGCCGACCGCGGCGGCGAGCTCCTTCTGGCCGAGAAGCGAGATGTAGAACAGGTTGGCCGCATCGACGAGAAAGAGCGCCATCAGCCCGATGGCCCCCGTCGAGGTCATCACCGCGACGTGGCGCATGGTCGAGCCTTGGGTGAAGCGCGCGGCGGTCATCGGGTCATTCCGCCGGCTGGGCCGGGCGCGGGAGCGCGCGGGCGAGGGTGGTCTCCTCCCCGGGTCCCGGATGGCGCGGCACCAGCAACGCAAGCGCCAGGGAGGCCAGCGCAAGCGCCGCAGCGAGCCCGAAGACCCAGCCGGGCGCCCAAAGCCACAAGAGCCCCAGCGGCGCCGGCAGCGCGACGGCCGCAATGTGGTTGATCGTGAAGGCAACCGCCGCAGTGGGAGCCTGATCTGCGGGATCCGCGATCTTCTGGAAATAGGTCTTGTGGGCGATGGCGAGCGCGAAGAGCAGATGGTCGACGATGTACAGCGCGATCGCGAGACCGACCCCCCACTCGAAGACGTAGATCCCCGCATAGAGCGCGAAAACCGCGAAGAGCCCGACATATTCGACGATAAGCGCCGCGCGTTCGCCGAAGCGGTGGATCATGCGCCCCGCGAGGGGGGCGAAGAAAATGGTCGCCACGTAGTTGGCAAGCATCAGCGCGGTCACCTCATGCACCGCCATGCCGAAATGCTGCACCATCATGAAGGGCGCGAAGACAACGAAGATCTGCCGCCGCGCACCGCCGATAAACACCAGCATATAATAGAGCCAATAGCGCGGTCGCAGCACCATCTTTCGGTGCTGGGCCACGGGCGCACGGAAGATCGGGAACCAGGCCCATGCGACCAGCGCCAGCACGGCACAGGCCCCGCCGCCCACCCAGTAGAGCGTCTCGTAGCCCCAATCGAAGGCCCAGGCTCCGAGGATGATCGTCCCGAAGGCCAGCAGCGAGCCCGCCGACCCTGCCGAAACGATCCAGCCGATGGTCTTCGCGGCACGGTCCTTGGCCAGCCATTGCAGCTGGAGCGACTGATTCACGGTCTCGTAGTAATGGAAGCCGATCGAGGAGACCACGGTCGTCGCCAGCAGACCCCAATAGCTCGGGAAATCGGCGACCACGGCGGTCCCAAGACCCAAGATCACGAGCGACAGCAGGGCAAGTCGCTGCTCGTGAAGCAAGAAGAGCAGGTAGATCACCAGGAAAGCGAGAAACCCGGGGATCTCGCGCACCACATGCAGGACGCCGATATCGAGCCCGTCAAACGCGGCGGCCTCGACCACGAAATTGTTGAGGAGCGCCATCCAAGTCGCGAAGGCCAGCGGCGAGGCGACCGCCATCACGACGAGGAGCGCCTCAGGACGCCGCCACAGCGGAAGTCGTGCCGCCTCGGAGATCGGGAATTGGGTCATGCGGACGTCCTTTCGCCTCGTGTCATATCCCCGGACAGAGACTTGCGCCAGCCTCGCCATCCGGCCCGAGCCGGATCGGGGTGGATCGGGGCGAATGACCCAGATCAAGGAGGATCGGCTCACCCTGCGGCAATCTCTCCCGAAATCGGGATCTCAGGAGGACGCGCGAATGGATTTGAGCGGTTGGATCGAGCCTCTGCTCGAGGGGCTGGGCGAAGGCGAAACCGTCGCACTCGCGGGGCTGCTGGTGGGGATCCTGTTCGGGGTATCTGCGCAGAAATCCGGCTTTTGTCTTCGCGCAAGCGTCGTCGAGTTCTCCCGCGGTCAGCTCGGACCCCGGATGGCTGTCTGGCTGCTGTGCTTCTCCACCGCCCTGCTCTGGACCCAGACCCTGATTGCGGCCGAGCTGCTGGATATCTCGGAGAGCCGTTGGTTGGGGCAGCCGGGCTCAATTTCGGGCGCAATTCTCGGCGGGCTGATCTTCGGCGCTGGCATGGTTCTCGCGCGCGGCTGCCCGGGACGGCTCTTGGTCCTCGCCGCCACCGGCAATCTGCGCGCCATCCTCTCTGGACTCGTCTTCGCGGTGATGGCCCAGGTCTCGCTCCACGGCTTGTTCGCCCAACCCCGCGCCGCGATCGCGGGGGAGGTGGTGACGGACGGTCCCAACCCCGATCTGCTCGTGCTCGCCGGGGTGCCCGCCTGGGGCGGGATCACGCTGGGCCTCGCCTTCGCCGCGCTCGCGCTGCTGCTCGCCGTGCGAAACCGGGTCTCGCCAAGGCTGCTGATCTTCGGCTCCGGCGTCGGATTTGCGGCGGCAGCGGGCTGGTGGATCACCTATGAGCTCAGCCTAATGACCTTCGACCCGACACCCGTCGAGAGCCTGACCTTCTCTGGTCCCTCTGCCGACACGCTTATGTTCGTCCTGACCCCCGATCACGGGTTCGACTTCGATATCGGTCTGGTCCCTGGGGTGTTCTTGGGTGCCTTCCTCGCCGCACTGCATGGCCGCGAGCTCGCTTGGCAGGGTTGGTCCGGCGCCCAGTCTATGCATCGCTATTTGATCGGAGCCGCCGCAATGGGCTTCGGAGCCATGCTGGCGGGTGGCTGCTCGATCGGGGCGGGCGTCTCGGGCGGCTCGGCGATGGCGCTAACCGCGTGGATCGCGCTGACGGCGATGTGGGTCGGCGGCGCGGTGACCGACGCGCTGCTCGACAAGGGCGGGGAGACGTCGCCGGTGCGTGCCGGCGCCTGACGTCGGTTTGTTGCCAATTGGCACCGCCTTTTCGGCAGATTTGCCACAAATGGTGCAAGTTGTCAGAAAACCGCCCGAGCTCCGCCCTTCGGACACCGGATTCCACGCCAATTCTGCGTATTGTGTGATCAGCTTCCCGAAACCTCCTCAGGGAGACTTCAATGCGTAATATTCTGACTCTCCTTGCCGCAACCTGGCTCAGCGCCGGGCTCGCAGCGGGCGGGGCGGCCTTGCCGGCCTCCGCACAAACCGCCGCCACTCCCGGCAGCCCCACAGCACAGGCCCCGAGCGGGCCGGGCTTTATGCGCCTCGAGGATGTCCGCTCCGGCCGGCTGATGCTGCGGACCGACGCACCGGGATGGTATGTCGCCGCCCCGCTCGTCTCGACCGACATCGCCATCGCGGTCACCGGCACCGTCGCCCGCGCCACCGTCACCCAGCGCTTCACCAACCCAACCGAGAACTGGGTCGAGGGCGTCTACGCCTTCCCGCTACCCGAGGACAGCGCCGTCGACCGGTTGCGGATGCGCATCGGCGACCGCTTCATCGAGGGTGAGATCAAGGAGCGCCAAGAGGCCAAGGAGATCTACGAGGAGGCCAAGCGCGAGGGCAAGAAAGCCGCCCTCGTCGAACAGGAGCGGCCGAACCTCTTCACCAACTCGGTCGCCAATATCGGCCCGCGCGAAAGCGTGATTACCCAGATCGGCTTCCAACAGGCGCTCAGCCCCACGGACAGCCGCTGGGAGATCCGCATGCCCCTCGTCGTGGCCCCGCGCTATGCGCCCTCGCCGGTGGTCCAGGTCGTCGAATTCCTCGAGAACGGCTGGGGGATCTCCGACCCGGTGGCGGACCGCGACCGCATCACGCCCCCCGTCGCCGATCCGCGCACCGAGCCCACGGGGGCGATGCGCAATCCCGTCGAGATCACCGTCGACCTGGCCACCGGTTTCGATATCGCCGGTCTCGAGAGCCCGTCTCATGCCATCCGCGTCGAAGAAGCGGCCCCGGGGCAGGCCCGGGTCACCCTCGTCGGCCCAGCCCCTGCCGATCAGGACTTCATCCTGCGCTGGCGCGGCGCCGGCAGCGAGCCCCAAGCGGCGCTCTTTAAGGAGACCGTGGGCGACGCCGAGCATCTGATGCTGATGCTGTCGGCGCCCGAGTTGGGCGAGGCCGCGCCCGTACGCCCCCGCGAGGTGATCTTTGTCCAGGACGTCTCCGGCTCCATGTCGGGCGAATCGATCGAACAGGCGCGCGAAGGTCTCGAAATGGCAATCGAGCGGCTGCGCCCCGAAGACCGCTTCAACATCGTCATCTTCAACGACCAGTTCGCCGTTTTCCATGAGGCGCCCGTGCCCGCGACCCCGCAGAACATCCGCGAGGCGGTCGCTGCCGTGCGCGATCTCGAGGCGGATGGCGGCACGGAGATGCTCCCAGCCCTCGAATACGCGCTGTCCGGCGGGGCTACCGAGGGGCGCCTGCGCCAGGTGATCTTCCTCACAGACGGTGCCGTGGGCAACGAAGCGGAGATGCTGGCCCTCATCGACCGGGAGCTTGGCGAAACGCGTCTCTTCACCGTTGGCATCGGCTCGGCCCCCAACAGCTTCTTCATGTCGGCCGCCGCCGAGAAGGGCCGGGGCGCGCAGGTCACGATCTCTGACCTCTCGGAAGTCTCGGCACGCATGACCGAGCTTTTCGCCAAGATCGAGACCCCCGCGATGACGGACTTGACGCTCACACTGCCCGAAGGCGTCGCGGCGGAGATGCACCCGTCGCCGTTGCCGGACCTCTATGCCGGCGAGCCTGTCGTCGTTGCGTTGAAAGGCGCCGAGGGCGCGGCGCTCGCGGGCCAGGCGGTTCTCTCCGGGCACCGGGGTGATCAGACCTGGGAGGTCCGCTTGTCGCTCGATGCTGCAGCCGAACGCGAGGGCGTCGCCAAGCTCTTTGCCCGCCGCCGGATCGCTGGTCTGGAAGCGCTGCGGCTGAGCCCTGCGGTCTTGAGTGAGGCCATGGTCCGGATCGACGGCGAGATCTTAGGGACGGCGCTCGACTACGGCCTCGTCTCGCGGCTGACCTCCCTCGTTGCGGTGGATGTGACGCCGAGCCGGCCGCGGGACGCGCAAATCGTCACCGCCGAGGTCCCGCTGAACCTTCCGGAAGGCTGGGACCCCGAGAAGTTCCTCTTCGAAACCACACCACAGCCAAACCCGGAACTGGACCGCGCCGGGCTCGATGCCGGTGTCTTGCAGCGGATCGCCTCACGCGAGACCCTGGCCGACCTCCCGCAGACCCGGGGCGCCGCCCTTCCGAAAGGGGCGCTCAACTGGCGCAGCTCGATGGCGCTCGGCCTGATCGCACTGCTTGTTGGGTTCGCGCTGCTGACGATGCCGACGCTTCTGACCCGGCTTCGCACCAGCAAGACGGGGGACCTCGCATGATCCCGGCGAAGCGGATCGGCACCGGGCTCGCGGTCGCCCTCCTCGTCTTTGGTTGCATGGAGACGGCAAAGGGCAGCGCCGGGCCCATCAAGGCCGCCATTGGACAGTGGTTGCTCGACGCCGCCTGGAGCGAAACCCTGACCTCCGGCACCCCGGCTAAGCCTTGGTCCTGGGCGGATATCCGCCCCGTCGCCCGGATCGCCGCGCCAAGGATCGGCGCGGAGGCGGTGGTGCTCGACATGGCCTCCGGCGAAGCGATGGCCTGGGGCCCTGGACATGTCCGCGGGACCGCGGAGCTCGGCGCGCCCGGGCTCGCGGCCATCGCGGGCCATAGGGACAGCCATCTCGCCTTCCTCGCCGATCTGCGGCCGGGCGACGAACTCGTGCTCTCGATGGCAGACGGGCAAGACCAACGCTATAAGGTGAGCCATGCGCTGGTGGTCGACGCCCGGGCGTGGCGGCTTCCGGCACGCCGGTCAGGCCCGAGCACGCTGGCCCTCACCACCTGCTGGCCGTTCGATGCGCAAGAAGACGGGCCGCTGCGCTTCGTCTTGTTCGCCGAGGCGCAAACCGAAGCCTGATCTCCCCAGGCCCGGTCTCCGCCCACCCAGTCTAAGCGCGCCCATTCTCTGAGCGCCCATTCTCTGCGCGCAGGCCCCGCCGATGCTGGCGGGGCCGTAGGTCTGTCGCGATCAGTTCTGCGCGTAGTATTCGACGACGAGGTTCGGCTCCATCATCGCGGCATAGGGGATCTCCGCCAGCGCCGGGACCCGGACGAAGCGTACCACCAGCTTGTTGGGGTCGACTTCAAGATAGTCCGGCACCTCGCGCTCGGCAGACTGCACCGCCTCGATGACCAGTGCCATAGCCTTGCCCTTCTCGCCCACGGTGATCTCGTCACCGGGCACGATCCGAGCCGAAGGGATGTTGCAACGCCGACCGTTCACCTTGACATGGCCGTGATTGACGAACTGGCGCGCGGCGAAGATGGTCGGCACGAGTTTCGCTCGGTAGACCACCGCATCGAGCCGCTGCTCCAGAAGACCCACGAGAAGCTCGCCGGTGTCGCCCCTGCGCCGCTCCGCCTCGGCATAAATCCGGCGGAATTGCTTCTCGGTCAGATCGCCATAATAACCTTTGAGCTTTTGCTTCATGCGCAGCTGCAGACCGAAGTCCGACATCTTGCCCTTGCGCCGTTGGCCGTGCTGGCCCGGCCCGTATTCGCGCGGGTTCACTTGCGATTTTGGCCGGACCCAGATGTTCTCAGCCATCCGGCGGTCGATTTTGTATTTCGCGGAAGTCCGCTTCGTCATGGCATAAGCTCCATCGCGTGAATGTGACCGCTCCCTCCTCTGCCCTTGCGGGACGACAGCTTTCAGCGCGAAAGCACGGGAGACGGGCGGCGTCGCACACCGCAGAGGGGGTCTACTCGCCGAAGACCTGTCAGTTGTCAAGCAAGGGAGCCGACCGTGATCGCGATCATCTTCGAAGTAGAGCCAGCGCACGGCAAACAGGACGCCTATCTCGACCATGCCGCGACCCTAAAGCCGATGCTCGAGGAAATGGACGGGTTCGTCTCCGTCGAACGCTTCGAAAGCCTCTCCAACCCTGGCAAACTGTTGTCGATCTCATTTTGGCGCGACGAAGCGGCGGTCGCGGCCTGGCGTAACCATGAAGTCCATCGTGAGATGCAACGCTTGGGCCGCTCGGGCCTTTTCGCAGGTTACCGACTTCGGGTTGCCGGTGTACTCCGCGACTACGGGCTCACCGATCGAGGACAGGCGCCGCAGGACAGCGCCGCGCTCTTTTGAAAACGCCAAAGCCCGGGCCGGCGCCGAGACCTGCCCCGGCCGAGACCTGCCCCGTCGGCGTCCCGCCCACCCACCCACGCCTCCGGCGCAGGTCTCGGTCTCCAATTCTGCCAACCTCGCCCTGATTTCCGCTGCCGGCGGT
>JBHJGY010000012.1:0-9385 GCA_050331335.1 Pikeienuella sp.
GGGGGCGGGGGCCCCGGCCGCGCGGGCCGGACCAATGTCGGCCAAGCCGCCTGCGCGTGGTGCCCCCGGCGGGGGGGCGCCGGGTGGTGGCGCGCCGGCCCGACAGGCACCACCCCCGTCGGATTTATCGTCCCATGGCTCGCATAATAGTGAAACTTGATCTGCGCGATATCCGTGGTTTCAGCCACGCCAGGCCATTGATAGAGGTCGCGCAGGTAGCCTGAAAGCGCGGGATAGTCGGCGATCCGGCGGATGTTACACTTGAAGTGGCCGACATAGACCGGGTCGAACCGGACCAAGGTGGTGAAGAGCCGCCAGTCCGCCTCTGTGATCCGATCGCCTGCGAGGTAGCGCTGGGTCGACAGCCGCGCCTCCAGCCAATCGAGGCTGTCGAAGAGCGCGGTGACCGCCTCCTCATAAGCCGGCTGGCTCGTGGCAAACCCCGCCTTGTACACGCCGTTGTTCACCGTGTGGTAGACGCGCTCGTTGACCGCGTCGATCTCGGTGCGAAGCGCCTCCGGGTAATAGTCGTCCCGGTTGCCGGTCAGCGCATCGAAGGCGGAGTTGAACATCCGGATGATCTCGGCGGACTCGTTGGAGACGATGGTCCCCTGCGCCTTGTCCCAAAGCAGCGGGACCGTAACCCGGCCCGTGGCGGACGGCTCGGCCTGTGTATACACTTGGTGAAGGAAGCTCTTGCCGAGCACCCGGTCGCCGGTGCTGCCTGCGAAATCGGTCTCGAAGGTCCAGCCATCGCCCTGCATGAGCGGGTGCACCACATCCACCGAGATATGCGGCTCGAGCCCCTTTAGTTTGCGGAAGATCAGCGTGCGGTGCGCCCAAGGGCAGGCCAGGCTGACGTAGAGATGGTAGCGCCCGCTCTGGGCTTCGAAACCGCCCGTCCCCGAAGGCCCGGGGCTGCCATCCGCGGTCACCCAATTGCGAAACCTCGCCGTGTCGCGGATGAATTTGCCGCCCGTGCGCGCGGTGTCATACCAGGTGTCGTGCCAGGTGCCGTCGATCAGCTGTCCCATCGGGTCCTCCTTTGCAGGTCTGCCTCACATGGGGTCCAGATGGGGCCGCAAGCCGCCGGCGTCGCGCCCGAGGCCGAGAAATCAGCTTTGCCGAAGCAAGAACGGTCGCTGCGGCAACGGGTCAGCCGGCGACTGGCTGCCTACCAGTTGGTAGGGTCAGTGCCGCGGCGCAGGCATTCGAAGATCCGTGTGCGGCCATATTGCTGGCTGCGCCGGGAGATCTCGGTCTCATCCACCACATCGGCCTCGGCGCTGAAGCGCTGAGCAACCCGGCCTGGCGGCTGCGTCGTCCCCTCGAAGACGATGGTCACACCTTGCAGCCCAGCCCGACCATAGCGCCAGGTTCCGGCACCGCGATAGATCTCGCCATCGGCCATGCGCCCCGACAGCGCCCAGCCACCGTCCCGCGCAAGCGCCATGTTGAAAAGTTGCGGCTCCGGCGCCTCACCGGGGGCGAAGTCCGAGATCGAACAGCCCCAGGTGCCCGTGACATCGACCAGCCCCTCCTGCGCCGCTGCCAGCCCCGCAAAGCCCACGAACCCAACCGCCGCACCGAAGATCCATCGCATCGTCCAGCCCTCCTTGTCGCGCGGCCATAGTAGGGCCAGTGGCCAGCGGTTGCCCAGAGCCCTCCGAGGGCCGATCGCAACGAAGGCGCCGTGCTGACCTGCCGCGAACCGCACACGCAGTCGGATCGGGTGCCGCGCATGCGAGAGCCCCGCACCCGGTCGGATCTCGCCCCCCTGAAATGAGGAGGTATGCTGACGGCTTTGGCATCCGCCAACAAGCGGCAACGCGCGCGCGACAGCCCAATCAAGCGGGAGGTTGCCGAGCAGGAGCGCCGCCGCCGCGCGTCGCGCGCCCCTGGATCTCGATCCCGCTGTCGGTGGCCGACGAAGCGCCTAAGGATGCAAGGCCAAGTCGCGTGCAGCCGTGAGCCCCTGCCTGTGTCAACCGGCCTTCGCCCGGAAAGGCGCACCCGGCGCACCACGGGCTCACTGAGCCGCGACCGCAGGCTCGGCAACCAGTGAAACGATGTCCGCCATGATCCGGTTGAGCTCGAAATCCTTCGGCGTGTAGACCGCAGCGATCCCCAGCGCCTTGAGCCGCACCGCGTCTTCGTCGGGGATGATCCCGCCCGCGACCACTGGCACATCCGCAAGCCCCACAGCCCGCATCCGCTCCATGATCTCTTCAAGCAGCGGCATGTGCGAGCCGGAGAGGATCGAGAGCCCGACCACATGCACGCCCTCCTCGAGCGCTGCATTCACGATTTGTGCAGGGGTGAGCCGAATACCCTCATAGACCACCTCCATGCCGCAGTCTCGCGCCCGTACGGCGATCTGCTCGGCGCCGTTTGAATGCCCGTCGAGCCCCGGCTTGCCGACGAGGAACTTGATCCGCCGGCCGAGCCGACGCGACACCGCCTCGACCTCCGAGCGCACGGCATCAAGCCCCTCGGCGGGTGCCGTGATCGCCTGAGCAACGCCGGTGGGCGCGCGGTACTCGCCGAAAGCCGACCGCATCACCGCCCCCCATTCGCCCGTCGTCACCCCCACCTTGGCCGCCGCAATAGAGGGCGGCATGATGTTGAGGCCCTCTCGCGCGGCACGCGCGAGCGCGGCGAGGGCGGCCTCGACGCCCCCCTCGTCGCGCGCCCCTCGCCAAGCTGCCAAGCGCGCGATCTGGTCCGCTTCCACCTCCGGATCGACCACGAGGATCCCGTCATCCCCGGTGGTCAGCGGGCTCGGCTCCGTCGTCGTGTAGCGGTTAACCCCAACCACCACGGTCTGGCCGGTCTCGATCCCTTTGAGCCTGGCCGCATTGCTCTCCACCAGCGCCGCTTTCATGTGGTCGATCGCCGCCACGCAACCGCCCATGCCGTCGATGCGCGCAAGCTCCGCCTTGGCCCCCGCGATCAACTCGGCCACCTTGGCATCAACCACCGGGTTACCGTCGAACAGGTCGCCATATTCCAGAAGATCGGTCTCCAGCGCCAAGACCTGCTGCATCCGCAAGCTCCACTGCTGGTCCCAGGGCCGGGGCAAGCCCAACGCCTCGTTCCAGGCCGGCAGCTGCACCGCTCGCGCCCGCGCCTTCTTCGAGAGCGTCACCGCCAGCATCTCGATGAGGATGCGGTAGACGTTGTTCTCCGGCTGCTGCTCCGTGAGCCCCAGCGAGTTGACCTCCACCCCCTAGCGGAACCGTCTGAGCTTGGCGTCCGCCACCCCGTAGCGCTCAGCACAAATCTCGTCCCAGAGCTCCACAAACGCCCGCATCTTACACATCTCGGTGACAAAGCGGATACCAGCGTTCACGAAAAACGAGATCCGCCCCACCAGCTTGGGGAACTCCTCTGCGCAAACCCGGGGCCGCACCTCGTCGAGCACGGCGGTGGCGGTCGCGAGCGCGAAGGCCAGCTCCTGCTCGGGCGTCGCGCCCGCCTCCTGCAGGTGGTAGGAGCAGACATTCATCGGGTTCCACTTGGGCACCTCGGAATAGCAATAGGTCGCGACATCCCCGATGAGGCGCAGGCTCGGCTCCGGCGGGAAGATATAGGTCCCGCGCGACAGATACTCCTTGATGATGTCATTCTGCACCGTGCCCTGAAGCTTGGCGATATCGGCGCCCTGCTCCTCGGCCACCGCGATGTAGAGCGCGAGCAGCCAGGCAGCCGTCGCGTTGATCGTCATCGAGGTGTTCATCTGCTCGAGCGGGATCTGGTCGAAAAGCGTGCGCATGTCGCCGAGATGCGCGATCGGCACCCCGACTTTGCCGACCTCGCCCTTCGCCAGCACATGGTCGCTGTCATAGCCAGTTTGGGTCGGCAGATCGAAGGCGATCGAGAGCCCGGTTTGCCCCTTCGCGAGATTGGCGCGGTAGAGGGCGTTCGACTTCGCCGCGGTGGAGTGTCCCGCATAGGTGCGGAAGAGCCAGGGGCGGTCGCGGGTGGTCTCGGTCATCGCGGGTCTCCTCGGGACTTGCTGCACCGCACTCTAGCCGAGCTGCAGCAACGCGCAAGGATCTATCCCGAGATGACTTCACTAAGCAATTATAGTCGTGCCCCGCGAGGCTTTTTTCGGAACCGCCCGGCTCAGTGGCTGGTGCAGCCCAGGCAAGCGGCCACACCGCGGGTCTGGGCAGCGACCGGTTGAAGGCTCGGCGCCCAGGCAGACGCGAAACCCGGCTCGAAGGCAGCCGGCGTCACCCGCAGCACCGCGGGCTCGAAGCGGGCAATCTCCGCGGCAGCCTGTGTGACGCGCGGCTGGGGCGCCTCAGCAGCAACCTTCATCGGCGCGCGTGCCGCCGCTGGCGCTGCGGCCGAGGCCGCAAGTTCAGGGCCGGACAGCGCGTCGAAGTTCAGAAAGCTCATGCCGGCCGAGGCCAGGACGGCGACGAGGACGGGGGCCTGGAGGCTTTCGAGGTTCATCATGGTCTCTCTTCCCTTGTCTTGGCTCGGCGACCCCGCTGGCCGCCCCATTTGACCTTTGCGATGCCCAACTCTGGCCGCATTTCGCATGGGCCCTGGCGAGGCTCTGTCGATTTGTGCCAAGAACGGAGGTGCGGGTTGGGGATCTGCGCCAAGTGAAACAACTGAGACGAGGCTGACATGTTCATCGCGATGAACCGGTTTAAGGTGGCCAAGGGGCGTGAGGCCGAATTCGAGGCGGTCTGGACCGGGCGGGAGAGCCATCTCGAGGGCGTGCCGGGCTTCAAGGAGTTCCGCTTGCTGAAGGGTCCGGCAAACGCGGATCACACCCTCTACGCCTCGCTCTCGGTTTGGGCCTCGGAGGCGGCGTTTCGCGACTGGACCAAGTCGGAGGCTTTCCGCGCCGCGCATGCCCAGGCGGGCGACAATAAAGACCTCTATCTCGGCCCACCGGATTTCGAGGGCTTTGCCCCGGTCGCGGGCGCGGAGACCTTCGGCTGAGCGTGACGTCTTGCGGTCGATGCTTTCGCCGGTCTCGGGCGATACCTGCTAGCCTGGGCACGCACCGAGCTTTTGCCTTGCCCGCTCTTGCCCCGGCCCTTCTGGCGACCGGCCCGGCGGCCGCGGTTCCCTTTAGCTTTGCGTTCGATATGGCGGCCTTCGAGGGCCGCAAGATAGTCGGGCAGACCTCTGTCCTCATCGCGACGGTCGACACTGGTGGCCAAACCGCCGGGTCCCAGAGGTCAACAACACCGAGGTTGGGTCGGTCTCCATCGTCGAAGGATCGGACAGGCTCAGCTTCGAGACGCTGCGAACCTTTACCTAAGGTCCCATCATCACGATGGAAGCAGCCGGGATGCCGATCTGAACCCCTCGCCGTTTGCGAACCCCAAAATCCGCAGCAGCGTCAACTTCCGGTCTCGCGTCGCGCCTGACCTGTCGGTGACTTGGCGCGTGGAGTTTGCCCTTTGAGCATTACACCGGTCGGTCCCCTGCGGTTATCACTAAGCGAGGCTTTCCGGTCGTCGGTGCCGGGACGACGAGCGGTGTTCCGCTGCCCGCGCCGGCGCTGTTGCTGCTGGGCGGGCTCATGGTGCTCGGGTGCGTGCGGCGGGTCTGACCCTCACTCTGCGGCGCGGGGGGTCTCGACGAACTCAACCGCCTCGATCCGCCGCGCCCGCCGCCCTGCCCGCTCCGCCGCACGATTGAGCGCGTCGAGGTCGGCCCCGGCGAGGCGCAAATGGCGCGAAAGACCCTCTGCCCGCGCGCCGATCAGCGTTACATCCCGCGCGAGCGCCGAGAGCTCCCGCCGGATCCGCGCCGCTTCCTGGGTCATCCGGGCCTCGCGCAACACGCCCGAGAGCGTGGTCAGCAGCGCCATCAGGGTGGTGGGCGAGACGATCCAGACCCTATGCTCGAAGCCGGTGCGCACCACCTCCGCAAAACGGGCATGGGCCTCCGCATAGACCGCCTCTGAGGGGACGAACATCAGCGCGCTCTCCGCGGTCTCGCCCGGCAGGACATAGCGCTCGGCGATCGCCTTGATGTGCCCCACCAGCGCGGCCTTGAAGGCCGACCGGGCGGCGCGGCGCGCGCGGTCTCCCTCGGCAGAGAGGAGCGCGCGATAGGGCTCGAGCGGGAACTTCGCATCGATCGGGATCGCGCCGCCGGGGCCGCCATGGATGAGCACATCGACACGGCGGCCATTGGAGAGCGTGGCCTGAGCGGTGTAGGCGTCGGGCGGCAGGGCTCGGGCAAGGATCTCCATCAGTTGGACTTCGCCGAGCTGGCCACGGGCCTGCTTGTTGTCGAGCAAGGCCGACAGCCCGCGGATATCCGACGAGACCCGTTCCATCCGGGCCTGGGCCAGATCGACCGCATCGAGCCGAGCCCCCAGCCGACCGAGGCTGTGGGCGGTCCGTGCCGCGCTCTCGGCAAGGCTCTCGGCCAGCCGCGCCTCGTTTGCCGCAAGGCGCGCCCCCAACGCCTCGGCCGTCCGCGCCTGTGCCGCCATCTGCGCCTGCGCCACCTGGGAGAGCGCACCGGCCAGGCGCTCCTGTCCGAGATCGAGCGCCTTCAGCCGAGACCGGACAGAGCGCCCGCCCCGGCCTGCGATAACCAGCCCCGCAGCGCACAGCGCTCCAAGCAGCGCCGCCGCGAGGAGTGGCAGCGCGTCGGCCATCGCCGCGCTCACTTGCGCTCGAACAGCCGCGCGATCTCGGCGAGCGGCAGATGCACGGAGGTGGGCCTGCCATGGTTACAGCTCGCCGATTTCGGCTCCGCCTCCATCGCCCGCAGCAGCGCATCCATCTCAGCCACAGTCAGCCGCCGCCCTGCCCGAACCGAGCCGTGGCAGGCGATCGTGGCCAGCACCCGATCGAGCCGGGCCGCAAGTCCCCCAGTTGTGCCGCTCTCTGCCAGTTCGTCGGCGAGGTCGCGGAGCAGCGGCTCGGGGGCGGCCTGGCCTAGGAGCGCCGGCATCGCGCGGACACAGACGCTGCCGGCGCCAAAGGGCTCGATCTCCAGGCCGAAGCGGGCGAGGTCCGGTGCTGCCGCGCGAACGCGTTCGGCCCCCTCGGCCCCGAGTTCCACGACCGCTGGGATCAGAAGCGCCTGGCTCTGCAGGGGTGCGCCGTCTCGGACCGCCTTGAGCCGCTCATAAACCAAGCGTTCATGGGCGGCATGGGCATCAACGAGAACCAGCCCGTCAGCGGTTTCGGCGAGGATGTAGGTGCCGTGGAGCTGTGCCCTGGCATGGCCGAGCGGCGGCACCGGCCGCTGCGGCGCGCTGGTCGGCTCGGCCAGGTTCACCGGTTGGGTCAACCCAGCGGGATCGGACATAATTGCTGTCTGAGCAGCCTCGCCGGGTCCGCCGCACGCGTCCTGCTGTGCCTGGAAGGGCGCCGCCGCCTCGGCCATTCCGGTGCTTGGAAGCGGCGCCTGCGCGAGAAGCCCTGCCCGGGCGGCTTCCGCTGCGCCGGACCCATGCCGCCGCCCGCCCCAGTTTGGCTTTGCCGTGCTCGGCGTGAAGGCTCCGAGCGCTGCCCGACTGCGGATCGGATCTGCCCGGTGGCCGGCCCCGGCGAGCGCATGGCTGAGCGCCGCAACCAGCAGCCCGCGCACGGCCCCGGGCGCACGAAACCGAACTTCGGACTTCGCCGGATGCACGTTCACGTCCACCGCCTCCACCGGGCAGTCGAGAAACAGCACCGCGGCCGGGTGCCGGTCTCGGGGTAGAAGATCCGCATAGGCCGCCCGCAAGGCCCCCGACAGCAGCTTGTCGCGCACCGGCCTGCCGTTGACGAACAGGTGCTGAGCCGCCGCAGTCCCCCGAGCCGCCGTTGGCAGACCGGCATGGCCTGTGAGGCTCAGATCATCGCGCGCCGCCGCCACCTCGACGCAGGCTTCGCGGAAGCCCTGGCCGATCACCCGATCCGCCCGTGCCAGGCGTCCCGCTGCCGCATCCCCCGTCTCGGGCGCCACACGAAAGAGCACCCGCGGCGCATCGCTCACCTCGCTCAACCGGAAGCCGACCCCAGGGGCCGCCATGGCGAGGCGCTTGACCGTCTCGGAAACCGCCTGGGTTTCGGCCCGTGTCGTCTTGAGAAACTTCAGCCGCGCCGGCGTCGCGAAGAAGAGATCGCGGATCTCGACGGTGGTGCCGCGCGGACGAGCCGCCGGACGGGGGGGCGACAAGCGCCCGGCCTCGGCCCGGATCTCCCAAGCCTGCCCGCCCGTCGACGAGACCAGACCGATCCGCGCCACCGAGGCGATCGAAGGGAGCGCCTCGCCACGAAAACCAAAGGAGGTGATCGCGAAAAGGCTGTTCGCGTCGATCTTGGAGGTTGCGTGGCGCTCCAGCGCCAGGCCGAGCTCGTCCGCGGCGATCCCGTGGCCGTCGTCGCAGACGCGGATGAGGCTGGCGCCACCACCGGCGATCTCGATCTCGATGCGGCGCGCGCCGGCATCGAGCGCATTCTCCACCAGCTCTTTGACCGCCGAGGCCGGGCGCTCGATCACCTCACCGGCAGCGATCCGGTTGGCGATGGCCTCCGGCAGGCGCCGTATGGGGCGGGGCGATATGTGGGGGGGCGAGCCGTCCATACCACGAGGGATAGCACATCTCTGCGGCACGATCCAGCCCGGCGCCCTGTGCCGGCGCACCGCCACGGTCGGGGACCGCGCACGCCCTGCCGGGGTCGCCCGCCGGAGAAGGGGAGCGCCCGCGCCGCTCTGGCGAGCCAGCCGATGATCCCTCCGGCAAGATACCGGATGGATGATGATCCTGTCCTGCCGGCAGTTGCGCGGCACTATGGTTGTGCGCATGGAGACATCCGACGCGCCCGCTTGCACCGCAGTCGCACATATCCATCGCACATACCCAAGGAGCGCATTATGAAATTACCGATCCTGGCTATTCTGATCAGCCTTGCCGCCACGCCCGCGGTGGCCGCGAGCTTCACGAGCACCATCGACTTCGTGCCCGACCCGAGCGGCGCCTCAGAGGCGGATCGGATCGAGATCGAGTGGTCGACGGCGCTCACCTCGGGCGTGGTCGATGCGGGCGACCTGACCGATCTCACCTTCCGGGTCTTCGACGGCACGACGCTGGTCTTTGAGGATTCGGCAATCCTCGGCGGGGCCGCTCAATCGCTCGGCGGGGTGCCTCGAGAACTCGAGACCGACATCCAGTTCGAGTTCGATCTGGATTTGTTGGCGACCGACCCCACGATCGGCGTCAACCGCATTGCGAACGATTTGAATGTGCGAGCATCTCTCTCCACATCTGAACTCGTTTACAATATATTCGGTTCAAATAATACGAGCAACGACAAATTGTTTATCTCAGTGGCAAGATTTCAAGGCGGGAGCTTTTTAGACGAAACCTTTGCAAATACTGCTACAGTCCAAACGGTGGAAA
>JBHJGY010000013.1:0-12948 GCA_050331335.1 Pikeienuella sp.
GCCTTGGTTGTTTTTTATAGGGTGTTGGGTGGGGGCGGTTTTTAATTGGGGGGGGGTTTGGGGGCGGGTCAGTTGGTTGGTGGTATTTTATAAACCCCGTCTAATTTGGGGGGGCGGGGGGGGGCCTGCCGCCGCGGCGGGCGGGGGCTCGACGCCCCCAACCGCCGGTTGCCTCAGAAAAACGCCTGCAGCCCGGTCTGCGCGCGGCCGAGGATCAACGCATGGATGTCATGCGTGCCCTCATAGGTATTGACGGTCTCGAGGTTGATCATGTGGCGCATCACGGGGAAATCCCCCGAAATCCCGTTACCGCCAAGCATGTCTCGGGCCATCCGAGCGATGTCGAGCGCCTTGCCGCAGTTGTTGCGTTTGACGATCGAGACCGCCTCTGGCATGAGCCGATCCGCCTCCATCAAACGGCCGACCCGGAGCGCGCCCTGCAACCCCAAGGCGATCTCGGTTTGCATATCGGCCAGCTTTCTCTGCACCAGCTGGGTCTGCGCCAACGGCCGGCCGAACTGCTTGCGCTCCAACGCATATTGCCGGCCCGTATGCCAACAAGCTTCCGCCGCCCCCATGCTGCCCCAAGCGATCCCGTAGCGCGCACGGTTGAGGCAGCCGAACGGCCCTTTGAGACCGGAGACCCCCGGCAGCAGCGCATCCTCGCCGAGCTCGACCCCGTCCATCACGATTTCGCCGGTGACGCTCGCGCGCAAGGAGAGCTTGTTCTCGATCTTCGGCGCCGAGAGCCCCGCCATTCCCTTCTCGAGCACGAAGCCCTTGATCTTGCCCTCATGGGCGTCCGACTTGGCCCAGACGACAAAGACATCGGCGAAAGGGCTGTTGGAGATCCACGTCTTGGAGCCGGTCAGCCGGTAGCCCCCGCCCGGCAGAGCTTGCGCCCGGGTCTTCATGCCCGCCGGGTCGGATCCTGCATCAGGCTCTGTGAGGCCGAAGCAACCGATCAGCTCGCCGCGCGCGAGCCCGGGCAGATAGCGCTCGCGCTGGGCGTCGGTGCCGTAGGCGTGGATCGGGTGCATCACAAGTGAACTCTGCACCGACATCATCGAGCGGTACCCCGAATCGACCCGCTCGATCTCCCGGGCGATCAGCCCATAGGCAACATATCCGGCGCCGAGCCCGCCATAGGTCTCCGGGATCGTCACCCCGAGCATCCCCAGCTCGCCCATCTCCCGGAAGATCGCCGGATCGGTCTCTTCGCGGGCGAAAGCGTCGCGCACGCGGGGGCTCAGCTTCTCCGTCGCATAAGCCCGCGCGGTGTCGCGGATCATGCGCTCTTCGTCCGAGAGCTGATCCTCCAGCCTGAATGGATCGGCCCAATCGAAGGCGGCAATGTCGCTGGCGGCGATTGGCGTGGTGATGTTCATCTGCAGATCCTCTCTTCGCCGAGCATATCCGCGCCCCCGGCCGTGGACAAGCGTCCCACTTGGGCGCGCCCGGCGGTTTCCCGTTGCGCCAAGTTGTCTGTTGGCGCTAATCCCTCGGTGCTGGTCTAATTCCGCTTGGGGTCAGGGGCAATCGGGGGCGCGAGTCGTTATGGAATCGGAGATCAGCGAACCGTCGGGTGTGACCGCCGACCCCGCGCCCGGAGGCATAAGCCTCGCGGTCGACCTGCTCGAGAAGGGCGGCCCCGCAATCTGGGCGATCATCGCGCTGTCTGTCGTGGCCCTGGCGATTATCCTCTGGAAGGCTTGGGGGATGTGGGCGAGCGGCGCCTGGAAGTCCGAGGAGGCGGAGGCCGCCGTCGCGCTGTGGGGCAGGGGCGATGTGCAAGGCGCCAAGGCCGCCGCGGCCGCCGGCACCGGCAGCCGAGCCCGCTTGGTCGCTGTGGCCATGGCGCAGGCGTCCGACCCGGATGTCCCTCGGGAGACCGCCGTCGCCGAAATCACCCGGGTGGCCAAACGCATCCTCGGCGATGCGCAGTCCGGGCTGCGCGGTCTCGAACTGATCGCGACCATCGCCCCCCTTCTGGGTCTCTTCGGCACCGTGCTCGGCATGATCTCCGCTTTCCAGGGCTTGGAAACCGCCGGCGCGAACGCGGATGCCTCGGCACTCGCGGGCGGCATCTGGGAGGCGCTGCTGACCACCGCAGCCGGCATGGCCGTGGCGATCCCCGTCTCAGCCGCGCTGACCTATTACGAAAGCATCAGCGATCGGCTGCGCCTCGATCTTGAAGATCTCGCCGGCCAAATCGTCAACAAGCCGGCCCTTGCAGAGCCCGCGCGCCAGGCGGCGGAGTGAGGGCGCGCCTGTGCTCGATCTCGGCCCAGCCCCCAGGACGCGCCGGCCGAGCCTGACGCCACTCATCGACGTGGTGTTCCTGCTGCTGGTTTTCTTCATGCTGGCCGCACGTTTTGCCGCGGACCGCTCGGTGCCGCTCACGCCGCCAGGCGATTCGGACGGGGTCTATGCCGGCGCCCCCCGGATCATCACCGTTGCCAAAGCGGGGCTCGCGCTCAACGGTGCGCCAATCACCCTCGACAATCTCGCCGCCGCGCTGACCCCTCTCATGCCCACGGCCGATGCCCTGATCGTGCTGCAAAGCGGCCCGGACGCCACCTTGCAGGATCTCGTCGTCGTCATCGATCACCTTGCCGAGGAAGACCTCGGCACCGTCGTGATCGCGGAGTAAGGCCGATGGAGTTCGATACCCCCCGCCGCCGCCTGCCGCGCGACAGCGCCGTGCCGATGATCAACATCGTCTTCTTGCTGCTGATCTTCTTTCTGCTGACAGCGACCTTGTCCGAGCGCGCGCCCTTCCGCGTGGTGCTGCCTGAGAGCACCGCCGAGATCGAGAGCGACGGGTCGACCGCGCTTTATGTCGCCGCGGACGGGACCCTTTCTTGGCGCGGGGCACAGGGAGATGCCGCCCTTGAGGGGCTCTCGGCGGCAGTCGCTGCCGGCCAGAAGCGGATCGAGCTCAGGGCGGACAAGGCGCTGCCAGGGCCTGAGCTCGCGCGGATCCTCGCCCGGCTGGGCGCGCTCGGGATCGCCGAGGTGGGCCTTGTCGTGGGGGTCAGATGACCACCCCGGCTGGCGAGCGCCACGCCCCGCATCTAGGCCCGTTCATCCTGGTCGCGGCAGGCCTTCACCTGGCGGGGCTCGTAGCTCTCGCACCTGCGGTCTGGCAGGGGGTCGTTGCAGAGGCGGAACGCAAGCAGCTGCGTGTGACGGGCGCGAGCCGAGAGATCGCCGAGCTCGTTGAGGCCTGGAACACGCCTCCGGAAATCGGGCCCGCCTCGGAGCTTGAAGGGCCGGCCGAAACCGGCCCCCCGCCCGACACCGCCACAGCCGCTGCAACAGAGGCCAAGGTAGAGCTCGCGTCGGCCACCGAGGTGCTCGAGGAGACCGCCGAAGCGGGGCCCGCCCCGCAAAAGCCGATCTTCGCCGCGAAAATCAACACACCGACTGCGCCACCGCCGGATCTGGCGCTCCGCGCGCTGGAGCCGTCGGGCTTCGCGCCGCCGAGCCTTGGAGCGCCCGCGGAGATGGGCTCCGGGCTGGCACTCGACACGGGCGGTGCCGGCGGATTGTCGCTGGGCGGAGGGTTTGGACCGAGCCCGGATGCGGGCACGGCGCTCGCGCTGCCGCAGACGCCCGAGCCGGAGAGCTACGCCCCCGAGCGCGCGCCATTGCCGGTCCCGCGCCCGGACCCGGCCGCCATCGCTGCCCTCGAAGCCGCCGAGGAGGCAGCCCGCGAGGGGGCGACCGATGGCGGCCCGGCGGCCGGTCCTTCGGCTGGTCCGTCGGGGGTGGCGCTGCCCCCCGAGGGCTTTGGATCGACGCCAGGAGGCTTAGGGGGCGCAGCAGGCTTGGGTGTGCCAAGTGGCCCTGCGCTCAGCCTGCCGAGCGTGCCAGCGCCAGACCCCGATCCGGAAGACACCCGGCCGGACAGTCGAACAGGCGCCGCAGAGGGCGCTGGCCCAGACGCCAGCACGGGTGCAGACGCCAGCACCGGTGCAGAAGAGACTGACGCCACCGGCGCCCCGCGAGACGACGATGCTCCGCCCGCGCCGGCCGCGCCATCGGCGGTGCCCCCGTCCTAACCGGGCGCCGCGTCTTCGGGCAGGGCGGCAGCGCATCCCGCGCCAGAGGTCCATTTCTCATGAATGGGACTCGCCAATTGGTTCTGATCTGACTGAACCTCCACAAGGAGGAGGTTGCCAGGCGCCGTCACGAACGCACCGACAAGAAATGGTCCGTCGTCCAGCCGCTTCTGCCCACCAGGGTGCACGGCATAGCCCGTGGTGACGACCGGCGGGTGATCAATGGCATCCCCTGGCGGTTCCGGCCCGGCAGCCCATCGCACGACGTCCCCGAGCGGTACGGCCCGCGAACCACGCTTTACAATCGGTTCGTCCGGTGGCGGGCTGCAGGTGTGGGGGGCCGCGGCAAAAAGGGGGGCGACAAGCATGGTTGCATGGGCCATTCCCGCGGCGGCCTGACCACCAAAAATCCACGCTGTCGTCGACGCCGAAGGCCGCCCCATCCGCCCCGCGTGACCCGTAAAGGCTCCTTCAGCAACAGCTCCCGAGCCCGTCGTCAACGCAACCTGGTCGTCGACGCGCCGCGCGCGCCGCGTCGCAACGTCATTAACCGCATCAAGCAGTTCCGCGGCCTGGCAACCCGATTTGACCGCAGACCGGAGACCCACCCCGCCGCCCTCAAGCGCGCGTCACTCCCATCTGGCTTGCAGGACAATGAGCGCGCGCCCGAGCCCACGCCAGGACGCGGGCGCGGCGCTCCCCTGGCCCGAGCGCGGGCTATTCCATCGTGGGGATCGAGAAATCTGCCCCCTGACGCACCCCCGACGGCCAACGCGAGGTCACCGTCTTCGTCCGCGTGTAGAATTTGAACGCATCGGGCCCGTGCTGGTTGAGATCGCCAAAGACGGATTTCTTCCAACCGCCGAAGGTGTGATAGGCCAACGGCACGGGGATTGGCACATTGACCCCCACCATCCCCACATTCACCCGGCTGACGAAGTTCCGCGCCGTGTCCCCATCTCGTGTGAAAATGGCAACGCCGTTACCGTATTCGTGATCCATCGCGAGACCGAGCGCCTCTTCGTAGGACTGAGCCCGCACCGTCGACAGCACCGGCCCGAAGATCTCGGTCTTGTAGATCTCCATGTCGCGGGTCACCCGGTCGAACAGGCAACCACCGAGGAAGTTGCCGTGCTCATAGCCCTGCATCCGGAAGTCGCGACCGTCGACGACGAGCTCGGCGCCCTCGGCCACGCCCTGATCCACGAGCCCCTTCACCCGGTTATACGCATCGCGCGTGACCAGCGGCCCGAAATCCACGTCTTCGCCTGCCGTATAAGGACCGATCTTGAGGCTCTCCACCCGCGGCGCCAGCTTGGAGATGAGCCGGTCGGCCGTCTCGTCGCCCACCGGCACAGCCACCGAGACCGCCATGCAGCGCTCGCCCGCCGCACCGTAACCTGCGCCCACGAGCGCATCGACCGCCTGGTCGATATCCGCATCGGGCATGACGATCATGTGGTTCTTCGCGCCGCCGAAGCACTGCACCCGCTTGCCCGCTGCAGTTCCGCGGGAGTAAACGTAATGCGCAATGGGGGTCGATCCGACGAAGCCGATGGCGCCCACATCTTCATGGTCGAGAAGCGCATCGACCGCCACCTTGTCGCCATTGACGACATTGAGGATGCCGGCCGGCAGCCCCGCTTCGATCATCAGCTCGGCAAGCATCAACGGCACCGACGGATCGCGCTCGGACGGCTTCAGCACGAAGGAATTCCCGCAGGCGATGGCTGGGCAGAACTTCCACATCGGGATCATCGCGGGAAAGTTGAACGGCGTGATCCCCGCCGTGACCCCCACCGGCTGGCGGATCGAGAACATGTCGATGCCGGGTCCGGCGCCCTCGGTGAATTCGCCTTTGAGAAGATGCGGCGCGCCGATGCAGAACTCGGCCACCTCGAGCCCCCGCTGCACATCCCCCCGGGCATCTGGCAGCGTCTTGCCATGCTCGCGGGAGAGCGCCTCGGCGAGCTTGTCCATGTCGCGCTGCAGGAGGCTCACGAATTTCATCATCACGCGGGCGCGCTTCTGCGGGTTGGTGGCGGCCCAGGCCGGCTGTGCGGCCTTCGCGTTCTCGATCGCCGAAGCGACCTCCTCGACAGAGGCCAAGGGGCAGCGCGCCTGGACCTCCCCGGTCGCAGGGTTAAAGACGTCCGAAAAGCGTCCCGATGTGCCCTTCACATGGGCCCCGCCGATGAAATGGGTGAGCTCCGTCGTCATGCACGTCCTCCTGGTCCAGCTGCTTGACCGTCTGGTTGCCGGTTTCGCGCCCTCGGTCAAGGGCATTGGGGGCTGCGCGCATTCGGCCTTCGTTAACCCTCTCGGATTACGATTGTTCCACGTCGATCCGTTGGTGGCGGCGCTTTTCGCGCCTTTCCGCGGGCCGACCTTCGACCCTCCCTGACAACTCTGCCGCGCGGCACCTCCCGCGCGGTCTTTTTCCCAAGGGCGGCGCGTTGGGGCACTGCGCCCGCCGAAAAGGCAAAAACCCAAGCGGATTCCAGGTTGACCTATTGGTGCGGTTAAGGAACCGTGCCGTTAGAGCCGATAATGGCCAGTTCGACAGGGGCTAAGGCTTCGCGCTCGCGCGGGGCGGCGATGGGGCGCTGCGGTGCCCCATCGCGTCTGAGCCAGCTGAGTGGATCGATCAGCGGCTGCCGAGGCACGGTTGATTTCGCGGCCGGCCCTTGGCAGGGTGCAGCCGAGCCGAACGGCCCAAATGGGCCCAGCATCTCGGAGGCCTCCACCTTGTTCAGCATCTCGTCCACCGCGCCGCAAGCCCTGCGCGTCCTGACCTTTGTCGCCCTTCTCGCCAGCGCTGCATCCCCAGCATCCGCTCAGAGCGGGGACCAACCCAAGGAAGTGAAAAAGGCGACCCATGGGGCTTGGGACATCGTTTGCATCGAGGGCCGCGACGTTTGCGCCATGCAACATGTCGGGCGCGATGGCCAGGGCAACCCGATCCTCGCCGTCGAGATCCAGAAGATCGACGGGCTCACCGACCGCGATGGCCGCACGGTGCCCGCCCTGATTACCGTGACGACGACCATCGGCGTGTTGCTCCGGCCTGGGATCGTCGTGCGGGTCGATGGCGGCGAGGCGCGTCGGATCGGCTTCGAAGTTTGCTTGCCCGATCGCTGCATCGCCACCCGCGCCCTGCCCGATCAGTTGCTCAACGAGTACAAGCGCGGGAACACAGCGGCCATGGCCTTCGCCGCTGCCGCCCAAGGGCAACCGCGTGAGATCAGGGTCGATGTTTCGCTGAGCGGTTTCACCCGCGCGTTCAATTCGCTCTGACGCGGCGCGGCGAGGGGCGCGAGGTCGCGCTCCTTCAGCCGTTTTGGCCGCCGCGAAAGGCAAGCACCGCGTTGAGCCCTCCGAAAGCGAAAGCATTGGAAAGCGCGGCGTCGACCCGGGCCTGCCGCGCTTCGTTCGGCACGACATCAAGGCGGATCTCCGGATCGGGTTCCTCATAGCCGGCGGTCGGCGCAACAACGCCTTCGGTGAGCGCTAGGATCACCGCGGCCGCCTCCAGCGCGCCGGCCGCGCCGATCGCATGGCCGTGGAGCGATTTGGTTGAGGAGACGAGAACCCGCGCCGCCGCCTCGCCAAGCACCTCATGGATCGCCGCGGCCTCGACCCGGTCGTTGATCGCCGTGGCCGTGCCATGGGCGTTGATATAGCCGACCTCGTCGGGGCTCATCCCGGCATCATCGAGCGCGCCCTTGATGGCTCGGGCAGCCCCCTGGCGAGCCGGTGCCACAATATCGGTTGCATCCGCCGTCATGCCCTGACCGGCGATCTCGGCAAGGATCGGCGCTCCGCGCGCCACCGCCCGTTCGCGCTCCTCGAGCACCAAGATCGCCGCCCCCTCGCCCAGCACCATACCGTTACGGGTTTTTGAGAACGGCCGGCAGCCGTCCTTCGACATTACCCGCAGGCCCTCCCACGCCTTGATGCCCCCAAAGCAGAGAACGCTCTCGGTGCCGCCGGTCAGCGCGGCATCGCAGATCCCGGAGCGCACGAGCTGGAAGGCCTGTCCGATCGCATGGTTGGAACTCGAGCAAGCAGTGGCGACCGACCAAGCCGGACCCTGGAGCCCGAACTTCATCGACACTTGGGAGACCGGCGCATTGGCCATCAGCCGCGGGATGATGAAGGGATGCACCCGGTTCTTCATCTCGTGATAGACGGCATAGTAGTTGTCGTCCTGCGTGTGCAGCCCGCCCATGGCTGTGGCGATCACCGTGGCGCTGCGCAAGGCCAACGCCTCGTCGACTTCCAAGCCCGACTGCGCCATGGCCTCCTCGGCCGCCACCAGCGCCATCTGGGTCACTCGGTCGAACAAGGCGATCTGGCTCCGATCGAAATAGTCGGTGCCCTCGAAGTCTTTCGCCTCGGCCGCGATCTTGATCATCAGCCGGTCGGAGGGAATGCGCTCGATCTGACCGATGGCGGTCTCGCCACGCTTCAGCCCTGCGAAATGCGCCTCGCGCCCGATGCCGAGCGCCGAGACCACTCCGAGCCCGGTGACGACGACCCTACGCGCGCCGCTCACGCGTTCTGTTCCGCGATCAACTTCTTCACGCCGTCGACGATCGCTGCGAAGTTGGAGATGTCGAACTCGGCCGCAGTGGGGTCGTTGGCATTATAGGGCACCGAAATGTCGAACGCTTCCTCGATGCCAAACACCACCTCGACAAGCGCCAAGCTGTCGAGCCCCAGGTCATCGGGTGTGGTCTCAGGCTTGATCATTTCGGGCTCAACCAGCGCCTGTTCCGCGATGATCTGCGCGATGCGCTTGGCCACCTCGTCGCTCATCCCTGTCTCCTGTCCACCCGTTTTGCCTTGCGCTCCGCGCCCGTTCCTATCAGAGGGTCCGCATGGTTACAGCCCCAGCTTGGCCCGCATCGCCTTGAGCTGCTCGAGCGCCTTGGGCAAACGCCGCAGCGCCGCGATCTGAGCGTAGAACTGATCCCGCGGCACTGCCGGCACCCCGATCGCCACCGTCCCCGGCTTGATCGAATTGCCGACGAGACTGCCGCCTGCGATCACCACATCGGCCCCGATTTTCACGTTGTCACTGATGCCGACCTTGCCCCCGAGCACCGCGCGGTCGCCAATGCTCACAGAGCCCGCAAGGCCCACATGGCCGCAGATGAGGCAGGTCTCACCGATCTGGCAGTTGTGTCCGATCTGCACAAGGTTGTCGATCTTGGTTTCCCGGCCGATCCGCGTGGGCGCAATGGTGCCCGCATCGATCGTGGTGCCCGCGCCGATATCAACGCTGTCGCCGATCTCGACCCCGCCCAGCGAACCGATGCGGCGCAACCCGGCATTGCGGGCAGCCTCCGCGACCGCGCCGGTGGTTTTGACGCTCTCCACCGCCCCGCGCTCGGGCGTGACATAGGAGAAGCCAGCCGCCCCAATGACCGAATTGGCCTGAACGGTTACATTTGCGCCGAGCCGGCTGCCGCGCAGGATGCGGACGCCAGGCCCGATCTCGCAATTCGGCCCGACAATCACACCGCTGCCGATCATCGCCTGCCCATGAACCTTGCAGCCCGCGCCGATAACGGCCTCGCGCCCGATCACGGCGAGCGGTCCGACAGCGACACTGTCGCCGAGCCGCGCCGTCGGGTCGACCACAGCGGTTTGATGGACCCCATCCGCCAGATCCTCAGGCGGGGCGAAGACCTCTGTGATCAGCGCCAGCGCCAGCCGCGGCCGCGGGGTGAAGAGCGCAGCTTCGAGCCCCAATGCCTGCCAATCCGCGCCCGCCCACAGTACCGCGGCCCGCGCCTGGCCCTCGGACAGTGCGGCGGCATACCGGGGGCTCATCGCGAGCGCGAGATCGTCCGGCCCGGCCGCCTGCGGCTCTGCGGGGCGCATGATGCGCAGATCGTGAGCACCTTCGGCCAAAAGGCCGGTGCGACGCGCGATCTCTTCAATGCTGTGGGACATGGCGGACATCCGGCCGTCGAGGTTGCGCGCCCTTGTAGCGAAGGCGCAGGCCGGGATGCAAGCGGCCCCCGCGCAGATGGCAGGGACCGCCTGGGTGCAAATCAGTCGATGTCGGCAGGAAAATCTAGGCCGGCACGCGCCAGGGCCGCATAGACCTTGGCATCGCGTCCGTAGACGTCGCCGCGGAACTGGTCGGCTCCGGTCTCGTCAACCCAAGCTGTGCGGTAGGTGATGTGAACCGGCACATGCCTGTCGAGGTTCACATAGCGCTCGCGCCCACGCCTGAGAATGCCATGGAAGAAGGCCCTCGGATCATCGACCTGCGGCGCGAGCAATGCATAGGCGAAGTCGAATGGCTCCTGCACCCGCACACAGCCGTGGCTGTAGGCGCGACGGTCACGCTTGAACAGCGATTTATGCGGCGTGTCATGCAGATAAATCGACCACTTATTGGGGAACATGAATTTCACTTTGCCGAGCGCATTGCCCGATCCAGGCCGCTGCTTGATCCGCCCTGGGAAGGTCGAGGGGGTCACGAATGCCCAGTCGATCTCTTCGGCCGGCAGGTCGGCCCCCTCGATCCGCATGCCCTTGCGCGAGAGATAGGTCGGGTCTGCCTGCAGCTTCGGCAGGATCTCCTTGGTGGCGATGGAGCGCGGCACGTGCCAGGTCGGGTTGATGACCATGTACTCCATCTCGTCGGAGAACTCGGGCGTGGCGTGCCGGTTTTTGCCGATCACCGTGCGCGACCGATAGATGGCCGCGCCATCCTCCATCAGCACGACGTCGAAGCTCGCTAGATTGACCATCACATGGCGGCGACCGAGATCTTTGTTGAGCCAGCGGAGGCGCTCGAGATTGACGGCGATCTGCCGGGCACGTTTCGCCGGGCCCGTGTTGAGCGCCGCCCGTGTCGCGGGGCCGACGACGCCGTCTTGGTTTAGGCCGTGCCGGCCCTGGAAACGCTTGACCGCGTCCATAAGAGCAGGGTCGAACACCGCCGGGTCCGTCGCGGTCGGCAGTGGGGTGTCGCTCAAGAAATGGTTTGCGGCTACTCGGGTACCGTCGGGATCGGCACTTGGCGTCGCGGAGGCGGGCGTAAGATCGCCCACCGCGATCAACCGCCGGCGCAGGGTCTCGACCCGCGCACCCTGGTCTCCCAGACGCAGACTTGACCCCTTGGGCAGTTCGGCCGCCCAGGCATTCGAGCGCGCGAGCTGCAGATACCCTTGAAGCTCGCCGCGGAGACGGTCGTAATCGGGATGTGCCGGGGCCAAAGCCTCGATCATTGCCGTTGCGTCATCGGCCGCCAGCAGACCGGCCAGAAGCGCCTTGGGCTGCGGGCGCTCCGGGCGGTGGTGAATATCTCGATCGATCCGGTTCGGCTCCAAGACGCCCGAACTCACATCGCGAGCATACCGCAGAAAGGCCTCGGTCAGTCGCAGTTCGACGTCGGCACGCATGTCTGCCCCGGCCGCCTCAGCCGCGGAGAGGGCCGCGACAAGGCCGGCATGGTCGTAGCGATCCGCTGGAAGCGCATGGCTCGGCGCCTCCGCGAGGGCTGACAACAGCGCGGTCACCCGGGCCGCTGCGGCATCGGACGCCGCGAGCCAGATCGGCGCATGGCCCCGGGCTGCATACGCTGCCGCAACATCACCAGTCTGTCCGGCGAGCTTGCGGGCGATCGCCTCGGCCTCCGCTGCCGCGGCGGGCGCCGTCCCCACTCCGGGGACACGCTGGAGCGCATCTTCACCGCCCGAGATCGAGCTGGACGCCGCCGCCTGCCAAAGTGGCGCGCGTTCGAGACCCCGCTCTTGCGCGACGAGCGGGCCCACGCTCCCGGCGATCAGCGCTGCCGAGACTGCGAGACCCCTTCCAAATGAAATTACCGCCATCGTATCACCCGTGTTGCATCCGGAGCACAGGCTGAACTCTCCGGTTTTCCTCGCTTGAGTCATCTCACAGATGGACCTCCGACGCAAAGGTCGGGACATAACGAATGTTTGCGGCGGTGGTTTTCACATCGAAAACGTCTTGGCCAGGCCGCAACACTGGTCACCGAGCCGTGGCAAGCGGCTGATTTATCGTTGCTCTGTTGCAACTTGGCCGCAGATCAAAGCTATGGCATAAAACCGGCATTCACCGTCAAGAATAATGGCGGGTATCTGCGAGTTCGGGACGAGGCCAGCAGTGAACACATCCGACAGACAAGACAGGTGCGTCTCGCGCCGATTCGTGCTCGGCGGTTTGGCCGGTTTGGCCCTGACCCCTGCCGCGCCGGCCATCGCCAAGGGGGCCGGAGACTTCCGCAGCGTGAATTTGGTCAATAACCGCACCGGCGAGTGGATCAACACCGTCTACTGGGTCGAGGGCGCCTATATCGACGAAGCGCTTGGGGCCATCAGCCATCTCATGCGGGACTGGCGGGCCGAGCAAAAGCATCCGATCGCTCCGGCGACCATCGACATCATCGCCGCCACACACCGGCTGTTGGAGTGCAGCGAGCCCTTCGAGGTAATCTCCGGCTACCGGACACCTCAAACCAATGCGATGCTGCGGCGCAAGTCTCGGGGCGTGGCGCGCAACTCCTACCACGTCAAAGCGATGGCAGTGGATCTTACCTTGCACTCGCGCACGCCCCGCCAAATCGCCGGTGCCGCCAAGTCTCTGACAGCGGGCGGTGTTGGGACCTACAGCCGTGCCGAGTTCGTCCATCTCGACAGCGGCCCGGTGCGCGACTGGGGCCGGTGAGCGTAACGGAGGCGGCGCATGGGCCAGGCTACAGCGGCCCTTGACGCTCCTGCACACCCGGCGTATCCGGCTATTGCGGCGGCTGGGTAGCTCAGCTGGTTAGAGCGCAGGACTCATAATCCTGAGGTCGAGGGTTCGAGTCCCTCCCCCGCCACCATCCCCCAAT
>JBHJGY010000014.1:0-65500 GCA_050331335.1 Pikeienuella sp.
CAACCGGCGAAACGGTTGGTGGCTTTCGGAAGCTCGATGCTGATCGAAGGCCAAAGGCCGGGGGGATGCAACGGGGGCGCGCAGCGGGCCCCCTTGCCAAGATGGTTTTGTAGTACAAAACACATCTTGCAGTCGCGCTTACGGGGGGAATTTGCCCAAGCCCGACATGGGGACAGCGGTCGGCCACCACACTGCGCGACTATGGACGCGGTTGGTGTCGCGGAGAAGCGTAAGCGGTGCGTACGCCTCACCGTGATCTCAGCTTGAGGTGGGCTTGAAGTTCCAGGGGAGGAGGTCGTCGATGCGGTCGTTTGGATGACCGCGGGCGATCGCCTCGAGGGCTGCCCTTAG
The DNA here is from genome assembly GCA_050331335.1 of Pikeienuella sp. Classification (GTDB taxonomy): domain Bacteria; phylum Pseudomonadota; class Alphaproteobacteria; order Rhodobacterales; family Rhodobacteraceae; genus Thermohalobaculum. The sequence goes on from JBHJGY010000014.1 coordinate 352, forward strand.
GTAGGCGAAGGGCTCTACGTCGTTGATCTTGGCGGTCTCGATCAGCGAGGCGATGCGGCCCCAGGCCTTGCCGCCCTCGTCATGGCCGGCGAAGAGCGCGTTCTTGCGGTTGAGGGCGATCGGGCGGATCAGGTTCTCGACGCCGTTGGAGTCGATCTCGACCCGGCCGTCGGCGAGGAAGGTCTGCAGCCCGTCCCAATGGCGGTGGATGTAGGCGAGCTTTGCGCCGAGGCGGGATTTCGCGGAGACGCGGGTGCGAACCTCTGCCAACCATTTGCCGAAGCTCTCGACCAGGGGCGCGGTACGGGCCTGGCGGGTGGTGAGACGCTGACCGGGGCCGGTGCCGCGGATCTCGGCCTCGATCCTGTAGATCTCGGCGATGCGGCGCAGGCCCTCCGCGGCGATCGCGGACCCGTCGCGGTCGAAGACCTCGCGGAGCTTGCGCCGGGCGTGAGCCCAGCAATGGGCCACGGTGATCGGATCTCCGCCCCTGCGCTTCGGCCTGGTTAGCCGGGTGTAGCCGGGATAGCCGTCGATCTGGAGGATGCCGTCGAAACCCTCCAGGAACGTCTCGGCATGCTCGCCGCCGCGCCCGGGGGCGTAGAAGTAGACGACACCCGGTGGATCGGCGCCGCCCCAGTTCCGATCGTCGCGGGCGAGCGCCCAGAGGAAGCCGGTCTTCGTGCGACCCCGGCCGGGATCGAGCACCGGCGCCGTGGTTTCGTCCATGAAGAGCTTGCCGGATCGCTTCAGATGCTCGGCCAGCCGGTCGACCACGGGACCGAGATGGAACGCGGCCTTGCCCACCCATCCGGCAAGCGTGGAACGGTGCAGGTCGATACCGGAGCGGGCCAGGATCTGGCTCTGGCGATACAAAGGCAGGTGATCAGCATACTTGGCGACCAGCACATGGGCGATCGCGCCTTCCGTTGGCAGCGCGCCGTCGATCAGGTACGGGGCCGCCGGCGCCTGGGTAACGCCATCGGCGCAGGCCCGGCAGGCGTACTTGGGCCGGATGATGACGATCACGCGCAACTGCGCGGGGACAATATCCAACCGCTCTGTCCGATCTTCGCCGATCCGGTGCATCTCGCCGCAACCGCAGGGGCAGAGTGTGCTCTCGGGCTCGATGACCTCTTCGATCCGGGGCAGGCTCGCCGGCAGGTTCCCGAGGTTCCGGTTGACGGGCGGACGCTTGCCGCGCGACGCTGAAGGCGTCGCAGGGACATGGTCCCGGGCCGCCTCGACCTCCGCCACCGCCACTTCCAGGTCCTCGAAGGAGAGCTGGCGCTCGTCCTCGGAGAGCCGCTCCGATCTCTTGCCGTGAAGCGCGTGGCGCAGTTCCTCGATCAGCGCCTCCTGGCGCCTGTTGATCTCCTCGAGCTGCGTGACGCGGGCACTTTGCGCCAGAAGGGCCTCAAAGGCCTGCCTGTGCTCCGGCGGCAGGAGTGTCAGGTCGAGATCTGCAAGATCGGGCGCCATGATCGGGATTATATCCCCGGATCAACGCCTTGGGCGGAGGGATCGCACCCCGATTCACTCTGCCGCAGAGGGCCGCCGCACCCGCCGGCCATAGACCCGGCGCCAGTCGAGCCCTTCGAACAAGGCCTCGAACTGCGCCCGGCTGAGCCGCATCACCCCGTCATGAATGGCCGGCCAGGCAAAGCGGCCGTCCCCGAGCCGCTTGTATGCGAGCACCAAGCCACTGCCGTCCCATGTGAGGATCTTGATCCGATCACCGCGCTTCGGGCGGAACACCACGATGATCCCGGAATGCGGATCGAGGCCCAGCTCGTTCTGAACCACGGCCGCGAGCCCGTCATGGCCCTTGCGGAAATCGACGGGCCTCGTGGCGATGACGATCCGGACGCCGGCCGTCGGGACAATCACCGCGCCTGGCCGAGCGCTCGCGCGATCTCGGCAATCCGCGCCGCAGGCGTGTCGGGCGCCAGACGCAGCACCACGCCGCCAGCATCGATCTCGATCAATCCCTTCCCCGTCGGCGCCGCGCCGTCGTCGATCTGTACGAGCGCAAAGCCCGGATCGCTCTCGGGCGCCGCGGGCAGCGCCAGCCGGCCCTTCCGCGCAAGCCCCCGCCAGGTCGAGAGCTGTTGCGGGGTCATCCCGTGCCGCCGCGCCACCTCGTTGACCCGGGCGCCCGGTGCGAAGCTCTCCATGACGATCCGGGCCTTCTCCTCGTCGGGCCAGGACCGCCGCCCCGTCGGCCCTTCGAGAACCGACATCCGCTCGGCAACGGAACCCACCTCCGCTAACAAACGTTGTTCGCTTTGTTCGAGACGTTTCATCTCACGATCCCTTCACATCCAGGATCGTTTGAACCTCACGAGCACCGCGTCAGCAACGTGGGGCCGACGCACCGCTTACCCTCAAACCGGGCGGGATGTCACAAGGCTTATCCGATCCACCAAGGGAAGTGGTGACCCCGAGTGGATTCGAACCACTGACCTGCCGCTTAGGAGGCGGCTGCTCTATCCAGCTGAGCTACGGGGCCTTTCGTCTGCGCTGGCGTGAGGCGGGACGACCAAACCGCCCTGTCGTCGGGGATAGAGGCGTGCGGCCTGGTTTGCAACCGCGCCGGGGGGCGATTCCTCCGTGGCGTCGCAGCTGCGACAAATTATTCTGATCAAAAAACTCAGAAAATATTGCCATATCAAATGAGTCGGATATCAACTGGTCCTTGGCGAGAGACCAGCGGGCCCGTGCCGCCAGCCGCTCCGCCATAGACAAATCATGGAGCGCAACAATGATGACAGACCGGTCTGCCCAGTGTCCCCAGCAGTACAGCCAGGACCCTGAACGACTTGCGTGGTCGGATGTCACCTCCCTCCTTTTCCTGCCCGTATGGGTGTTCGAGGGCGAAGCAGTGCTGGAGGCGCTGATCGACCGTCTGGAGCGGGCGACGCCCTGACATCGACCTTCTGGTCCACAAGTCAGCCGCGACGCTGGGTCTCCCGCCTGCCACACTGCCAGGGACTTGACGAGGGGCTATGGCACTGCGCTCACTTCTTGTCGCGGTCGGCCAAGCACCCTTCTGGTCACACGCCAGCACAGGCCTAGCCCAACCAAATGACAAGGCCGCCCGGGCCGACACCGGGTTCCGAAAGCCGGAGAATTAACCATGAGCAAAGTGCCCTCGCCCTGCATCGATGTTTGCAAGTTCAAGCTAAAAGGGCATTGCATCGGTTGCTCGATGACCAAGCTTCAAAAAGAGGCGTTCAAAGACCTCGATGGTAAAGCAGAGAAACGCGCTTTTGTCTTGGATCTTGTGGTGCAACAGAAGAGATTGGGCGATAGGTTCAAGGGCTGGGCGACCGCCTACCGCAAGAAATGCGCCAAGAAGGATGTTCGCTGCCCGCTCGACGATTTGACCGGGGCTGCCTGAAGGCGGCAACCCCGAAAAACTGAATGCGCGCGGCCAAGCGGGCTCACGTCAGATGCGAGCGCAGCATCCAGGCAAATTTCTCGTGGGTCTGGCCACGCGCGATCGCAAGGTCGTTGGTCAGCATGTCGCCATGCTTTTCCGCCACCTCGGCGAGCGCAGCCAGGGTGCCGGCGAGCAGCTCTTGATCCGCAGTGAGGTTCTTGACCATCTCCTCGGCAGCGATCTTGCCCTCGCATTCGGTGATCTTCGAGCGCTCGAGCATCACGGCGAGGCGGCCTTCGGAGTGGGCGTCGAGGGCCTTGATCCGTTCGGCGAGTTCGTCCTGCGCCACGAAATGGTCCTCATAGATCTTCTGGAACAGCTCATGCAGCGGCCCGAAAGCCATGCCCGTCACGTTCCAGTGGTAATTCTGCGCCTTCATGGTCTCGACCGCGGTTTCCGACACCGCCTGGGTCAGCCCGTCGACGATGGCGGCAAGAGCATCCGGTTCGAGTTCGCTGGCGACATTCTGCATGAGGATCATCCTTTTCGAGTTAGCTGCCCTGCTGGCTGGCATCGGCTCGGCGATGCGATGCAACCTGCATTGGTTTCGAGATTGTCAATTCGGCGCGCGAGTACGCCTGCGAGAAACCTCACCTTCATGCGCTCTGGGGGCGACAGCCGGGCGGTGAGATTGAAGGCAAGGCTGTCCCAGTCCTCCCCCTGGATGCTGTCGATCACCCGGATCAGCCAGCTCTCGTCGAAGCTTAAGGTGAGCGAGCCCGGGCGATGGATCACGACCGCGCGGCCCAAGCCGATGGAGAGGGCGCGCAGCAGCGCAGCGACAAGCGCTTCGGTCGATGGTGGTTGGCCCGCGCGAATGCAGGCGCAGACGCCGTCGAGATTGCAGCGGGGCGCCAGGCGTCCTGTCGAGGCGAAACGGCGCAGGGGTTCGAGCCAGGGTGCGGGCTCTGGCCGTTGAGGTGTGTCCGACTTGATGACGGCAGCGAAGGGCACGCGTCTGATCCTCCTTAAGCGCAGCGTGAATATCCTACTCTTTTAATCGGAAATCAAGCCCAGCTGACAAAACCGGCTGTCAACATATGTGCTGCCGTAGCATCCCCCTGCCTTGATCTGGATCACTGCAAACAAGAAGCGCGCCCCCCCGGGGAGGGCGCGCCATGGTCGCGACGTGGTGCGAAGCGGCGCGGGCGCTCACTCCATGTCGAGGCGGTCGCGCAGCGTGTCGGCGAGCTCGGAGACAGTGGTCTCCGGGTCCGCGCCCTCGGCAACCTCGACCAGCGCCGCCGCGATCAGGTCGGTGACAGCCACACCTTCAGAGCCAGGATAGGCATACCATGGGCCGGCATGGGCCGCGACTTGGGCATGAGCCACTTTGGCGTTCGGGTTGGCCGCGTAGAAGGCGCCGAGATAAGCGTCGTCCGTGAGCACGATTTCATTGGCCGGGGCATAGCCCGTGTTCTCGACGATGATCTTCTGACCCTCGGGGCCGGTGATGAAGGCGATGTACTCCCAGGCTGCCTGCTGCTTGGCCTCGTCATCGGTCAGCAGGACGATCGCCGAGCCGCCGGTTGGGAAGTAAACAGTCGCCGGATCATCGGCCGCGATCGGCAGCGCCTTGACCGTGACATCGAAGCGGTCACCCGCCGCCTCGGTGAAGCGGGTGAGGAGCGAAGAGCTTTCCAGCATGATACCGAGGGTGCCCGCCGGGAAGGCCTGGCGCGCATCGTCGTCGATATAGGACTTCATGCCGCCTTCGGTGACGAAGCGTTGATAGAGGGTGGCTGCCTCGACACCGGGCTCGGCATCAAAGGTGATGTCGCTTTCATCGGCGGTCATCGGGCGGCCGCCGTGGGAGCCCAGCAGCGACTGGAAGCGCCAGTCGTGGCGGTCGATCCAGATGCCGTCGATGTTCTCGCCCAGGGCGTCGATCTTGCCGGCGAGCTCGATCACACCGTCGAAGGTGGTCGGGAAATCGTCCATCGACCCGCCGGCCTGCTCGACGAGGGTCGGGTTTACATACATCACCAAGGTCGAGGCGGAGGTGCCAAGAGCGTGCTGGGTGCCCTCGAACTGGCCGAGCGACAGCAGCGCCGGGGTGTAGCCCGCAGCCGCAGCGTCCTCGGGGAGAAACGCATCGAGCGGCTGGGTGAGGCCACGGTCCTCGAGGATGCGCCAGCGGTTGAGGCCGACATAGGCGACATCCGGAAGCGTTCCGGCGATCGACTCGCGCAGCAGCCGTTGGACGCCCTCGGCATAGCTCTCGGCCGGACCGTCGATGGTGACGGTGATGTCCGGGTTCGCCGCCATAAAGGCCTCGGCGAGCGCTTCTTGCGTGTCGGCCCAGATCGTCGGGATGGCGTAGTGGACCCGGATCTCGGTCTCGGCAAGCGCCGGAGCGGTGAGCAGGGCGATGGCGGCGGTAAAGTTGAGGATCTTCATGTCACGTCCTTTCGCGTGGGGGATGGGGGCGGCGCTTGGCACGCTCTTCTGATGGATCTCCGCCGCTCAGCCTTTGAGCCCGCGCATGGCGAGCCCCTCCGTGAAGCGGCGCTGCATGGCGAGGAATGCAAGGATCAGCGGGGCGGTCACGATCGCCGCGGCGGCCATCAAAGGGCCGAGCTGGTCGCCCGCCTCTTCGTCCTTGAAATAGACGATGCCGCGGGGCGGGGTGGCGAGATCCGCGTCGGTCGTCGCGATCAGCGGCCAGAAGAGATCGTTCCAGTGCGCCGTGACCGAGAAGATCGCGAAGGCTGAGGCCGCGGGCAGCGCGAGCGGAAAAGCGATGCGCCAGACAATCGCCGTCTCGGAGAGCCCGTCGACACGGGCGGCGTCGAAGAGATCCGCGGGGATCTGAGCGAAGAACTGACGAAACAAGAAGATCCCGAAGACGGAGGCCACGAAGGGGATGATGAGGGCTGCGTAGGTATTCAGCAGGCGCAGCTCGGCGAGTGCCAGGAAGAGCGGGATCGCAGTGACGTGAAACGGGACCAAGAGCCCTGCGAGGACCAGCCCGAACACCGCCGTGCGCGCGCGGAAGCGGCGTTGCGCAAGGGCATAGGCGCACGGCACCGCGAAGAGGATCTGGAAGATCAGGATGCCAAGACAAACCACCGTCCCGTTCCAGAGAAATCGGGCAAGCGGCACCTCGGTAAAGGCCGTCAGGTAATTCTCCCAGGCGATCCGAGAGGGCAGGAGGCGGATCTCGGGCGAGAAGATCTCGTCGGCGGGTTTGAGCGAGATCGACACCATCCAGACGAACGGCAAGAGGATCGCCGCAGCACCGAGCAGCAGCATCGAGAGCGTGACGAGCCGCGCGGTCATCTGTAGTGCACCCTGCGCTCGAGAAAGCGGACCTTGGCGAGCGTCACTGCGAGCACGAAGAGGAAGAACACCATCGTAATCGCCGACGCATAGCCCGCCTTGAAGTAGACGAACCCCTCCCGGTAGAGCGCATAGACCATGGTGTCTGAGGCAAAGGCAGGCTCGCCGCGGGTGAGAACCGCCACCGTCTCGAAGACGCGGAAGGCTTGGGTCGCGGTGATGACGGCGACGAAAAGGGTGGTGGGTCCGAGCATCGGCCAGGTGACGGTCCAGAACCGCTCCCAACCGCCCTCTGCGCCATCGACCGCGGCGGCCTCGTAGAGATCGCGCGGGATGGCAGCGAGGCCGGCAAGATAAAGCACCATGGTGTATCCGACCGACTGCCAAATGCCGATCACCGCAAGCGTGTAGAGCACGAGCCCGCGGTCGGAGAGCCAATTCTGCGCAGGCAAGCCGACCTCTCGCAAACTGGCATTGACAAGCCCGAGCGAGGGGTGGAGCAGCATCTGCCAAGCGACGGCCATGGCGACGAGGGTTGCCGCCACGGGAAGAAAGTAGACGGCCTTTAGGGCGGTGGAGAGCCGCGGGGCCCAGGCTGAGAGGCTGTGCAGCCCCAGCGCCGCGAGCAACCCGAGCCCCATCGAGGCTGGCATGACAATCGCCACATAAATCAGCGTGTTGGTGATGGCGCGCCGCCCGATCGGATCGCTGAAGAGATCCCAGTAGTTCTCCAAACCCACCCAGTCGAAGCGGCGCGCGCCCACCTGGTAGTCGGTAAAGGACATCAGCGCGACGACCGCGACCGGCGCCACGATGAGCAGCAGCATGGCCAGCACGGCCGGTCCGGTGAGCCAAAGATCGGTCAGCGTCTCGCGCAGGCGCAAGGAGAGCCTCATGCGGCGACGCTCCCGGCGAGACTTGGCAGGCGCTGACCCGTCGCCCGGTCGAAGAGGTGGACCCGGTCTGGCCGGACTGACAAACGCAGCGGCTCTCCCGGGGCCGGAGCGACGAAGCCCCCGGCGGCGAGGGCGCGGATCGGGCGGCCGTCGGGCAACAGCGCATGGACCAGCGTCTCGTTGCCCAGATATTCGAGCCGGTCGAGAAGGCTTTCGATGACGCCCATGGGGTCAGGCCAGAGATCCTCGGGGCGGATGCCGATGGTAGCTGGCACATCGGGCGCCGCGGCAGCGGTCTGCAAGCCGGCGAAAGGGCCGTCGAGCCGGCCGTTGGAAAGCGACACGTCGAGCAGGTTGATTGTATGCGTGCCCAGGAACGCCGCGACGCGGGCATCGTCGGGACGCTCGTAGAGCGCTCGAGGCGGGCCCTCCTGGGCGATCCGCCCGTCCATCATGACCGCAACCCGATCGGAAAGCGACATCGCCTCCGCCTGGTCATGGGTGACATAGACGAACGGGCAGCCGGTGCGCCGGTGGAGCGCTGTCAGCTCGGCCCGCATTTGGACCCGGAGTGTTGCATCGAGATTGGACAGCGGCTCGTCGAGCAGGAAAATCGAGGGGTCGCGGACGATGGCCCGCCCGAGTGCGGCCCGCTGCTTCTGACCGCCGGAGAGCTGGGACGGCTTGCGATCGAGCAAGCCATCGAGACCCAGGGTCTCCGCCACTTGGCGAACGGTCTCGGCCTGGCTCTGCGCTTTGCGCCGAACCGAGGGCAGCAGCCGCGCTGCCCCGGGAAACCGCTCGAACCGCGACATCTGTCGCATTCGGAGAGGGAGGGCGATGTTTTCGGCGACGGTGAGATGGGGATAGAGGGCGTAGGACTGGAAGACCATGGCCACATTGCGCTCAGCCGCGCTGCGATCTGCGACATCCGTGCCGTCGAGCAGCACCTGCCCGGTGCTCGGCCGGTCGAGCCCCGCCATGATCCTGAGCGTCGTCGACTTGCCGCAGCCCGAGGGGCCCAATAGCGAGGTGAAAGAGCCGTCGGGCACCGTGAGCGAGATGCCGTGGAGAACCGCCATGCGCCCGAAGCGGCGGGTGATGTCGCGCAGCTCCATCATCGCAGGGCACCGGTGGCCCGGCTGCGGCATGGGAGCTGGCCGAAGGCGTCGACGTGTCGCTCGCTCTGCACCATGCCGGTCCTCTGCCACCCGATTCTCGCGCTTGAAGCTAGCCGGTGGCTGTGACGATCTCGCGAAGCCCAGGGCTATCGAAGCAACGGCGGCGGCAGGCGCGCGAACGAAAAAGGCCGGCCGGGACCTTCTCCCGACCGGCCGTTTTGCGACGGGACGTGCCCGGGATCAGGCAAGCACGAAGATGCCGTCGTCGATCTCATTTGCGAGGATTTCCCGGATCTCGGCGCTTTGCGCGAAGTTCAGGATCATGTCGCCGCGGTCGGCCAGCCCATCGTTGAGCTGACCGGTCCAGAACTCGATCCCGGCGTCGTCCCCGCCACGATCGAGGCCCTTGGCATAGAGGGTCTGCACGAACTCACGGTTGGTGACATCGTCGCCGAAGATCGCCGAGAACTCCTCTGCGGTCGCGAAAGCATCGGCGATGGCTGCCAGCGAGAAGCCGTCCTGGAACGCGTCGAACCAGTAGGAAAGCCCGGCGATGTCAGCTTCTCGGTCGTAGGTAAGCTCGAAAATCGCGGTCAGGGTGACAAGGGCCTCGTCGAAGACGCGCTGGAGCGTTCCGTCATCGAAGACGAGCGTGTCGATATCGAACAAGCGGGTGGCCTCGCCAGTGCCGTCTGCAGGAGCGATCTCGAAGCCGCCCTCGATCGCAGACAGGGCGAAATCGGCGATCTCGCCCGCAATGCTCACCACGTCCTCGCCGGCCTCGCCGAAGACCTCGCGGATGGTGTCGAAAGCCTCGACCAAGAAGCTGTCATCGGCGGCGGTGCCGAGCAGTTCCTCGATCACCGGCAGAACGCCCTCGATCACGATGGTGAAGGTCGCAACATCGGTACCGCCGCTGCCATCGGAGACTTGGACGTCGAAGGTCTCCGTCATAAACTCGCCCTCGGAAAGCTCCTGTGCGGCCGTGCCCGGCGTGAAGCTGAACACTTGCTCGCTGAGCTGCTCGACGGTGCCGTTCAAGGCGGCCGCGTTAAAGTCGACGACCTCGACCTGCTCGCCGTCGGCATCGAGCGGGAAGATGCCGAAAAAGGCGACCCCGTCGGCCCTGACGAACTCTTGGCGATCCAGCACGATCGGGCTGTCATTGCTCCCGACAACGGTGACTCGAACCTCGAAGGTCCGCTCCGTCCCCAATTCGTCAACGGTGGTGTAGCTGAAGCTGTCGACCGCCGTCTCGCCTGCTCTCAGCGACTGGAAATCAGCGCTCGGGGTGTAAATGAGCGACCTTGTCTCGTCTGAGATGAACACCGTGCTCGAGGTCCCGGCCGTGTCGACGCTGACGATCGCAACCCCGACACCCGGCACACCCCCGTCGTTTTGCAGCACGTCGAGGTTAACGAGCGTTGCGTCTTCATTGACGGTGAAGGTGTCGTTTCCATTCCCAATCGGCTCGATGAAAAAATCTATCGGGTCTTCAACTTCTTCCGGTAAGATTTCGCCTTGGATCTCCAGATTGTACTGAATGGTGACCGTTGCCGTCGTTGGGGCAACACCCGGCCCACCCTGGTTGATCGTGTAGGTGAACTGGTCAGTAACCGTGCCGTTGGGGGAGATGGCGTTTTCGGGGATGTTCATGGTCGCCGGGTGGTAGACGACCTGCGTGTCGTTGATGATCTCGACATCGCCCAGGCTAGACTGGTCGTTGACATCGATGATCTGAACATCCGGACCCCAGCGGCTGCCGATGAACCCGGGGCTCGCCGCGTCGTCGGCCGAAATCATGACATCGTCGAATTCGAATATCTCGGTCTGGAGCACTTGGTCGACCTCGGCCGGCACATCGTTCGCTGTGACGTCGAGCACAACCGGGTCGGCTGCATCCGGATCCCCGCCATCATCGGGTATCTCGACCGCGATCGTCCCAATGTTAAAGGTGTCCGGAAGCGCCGTGCCCTCGCCGACCACCAGGTACTCCGCCAGGCTGCCATCGCCGAACGGGCCAGTGACCACTGCGTACTGATTTATGGAGCCATCGAAGACCGCCACATCCATATCGCCCGGATCGTTAAAGACCGGGACAAGAACGCCATTGCCGTTATCGCGGAAGAACGTGTCCCCGCCGTCATAGACGTCGTTGCCTGGACCGCCGATCAGATAGTCGTTGTTGTCCCCGCCGCGGAGGATGTCCTGATCGTTGCCGCCGATCAATGTGTCAACGCCGCCATTGCCGAACATCACGTCGATCCCGTCGCCGCCGGCGATCCAGTCGTTGCCGAAGGAGCCGAAGAGCAGGTCCGTCCCGGCGCCGCCGTTGATCACGTCATCGGTGATGCCGGAGAGTTGGAAGATGGTGTCCACGAAGCCTTGGTCGTAATTCGCGAACGATTCCTCGTTGAGGCGGTTGACCAGGAACTCGAGCGGCGCCGCGAGGGGGCCGAGGATGGTCGCAAGGATCGGACCGAAGACGAATTCCTCGCCGCCGACGGTGTTGACCTCCGATGGCGGGACCTGGTCGTTGCCCACTGCGACCAGCAGCGGGAAGGCAAGGTCGAACAGGAACGCCTCGGCGGCTTCGATCAGCTCGGTCGGGGCATCGGGCGTGACGCCATTCGACAAATCGCTGAGGATCTGCGAGAGGCTGCCGAGCAGGGTGCTGACATCCTCGTCCAGGATCGTTTCGAGTTCCTCGAGGACCTGCAACAGCGCCGCCTCGAATTCCTGATCGAGCTCGATCGTTGCGTCGCCGAACAGATTGGCCAGCGGCACGCCATTGCCCCGTTGTGTGCCCTGATACCAGACGTCGAGATCGCCGAAGGTCTCCGCAGCGTCTTGACCGAAGAGCTGCTCGAAGACCGGGTCCATTCCCTTCTGCAGGTCGGCGATAAAGTCGAGGGCACCGGCAGCCACATCGGGATCGGCGCTGTCGCCCAGCGTGATCTCTGCATCATTCGCGGCGAGTGCGAGGAAGACCGGCGAGGCGATGCTGAGCAGGCCATCCACCGGGTTGGGCTCGGCAAAACCCACGCCGACGAGCAAGTCGCGCGTCTGCGTTGCGGGGTCGGTGACGGTGAACTGGAAATCGCCGGTGTCGCCGTCCGTGTCGGCCGCCGGAGCCGCATCGAGGGCATCGCCCGCATCTGCTTGCAAGGCGACCGCATTGGACGGGAGGGGCAATTGCAACGGGTTTGCGAGCAGGATGCTGACGAGGTCGATCAGGCGGGTGCCGAAGCCGACATCGCCGGTGATCACATCGTTGCCCGCGTCGCCATTCGCCTCATCATTCCCGAAGCCGCCCAGGATGATGTCGTCTTGGGTGCCGCCATTGATCACATCGTCGCCGCCATTCCCGGCGATGATGTCCTGGCCGGCGCCCCCATTGATCGTGTCATCGCCGCTGATCAGAAGGCCCGCGGCAAGATCTGCTGAGATGAGGTCAGCACCGCCGAGGCCATCGATCACGTTGTCGAGGCCGCCGCCAAGGATGATGTCCTGGCCATCGGTCCCGGTCAGAGGTGCGCCGGTCTTTGGATCGAAGATGACCGTGAAGTCATCGAGGCTGTCGGTCTCCGCGGGCTCGGTGAACAGGTCGGCGGTGCCGACGGCGAGAACGTTGGGCTCGCCATCCGGGACCGGGAGGCCGCTCGCGTTGAAGGAAAGCGGGGTCAGGCTGCGGATGCCGATCGCACCGCCGCCGAACAGGAAGTCGTCCTCATCGTTGACGATCTCCCAGTCGGTGCCGTTGGTGCTGGAGAGCAGAAGCGCGCGCTGCCCGTTGACGTCGCCGACATAGAGAACGTCGTCGACCACTTCCATTTGCCAAGTGTAGCTGATCGTTTGGACGCCGCGGGGCAGATCCTCGCCGTTGGCCCCGGTGGTGAGGTCGCGCAGCTCGTCGCGCAGCAGCTCGTTGCCCTGCCCGTCGGTTTCGAACCCGTCGAGTGTAATGATCTCCCAGCTGTTCGGGTCGCTCGGCGTTGCCGACCGGTAGACCGCGGTCCCGTTGACGGGCTGGGTCACGACATCGGCCGAGCCGACATAGACGTGGCCCTGAAACTCGATGATCTGGATCAACCCGTCTTCGAACTCCGCGCCCACGCCCACGGGAGTTACGTCCTCGATCACCGGCAGACCGCCGTCCTCGGGCAGCGTCAGCTTGAAGAGACCGTAGGGCGCCCAGGTGCCGATGAAGGTCTCGCCCGCCGAGGTGGTGAAGGTCTCCGCATGGGTCGGCGCCGGGAGAGTGCCGAGCTGGGTCCAGGTGCCGTCATTGTCATAGGCCCAGACCTCGGCGCCATTAATGTTCTCGGTCCCGACGATGAGCACCTCGCCGACCACGTCCATCGATCGGATCGAGAGGTTCTCGGGGTCGTCGAGCGGGCCGCCGTTGAGCTGGGTCCAGGTTTCCCCGTCGCTCGAGACGATGATCTTGGCAGGATTGTTGCTGCCGGCGGCAACGTCGTAGATTAGCCGGCTTGAAGTCGCGGCGTAGATCTGGCCTTCGTATACCTGCATCTCGCGGAAGCCGATATCGCCTTCGTCGAGGAAGGGCAAATCGGGACCGGCGACTTGGGTCCACTCTTGGGTCTCGAAATCGTAGCGCCAGAGCTCGCCGCCCTCACTGTCGATCAGGGTCGGAACGTCGATGCCCAACGCGTCAAACAGTGCATCAGTGTCAGAGAAATCGTTCGGCAGGAACCCCGCGAAAATGAACTCGTTCAAAAGCAGCAAAATTTGAAGCGCGGCGATGTAATCAGTTTGGGAATTTAATGTGCCGACGTAAAGCTCTTCAACCCCATTACCATCGCCATCGAAAGATATCATGGACCAGGAGTATTTATTTGTGGCGCCATCGATCCCTGGCTCCAACGTAAGCTCCGTCAAGCCGGGCAAATTGCCGATCCGAGGATCGTAGATGAAAACCTGAGTTCCTAGCTCATCGATATCGGAGCTAAAGATCGGGTTCAGAGCAGTTAGTTGATCCATCACTTTTCCCCTCGTCTTGCCATTCAGGCAAAGTTCCGATCTCGCACTCGTCCGCGTTCTCTGCCGCAAATCTCAGCACAAGACGTGTTCCCGCGGGCGACACTAAACAGATTTTCGACTTTTCAGCAACGAAATACGGGCTTTGCTGAACCCTGCTCATCTTGTGGTGGCAGTTCTGCGCGGGCGCCGAGCACCATTGTCCAACCCCTAACAGGCGGCAATCGCGAACAGGCGGCAATCGCGGCCGGCTGGATGATCGTCGTAGAGCCGGCAGTATCGGCGGTTTGCGGCCGATTGCCAGCGGCAGTGTCGCCTGCACTCGGTCGGTGTGAGGGTTGTGGGTTAACTCACCTGGCAAGCCGACCCGGACGCCATCATCGCCGCACGAAGCCGTGGGTTCCAAGTTTTGGAGCCACACCACGAGAGGCGTGGCTTGAAAGTCAACCAACCGCAGATTTGGCGCAACCGAAAGCGGAAACTTGGGCAATTGCGGCTTTCGCGGCACAGCCAAGGAAGCGGCCAAAGAACCGGTGGCGGGATCAGCCGCAGGTCTCTGCGCCGAGGGCGCGGCCCAACGATGCCGCAAAGGCCGGTACGGCAATGGCCCGCATCGCCTCATCCGTGGGGTGTAGGCCATCGGGGAGCCAAGTGCGACGGATGCCCGGCGGCAGCGCGTCCCAAGCCGAAATGGTATCGATCAGACCCAGCCCGCGCGCCCGAGCAAGCGCTCGGTAAAGATCGATATATGCTCCATGTCCAGGCCGGACCCAGCCCCGTGGCCCGGCCGCCGGGCTCATGGTTGCCAGAAATACGCTGACACCGGCTGCCTGTGCCGCATCGATCATCAGCAGGTGATCGGCCTTGCTGCGCGTTAGCGCCCGCCCCCGATGAAGGGCGGCATCGTTGATCGTGAATTCGATGACCAGGATGTCGGGTTGCGCCCCGCCAGCGGCACTCAGGGCTTCGCGCAGCCGACGGGTACCCCAATCGCTCGCCGCGCCAGGGCGCGCGATGCGGCGGACGGAAACCTCGCGCTGCACGCAGGCGCTCAGGCGCGCCGCCAACCGGCTCGGCCAGTCGCCTCTGCGGGTCAGCGAGGTCCCGAGTAGGAGGATTGAGACGGGGCCCTCCTCCGTGATCGGTTCGGCAGCAGGTGCCAGATCGCCGGCCGGCAGGCGCGCCGGACCGATACCACCCTGGCGCCAGATGGCCCAAGCCCCGCTGACGAGGATGATCCCGACCCCGACGATCACCGTGATCCCTACCCATCGCCGCATCTGCGGATCCCTGCCATCTTGTCCCTCGCCCAACCGCCGCGACGGGTGACCAACGCGCCGGTTTCTCGGTGGCTGGCGGCTCAGCCCAAGCCAGCCGCCCCTTAGACCTCCCGCCTGCCACCTGCTCGGAGCGCTGCTGAGACGTTCGCGAGCGGCAACTGCGATTTCAAGAGGGCCAAAAGCACCAGCGCAGCGGCGGCCACGGCTTTGTCCGGACTGGCGATGCCGAAACTTGGTCAGGGCCGCCACGGCGACATCAAGCGGGGAGTGCCCGATTGTCGCGCGCCGGGGCCCTTGCGGCTTCAGCTGTTTCCCGAATGCGAAACCGGCGACGCTGCGACACCCGCAGCCCCAACCGCCTGATTAGGGGTGACCCCGGGCTCTGCGCGCTCATCGGTCTCGGACTCCGGGCCCGTCAGCCCGTGATCCATTGTTGAAGTGACGGTCCGAACCGCGTCGATTGAAAGCTCAGCTGTGTTGGCATCTCCGACTTCAATTACCTCGCCAGATCCTTCAGGTAACGACTGCGAGGTTTCGTCCCAAGCCGGGGGCTCCTCAAGCCTCTCGGACTCGTCCTCGCGCGCGAGATCGTCGTCCCAAGCCGGCAGGTCGTCGGCGCTTTCGGCACCGTCGTCCCAAGCCGGGAGGTCGTCGGCGCTTTCGGCATCGTCGTCCCAAGCCGGCAGGTCGTCGGCGCTTTCGACCGATCCGCCATCGTCCTGCGACGGTCCTTCAGGCAGCGAAAATTGTGCAACCGAGCCAAAAAGCTGCGATGCTTGATCGGTTAGGCGGGCGGAGGCCTCGATGGCCTCTCCGGCGGCAACCTCGCTCCAGCGGATCGAGTGCAAGAAATTGCCGAGCGTTGTGTCGACCTGCCCGGCACTGGTGCGTTGCGCTTCGACCTCGCTTAAGAGCGTTCGCATCAAGGCAACCGATTTCTCGAGTTTAGGCAAAAGAGCGCGGAGACGTTGATCAGCCCTATCCGTGGCCGCCACGGTTCGGTCCGACAGCGTTCCGATCCGATCCCCAGAGACTTTTGCCTCCTCGGCGAGGCGCCGCACTTCTTGGGCCACAACCGCGAAACCACGGCCATGCCGCCCCGCATTGGCAGCCTCGATCGAGGCATTGATTGCGAGGAGGTCGGTGCGCCGCGCGATCTCGCGGATTACGCGGCTCTTCTCGACAATGGCTCGGATCGCCTCTAAGGCTTCCGAGACGGCGGCGATGCTCTGGCGGGCCTCTTCGGCGATCTCACCGGACAGGGCCGCGGAGCTTTCGGCCGAACTGCTGCAGCGGGCGAAACCCCGCCCGACTTCCTGAACCAACTTGGCTGCGCTATCCGCACCGGCGGTTTGCACCTTGGCTTGCTCGGCAATCGCCTCGGCGCTGGCATTGAGCTCGAACGCCGTCGCCTCGACGCTCTCTGCATGCGCGCGCACCTTGGCAACCAAGTCGACAAGGCCGTCGAAATGCGCGTTGAGCTGGTCGGCGAACGGGTCCTCCTGTGCCCGATGCGGGAGCCGCAGGGTCAAATCCCCGGCGGCGGCCGCATCCAGCATCTCGGTCAGGGTTGCGACATGGATCACGAGGTCGCTCACGCTGTTTAGCCCGTACGACACAGTGCAACTGCCGGCTTGGATCGGTACGGCAGCGATTTCACCGCCCGTCATCGCCGCGTTGGCCATATGCCTCAGCGCCTCAAGCGGTGCCAGCGCGAAACGATAGAGCCCCCAATAGACCGCAAGACCCGCTGCGATCGCGAGTCCGGTCAGAGACACCGCCACACCGACCAAGAGGAGCTTGACTTGGCGCGCCACAGCGTCGACCGCCGCCTTGCGCCCGTTCAGATCAGCCTCCAGCGCCGCGAGTCGGCTCGAGAGCGGCCTCTCGTCGAGCTTTTCATCGCCGGTGGCCCCGATCGGCGCGGCCAGGGCTGCGCTCAACTTTCGCGCTGCGGCCTCGAGCGACGGCCAGATCTCTGCGAAGCGACCAAGCGGGTCGCCAGAGGAGTCCACTGCGCGGCCCGCCTCTGCCATCCGCCGACCGTCGGCCAAGATCTCGTCGAGCGTCGCCGACTTTGCCAATACCGCGACCGTCCCGGGTTTGGCCCGCTGGCTTGGGGGCAGACTGGCCAACAACTCGGCCGTAATCGCCCAGCTCCGCAGCGCTTCGACCACGCGCTCGCGGCTCAAGAGGGCGTCGGCCGTGGCTTGGCGGGATTGGTCTATGCGGTCAACTGACCAAATCGCTGCCAACACGGCCAGGATCATTAACGCGGCAGACCCGCAAGCGAGGATCGGCAACCAACCTAGGCCAAGACGTCGAGTTGCCTGCGCAAGCGCCGATCCCGTGCGCCGAATCATGCGTTTCGCCCATCGATCTCGGCCAACTCTGCGGCCTCCCGAACCCATGCTGGGAGATCGAGCAGCTCGCCGATCAAGCCCAGCGCGGTCCGCAACTCCATTGGATCCGCCGCTGCGAGATCGCGCAAGTCATGGATGCCGTGAGCCCCTAGGAGGCGCTTCAGACCCTCGCCAAGCCCCGGCAATCGCTCGAGGCGCAGATGCTCGGACACGGTCGCTCCCTCTGCCGACGCAGTCATCTGCGCAGCCCCGTCTGGACCAGCGGACCCAGCTGCCATTTGTGCCGTCGCGCACGCGCTTGTGTCCGCTGCCCAATCGGCCGACCGCGCGCCTCTCACAAGATCAAGCGCTGCGGCTGAAACCTGCAATTTACTATCGGCGGCGCCCGATACCGACTTAGCCGAGATAGGGTCGCTCAAGGCGGCCGCCTGGCCAGAAGCCTCTCGCTCCCTGTCATCGCCAGACGGATCCTGACATGTGGCAGCTTCAACACGGCCTGAGCCTGTGTCGTTCCCGACGCCAGCCAGGCAAGCCGCGCGTGCTTCGCCCCCGGGATCGCTGTCGGTTGTTCGAGGGGGCGCCAAACTGGGCTCTGCGGCCTTGCGCCCCCGGCGGGCCGCCCGCAGTTCGGCAAGTTTAACTTGGGCGGCCGCGCGCAGCCTGCGCGCTTGATCCCTGTAGCCATCGGACATCCCCGCCAAGCCCTTTCCAGTTGAGTTGTTCCAAAGAGCCGGCACAAAGGCCAGCGCCTGCTCTTCCTCCCATTGGGCTGCTCGGCAGCCCCTTCAGGGCTGCCGACCCGATCACCGAGTGTCGTTGCGGTTACGCTACTTGGGGATCAACTGTCAGACCAATGGCCTCCGCGTACTTCAGCCAAGTCTCCACCGATGCGACCACTGCCCGAACCTCAATCGCAAGCAGCTCGATGCCGACCAGCGATACCCGAACAAAGGCATCGACCACGACGCCCTTATCCAGAATTCGGTCGATCACCTCCGCAAGGCTGGTCGACGCCACACTCTTTTCGATCGCCATTTGCATTCCTTTCATGCACTCAGATCTCGCCGGACCGATTTCAACGGCCTAATCATCTCAGACCATATTTCAAGTAAGCTATATTTATTATCAGCAAATAAATATAGAGGCAGCAGTCACAGGATTCTTTGGGTCATAAATATTTCAAATTTTAAAATTTTTGAGAGAAATTTCTGGCAATAACCTCAGCAAGACCGTGACGAATTCGTCGTGAAGTCTCATCCTGGGCGGCGTCATGCTGCGCCACCTGGGCGCGCAGTTCGGCGAGATCCCGCGTCACCCGATCCGAAAAAGCCGACAATCCCTGGTGGAGCCCCTCGATCTGCGCGGCCAAATGCGCCAGCTGCGCCCCGAGGGCAGCGCGGTCTTTCTCCGACCGACGCGCCCCATCGGCCCCCGCGGTGCAGGCTTCCGCGGCCCGAACGAGGAACTCTGCGTCGATCGCGCCGTCAGAGATCGGTGCGCCGATGTTCCGCGACTGCGAGACCGCCTCGACAATCGCGCGCAGAGCGGCAGCGGGGTCCGGCCCATCGCGGGTCGGCCCCTCTTCGAGCACAAGCTCGGTGACCCGAACGGCCTCGGCACCCAGAAGCGACGCCAAACGCTCGACAAACCGCGGGGCCGGGCCCGGCACCCAAACGGCAAAGAGCCCAGGTTCGATCCGATAAACCGGGCCGGCAGCGGCGACGCCGACCGCGGGGGCGACCGCGGTGTCGCCCGCCTCTGCCGCGACGACCTCTACCAGATGGCTGACGAGACCTGCGCGGCACAGCTTTGCAACCAGGTCTAGCCCCTCTTCGGTCATGGCTCAGAGCGCCTCCACCGCGGGGCAGAAAGACAGGGTCAGCTCGTCCTCCCCAATGCCGAATTCCGCTGCAACCCGACGGATGGCCCCGCGTGCCCGAAACAACCCCTCGCTGACCCGGAACTCCTCGTCGTCGGTCAGGCTCCCGGCCTCAAGACGGCGGATCGCCTGCAATTCCATGAGCTCGCGCAACAATTCCATGAGGCCGAGCACGAGGCGCGCCAAATCCTCCTGCACCCGATCAGGGTCCAGCGCCAGGCGACCCTTGCCATCCGCATGTCGCGCGATCAGGTCAGCCACCCGCGCGCCGGCAAGCGCCGCAAGGTCGTCCGCCGAAGCTGAGGGGGCCCGCGGCGCGGTCATCTGTGGCCCCTGGGGATTTCGGACGCGGCCGTCGGCGGGCCGAACCCGTAGCACGGCCACGGACCGGTGACGGTGACCCCGGACCAAGGGTGCCGCAAGGGCACCGTAGCGGCCGCTTCGGAGAGCTGCGCCCTGACCCGCGGCGCTTCATCTCGCGGGAACAACAAAAGCAGATCGACGCCCGTTGGATAGCACGCGCGTCGGATGGCTTTGGGCCGTACTTGGGTCCGGGCGAGAACTGCGGCGCCGCGCTCGGCGGCTTCCGCCAACGCGGCATGGCGCCGCTGCCGTGCGTCTGCCCGGGCCCGCAACCAACCAGCCTCCGGCACGGAAGCCTCGGAGGACGCAGATGATTTGGTGTTTACACAAATTGTGAGCACGATGACTTCGCAACCAGCCACTTCGGCAAGCGCCGCTTCGAAGGGCTCGGGCTCGGCCGCCACGCGGGCGGAGACCGCCGCCGACCGGCCCACGCCCGGACGAAAGGGCAGGAAGCTCGCGAAAACGCCCCCTGCTTGCCGCGACAGGGCAAGATGGCGGGTGCGATCGATCGGTTCCTCAGCCGCAACGACCGCCAATTTCGCCCCTGCCGGAACAGTCGTAAGGTCTGCGGGAAGCACCGCAGGACGCGCCAAAGTCAGCCCCAAGGCCTCCATTCCGGTCACCTCCCCACCGATCCGCGGCCCGCCCGCATCCTGTCAGCCGACGCCAAGACGAGATCGGCGCCGATGAAAACCAAGTCGACATCCGCAACGGTCAGCCAAATCTCACCGCGGACGACAACGCCCCGGTCGAGCAGCCGATCTAACACATCGACGATCCTGATCCCGGCCTCTGGGACCGGGTCCGCAAGCTCGCTCATCGGACGTCCTCCCCGGCATCAGTCCCGCCAACGGCGATCACGGTCGGCGCAAAAGCGTAGGGCGCTTGCGGTCCTTGGGCGGTGATCTCCAGGCCCAAGGCTCCGGCCGGGCCTCGAATATCGTCGAGCGCCTCCTTCAATTCTGCCACGCGACGCTCGGGCACCAGCACAGCGCGCGCGAAGGTCGGCGCTGGCCCAGCGCGGCGCGCCACCGGCCGCAACACGGCGACGGGCCCGATTTGCTCTAAACGGTTCGCCAATTCCGAGAGCACGCCCGCCTCATCGGCACGTCGGCCGGCCGCGCGCTTCCGAGCCCGAAGTCGCGCCGCAAGATAGCCGCCGCCGCCAATGCATGCCGCGTCCGACCGGGGAGCCTGAGCCTTGCGGATGGCCCGCACCGTGAAGGCTGCGCGCCCTGAGAGACCGGAGAGGGCGCGCCGAAAGCCACCCGCATGCAACGCCAGCAAGTGCCGCGCATCATCGGCAGAGGCAACCGCAGAGCCGATGCGCAGGGGCAGGCACGGCCCGCGGCGGGCATAGGCCGCCAGCAGCAGATCGTGCCGGGATAACAACGCGGCTGCCTGGGACGAGAGGCCGCCGTCCCATACCGGCCCGCTGCCCACATCTTCATCCGTCTCGGTGGCCAAAACCCCGATGTCGTCATGCTGAAGGCGCAGGTGCGGCGGCGCGTCAAGAGGGCAATCGTCGGCGGCCGAAACGACCCCGTGGAGATGGAGGCTCATGCCCGCGCTCCTTCACCCGGCGCATCGGCTGCGGCTTGGCGGAAAGCGCCCTCCAACCGGGCGTTTAGAAAGTCAGCCGGCGCGGCGATGCCGCCGCTGGCCGCCGCCAGTCGGGCGGCATCGCGCAGTCGGTCCCGTGCCGCAGTCAAGGCCGCGAGATCCGCCCCCTCCGGCCGCACGGCACTCGGGCAACGCCGATCAGGATGCAACGCCATCGCGCGAAGCCGGAAAGCCCGATCAATCGCGCGCGGTGGAAGCTCGCCCACCCCGAGCCCGAGCGCCTTGCGGTCGCGGGCAAGACCGTGCGGGGTCAGCCGGTCTACCTGCACGGCGAAAAAACAGACCGGCGGAAGCGGGCCGGCGAGCCGGATCCGCAGCCCCTGCGGCCAAACCGCGTCGAGGGCCGCAAGGGCGTCATCCAATGCGTCCTCCCGCTCCCGATCGACCAGCAGCACCAAATTGGCCAGCATCTCGGGTCCCTCGACAGGCAATTGCGATACTGCCGCCGATGCTTGCCGGATCCGCGCCGCGAAACGCGCGCGCAAGCCCTCGGCCACCTGCTCAAAGGTCTCCCCGGGCGCACCTGGAAACCTCTGGCGAGCCTCTAACTGATCCCAGCGGATGGTGAGCTGAAACTGCACCAGACCAGCACAGCGGACGAGCCAGTCGCAAAGTTGCGCCGAATTCGCTTGGAGGAAACGCCGTGCCTCCCCGCGGGTGAGCGCCTCCCCCGGCGAGACCGGCAGAACATCGCCGTAGCCGAGAAGATGCTCGAGCAGCCGCTGGCGACGCAGAAGGTCGTCCAAGGCGCGCCGTGCCGCTCGGCGCCCGGTCTGCCAGCGCAGCGGCGCGTGTTGCTCGGGCATCAGCAAAATCGCGAGCGGCCCTACGGCCAGGTGCGAGAGCTGGCTTGGCGGACCGGCGGCACAGGCCGTCTGCGCCAACTCGGACGCGGTGACGGCGATCGGGGTCTGCCGAATTTCGGTCGGCTTGTTCATGGCGTGCCTCCTGCACTTACCCGGTCAGCGTCTGCGCGTTGCGCTAGGCTCACCTCGAAATCGTCGCATGTAATTTCCACGGGGCGATCCGGTCCTTTTCCAGCATCACGCAACCGCGCCAAGGCGCGGCGAGCCGCCCCGTCGCAGAGCGCCCCGAGTGCCGCGCCGGTCCAACCTTCGGTGCGTGCGGCCACCTCTGCGAGATCGACCTCGGCGGCCAGGGGCCTGGTGCGGCAATGAACGGCAAGGATCTCAGCCCTGGCAGCCCGATCGGGCGGCGAAATCTCCATCACGAGATCGAAACGCCCGGGACGCAAGATCGCAGGATCCACCGCGCACACCCGATTGGAGGCCGCGAGCAAGATTACCCCACCGCGGCCGGCGATCCCGTCGATCTCGGTCAGCAGATGTCCCACGATTCGGGACAGTGTCGGCTCCGCAGCGGTGCGGATGGGGGCAAGCGCATCGATCTCGTCGAGGAATAGGATACAAGGCGCCGATGCCCGCGCCCTCGCGAAAAGATCGGCGAGCAAGCGCTCAGCCTCGCCAAGATATCGCGAGAAGATCCGCGCGCCCAGAACCGGGACGAAGTTGAGCCCCCCCTCACGGGCAAGCGCCCGGGCCAGCAAGGTTTTCCCGCACCCCGGCGGGCCCGCGAGGAGCACTCCAGAGGCCGGCGCGAGGTTTAGCGCATGGGCGAGTTCCGGCTCCTTCAGCGGCCATAGGATCGCCTCCGCAAGCCGACGCTTGACCCCCGTCAGACCGCCGATGTCATTCCACCGGGTCTCGGGGATCTCGACTTGTGCTTGGCGCAACGCGCTCGGCCCGGTGACCGCCAATGCCGCCTCAAAATCCGACGCGGTGATCTCGAGGCCACTCGCGGACGGCTCGTCCTCGTTCTGCCGAACCCGCCGCAGCGCGGCCATCCCCGCCTCGCGCGCGACCGACGCAAGATCTGCACCGACATATCCTTGGGTCCGAGCCGCAAGCCCGCTGAGATCGACGCCGGGCGCGAGGGGCAAGCGGCGCGTGTGAACCTCGAGGATCTCACGGCGCGCCCGGATATCCGGAACGGCGAAGTGGATCTCGCGATCGAACCGTCCCGGGCGCCGAAGCGCAGGATCGACCCCGTCCGGTAGGTTGGTGGCGGCAATCAGCACCACCTGACCCCGCTCCGAGAGCCCATCCATCAATGTGAGCAGCTGCGCGACCAAGCGTTTCTCCAGCTGCTTCTCGCCCGAGATCTCGGTCCGCGGCGGGGCGATCGCATCGAGCTCATCGATGAAGATCACCGAGGGCGCATGCCGGCGCGCCTCCTCGAAGACGGCGCGCAGCCGTTGCTCAGTATCTCCGTAGTGTTTCGAGATGATCTCAGGGCCATCGATCGCGAAAAACCGCGCGGCCAGCCGCTCCGCCAAGGCCCGGGCGAGGAGTGTCTTGCCGCAGCCCGGCGGGCCGGTGAACAGGACCCCCCGGGGCGGCACGATGCCAAGTCGGGCGAACAGATCTGGGCGGCGCTGGGGCAGCTCGACCATCTCCCAAACCTTCTCGATCTCCGCTGAAAGGCCGCCGATTTCGGCGTAGCTGTCCGAGAGGCGATCATGACCCGCAGCGGAGACGCGGGTCGTCTCGGCGACGCGCCCGGGCCGTTCGGGGACCGTGGTGACGATGCGCAAGCATCGCGCGCGGCCCCTTGCAGCGATCCCGAATTCCGCGCCGGGGCTGACGGGCCGATCAATCAGCGACCGGTGCACCTGCGCGATGTCCAAAGCCGGATCGCCAGTATCGATCGTCACCGCCGCGAGATCCGGCAGGTCAACCGCCCGCAAGCGCACGGTCTGCCCGATCTCGGCACCGACCGCAGCACGCAAACAAGCTGGCAACGCAACTTGCATAGCCCGCACCTGCGCGGCTGGGAGCGCTCGCGCATGCGCAATCCCATCACCGGCAATCTCGATGAAGGCCCCAGCGCGACAGCCGAGCGCTGCCATGCCGTCGAGGCCCAGCCGCAACACCGACCGGTTGAGATCCTGGCGATGCCCGGCGCCCACCACGAAGTCCCGCGCCTGATCAATGGGCGGGGCCGACGTGCCGGTCTCGTTATCAGTCATGGCGCCGACCTCGGCTTTGCCATCAGGCGCGCGATCAACTCGGCCTCGCGCGCCTCAAAGGCCTCCTCGTCGATCTCGCCGCATTCCAGCGCGCGCTCGAGGGCGGCCAACTCCCGACGGAGGCGGGCTGGGTCATTCAGTTCGCGCTCCGCCTGATCGCGGATCGTGCGGCCGAGCCACAGCGCGCCGGAGATCGGCGCGGCAACCGGCAGGGACAACAGTCGCAGGAGCATCGCGGCCTCCGTCATGCAGCCGATGCCGCGCCGGCGGCGAGATCGAGGGTAACGAAGCTCCCGGGGAGCGTCGGGCCGACGAGTTTCACGGCGATGGTCTTTGCGTCGCCCCAATCTAGCCGGTTGACGGCCTGCGAGATTACTCCTTCGAGCGCAGCCTCCTTCCCACGCTCGACCAGAAGCGAGACTCGCAAAAGCTCGACATCCTCACTCGGTGGCTCCGGCCGGAGATCCGTGGCCACCTCCCGGAGAGCTGCCAGCAGGCTCCGCTCCGAGGCGGCACGGGTCTCGGCGAGCAATTCGGACACCCGGCGTCCGAGTTCGATCCGCCGCCGATGTCCATCGACCGAAGTCGACGCCGCCATATACGCCTTGCGCAGCGTTGGATTAGCTGCCGCGAGCTGCGCGATGGCTGCCTGCCGCTCGATTGTGACGCGCAGGGCGAATTCTATAAAGCCAGAGAGTCGCGTGATCTCGGACCGGATCGCCGCAGCGTTCCGGGTGATCGTCTCACCGAGCGCTCGCTTGTCCGGAAACACCTGACCGAACCGTACCGGCACGCCGGGATGCCTGGGCGCCAAATGCTCGATCACACGCATATGGGCCATCAGATTGCGCCGTACCGGCAAAATCTCGGTCGCATCCGGGGTGCTGACAACGGTACTGATCCCGGCGAAAAGTTCGAGCCTGGGCTGCCCGAGGGCGCCCTTGGGCAAAGCGGCGAGCCGCGGCCCTGCGCCAACATCGTCGCCGAGCAGCAGGGCGTGCAGGTAATGGGCCATCAGCCTTCGCCCTCTGACACCGAGATCTGGCCGCGGATCTCGAGCACGCCGTTCGTGACCCAATGGCTCAGGCTTCCGGGGTCGAGCCCATTCGGCAAAGGAACCTCGATGCATGCCGGAGCCGGACCGGCAATCTTTATCTCCAGCGTCGCCGCGTCCACGGCGATGGAGACCATTTCTGCGGCCAGTCCAGGCCGTTGACAGACGGCCACCCAAACGCCGTCCTCGACGATGGTCTCGACCTCAAGCGTCGCCGGCTCGTCCTGCGTTGACGGCGGCTGAGGCGCGCTCTGCTCAGCACCAGCTGTCGGACCGCGCGACACGCCGGCAGAGCCCGCGGCAGAGCCGATGTCGGAGGTTCGGACCGATGAGACGACACGAGCCGGGCCCAGGCTGATCTCGAAGGTTTGGGCGGCGGCATCACGATCCGCCTGGCCATCCTTCGCCGCCGCCGCGATCTCGCTCAAAGCGGCACCGAGGGCACCGCCGAGCGCGCCGAACCGGCGTTCGATCTCCTCCAAAGCGGCTTTCCCGCGCGGTCCTTGGCCTTTCTTGTTCATCGCTCCCCCTCGAGGCTCTGCTGCGCATCAGCATGAAATGTCGCGAGACGGGCCTCTAGCGTGCGCAGACGCCCGTCGATCGCCGCGAGACTGTCGCCGCGCTCGGCTGGTGCCGTAAGATGCGGATCGTGCTCCCACCAGTTGATGCCAATTTCCTTAGCTTTATCGACACTCGCGATGAGCAGCCTTAACTTTATAGATACAAGTTCTATACCGACCAATGACACCGTGACATCGCCGGCTATAACAACTCCTTTGTCAATCACGCGTTCGAGGATGTCAGCGAGACTGTCGGCATGGATCGCGCTCCCCACTTCAGTGCTCATGACCGAGCCACCTCCGCGGCCTCGCGCCCGTATCGATGCAAGCGCTCGACACGCAAGACCGCTCCGGCACGGCTCAAGCTCAACTCATAGGTCGCGAGCAAATCATTGCTGCCGAGCCGCGCCCGAACTTCAAGCACATCGATCACCACCCGCCAGCCCTCGCCATCCGGGTTGGCCGACACGACCTGATCAATCGGCAGGTCGGTTAAAAGGGCCAAGCCGTCGCGAGCGCTGGCGATAACCTCTTGCAGCGTCAGGGCTTCCGGCGGCGCCAGATCTCCTGTCATTCTCGATCCTCCTCGGTCTCCAGAAGGCGCGCGCAGCACCCGACCACGCGGCGGGCGGCATCGGCCATCTCGAGTTCCGACTGGGCAAGTTGTCGGCGCAGGCGGGCGATTTCGCCGCTGATCCGCTGACGCGCGAACTCGGCGCGCATCAGCTCGGTCGCTTGGCCAAGGTTGGACCTGGCCGGACCGCTGCCGCGGGGACGCGGGCGCCGAGGCAACTGGGGAAGCGGGGACTTCATGCGGCGGCCTCCTCGCTGGGGGAACGGTCTGTTGCGGTGCGGAGGATCTCGTCACGCAACGCCGCGAGGTGGCGCGCGCGTTCGGCCCGATCGCCGCCCGGGCAACGCGCTTCGAGAACGTCGAGACAGACTTGGACGAATCTCTCGTCGCCAGCATTTGGCGGGATCTCTAGGCTGTGGATGATCTTGCCGATCATGATGGCCGTCCTGATCGAGGGTGGGTTAGCGCCTGGCGCGGCTTTGCGGACGGCGCGTAGCAGGCGCACGATGGCCGATGCGGCCTTGCGCGCGACGCCGGTACGGAAGGCGACGATCCCCGCTTCGGTCTCGGGCCCGCAAAGCGACACATCGACGGAGACCATACGGTCGAACAGGGCGTCGGGTGTGGCTTGGACACCTGAATACTCGTCGGGGTTGGAGGTGAGGATGGCGCGAAAGGCAGGATGGGCGCGCACCAGGCGTGCGTCGCGCAGCGGGCTGGTTAAATGAAGCACCCGCTCCTCAAGCACTGAAAGCAGGATGTTATTGGTCTCGGCCGGGGCGCGAGTGAACTCGTCATAAACCAGAGTGTGACCCTCGATCATCGCCTTGGTCAGCACACCGTCCGCCCAAAGCGCGCGCGCCTCCTCCTTGATCCGCGCGACCCGATGGACATAGCGGTCATGCACGCGCTCGGTGACCCGACCGACTTCCCGACCCACGAGATCGGCCGAACTCAGGCCGCGGTCACCTGTCACGACGCTTACCGGGCGGCCGAGTTCATGGGCGACACGCAGGGCCAACGTGGTCTTCCCCATCCCGGCACGCCCCCGGAAATGAACCGGAATGCCGAGGCCGAGATAAAGATGTGCCCGACTTCTCAGGGAGGCGATCTCCCCATCGACATAAAGGTCGGGCATCTGCGCGACCGACGCTGCACCCCGATCCTCAACTGGGTCGTGGGCCGCCTCGGCTGGTTCTGCGCTGTCCGATCTCGCCACTGGGTCACCTCGCATTTCTTACGAACCGCCTCCAAGTCCTAGCGCCCGGAGGTTAACAAAGCCTCTCAGGGGTCGATTTCGCTGCAAGCTCGGGCCACTGCGCGGCACACTCGCCGACCAACTCGTCGAAAAGGCTCGCGACCGCCCCACGCCTGGCCGATCGTGACACCCGGTGGGCGGCCATGCGGGCCGTGAGCCTGCGCCCAGGCTTGGGATCGCCGGGGCTGTCACGGCTGATCGGGGCCGCTGCTTGCAGTACGCCGATCGCCGCCTCGAGAGACATTGCGCGATCCGCGCGCGACCGGCGCCAGCCCCGCTCGGTTTCGAGAACGTGGACGACATAACCGCTTGGACGACAGCGCCAGAGCGCGATGCGAACCGTTCGGCCCGCCACGCTGCCCCGGCACAAGAAAAGCCGGCGGCCCCGGAAGCGCAGCGGTGTCCCCCCCGCCCGGCCGATCACCACGACTTCGCTTTCGCCCCCGTCAATCGGATGCAGGTCCTGCGCGTTCAACTCAGCGGGACACGCCGCTGGCAAAGGCTCGGACATCGTCTCTCGCGCTCCTTGTCAAGGCCGCCGACACAGGGCCAAGGCCGCTACGCGGCCATGCTACTCGGGCTGCCAATCAGCAGGCTTGCCCAACGGATCCAGCGGGATGGTCCGCCCAATGGTGAATGAAACCGGCCGCTCGGGCGGACTAAGCACCCGGACCGCCTGCTGCCGAAGGACAGCGGCAAATGCCTCTGGTTGCGCGAGCCGACGCCGATCAGCGGGCACCACGAATGCCTTGAGGCGCTGCGCCGTTCCGGTCGCGTGAAGGCGGACGGCACAGTCCTGGACGGCAGGATCGGCCATCAGAGCGCGCCGAACGCGCTCGGGATGGACGGTGACGCCCCCGATTTGGACCGCATGATCCGCGCGTCCCAACACGCTGAAGCGCCCAACGCCCGCGCGGACCAAACGGTCCGGGGGCGCGAGGCGAAGGCCCGTCCCGCGACGATGGAAAACCGGGGGGTCGGCCTCTTGCATTGCGATATGGGGCAAGGGCAAAAAGCCGATATCGGGTTCGGACCGGTAGCCTATGCCGGCGGTCTCGGTGGCACCATAGATTTCGGTGAGCGCGCCGAGCCCGGCTTGGGCGAGATCGCGCCAAAGGGCCGGCGGTGCCGGCGCGGTCGAGCTCACCCCGCGGATCCCGGGCCCAAGCCGCGCGCCGCTTTGGAGAAACACCGACCAGAGAAATGGCGTCGCAATCACGAGATCGCCATTGCCGGCCAGCCGGGCGAGCGCCGCCGGCGCGCCGCCGCACAGATCCTCGACTGGCCAGCCATGCATAGCGGGGCCGAGAACGGTGAAAAGAAAGCCGTAGATGTGATGTGGCGGTACGAGCGAGACCACCCGTTGCACGCCTGGAAAGAGCGACCGCTGGCAGGCTACCTCGGCGAGCAGGTCGGTCGCTGCGTGTGACACGGTCTTGGGGTCGCCGGTCGAGCCTGAGGTGTCGAAGGCGAGATGCGGGTCGGTGCCAGTCGGGACACGCCGCAATCCTTCCGCCACGATCTCGCACCAAGCGCCCAGGCTCCGCTCGATGAGAAGGTAGTCCTCGACCCCGCTGCGGTGCAACTCGAATGCCCGGGTCACCCGCGCTGCAAGCTGAAGTCGCTCCAGGCTATCGACGCCGAGGCCGTCCTCGTCGATCCCGGTCGCGGGATGCCAACCCCGCCAAGTCTGCGCTTGGAGCGCGGCCCCCCGCCGGCGTCCCATCTCATCGGCGAGGAGCGATGCAATCGGACGCATCAGCGTGTCAACGGGCGCGCGGCCGAGGCAATCGGCGAGGCAGGTCTCGCCTGCCAAACTGGGGTCGCCCCCTGATGCCGCGAGGGTGCCGCCGGGAAGATCCGCGCCGGCGACGCCCAAGCCCTGCGAGGTCCCGGCTGGAAGGCTCACGCGGAGTTCTCGAGCTCGTAAAGGATTTCGCCGAGCAGCCCGCCATATTGGTGTTGCGCCGCCTGTGCTTTGGCCATCAGAGAGAAACCATGCGCCGCAAGCTCTGCCGGACTGGCCTGGGTCTCATCGGCAAACATCTGGACCCGAATGTCTTCTGACGCGTCATAGGCCTCTAGCTTGTCCAAGGCGGCGTCGAAGGTCTCGACCTCCCAGGCCCGAGCCCGGTCGCGCTCGTCCTCGGAGCGGAAGAATATTCGGACAGCGGCGACAAAGCGCTGTTCGGTGGTGCGGTACAGATTGATCTCGTACCAATAGGGGGCTCCGGGTACATAGCTCATGGCCATGCAGAGCTCGATGCCCTCGAAGTTGAGGGGTTTTGCGCCGCTGCGCATGATTTTGAACGCGGTCGCTTGTTGGGACAGGCGGGGCGCATCGGCTTCGGCACCGGTGTCCTGCATGTCGAAGGGGGACATCTGGTTCATGGCGTTCCTCCAAGATCGAGGGGTGACGGCGCGATGGGGGCGGCCCGAACGAGGGCCTCTGCGAGCTTATGCAGATCGCGCTCAAGCTGGCCGGCTGCGGATTGCAGCATCTCCGAAGCCGGCGCACTCTCCGCTGCAAGCCAGGCCCAGGCGGTCGAGGGCTCGTGATCAGCGACCACCTCGGCAATGCTCTGGGCGCCGGTCAGGTGAACGACGCGATGGAGCGGGCGGAGGGGCAATCCCTCCGGCACGCTTAGAGTTATTGTCAAGTAAAGCCGTGTCGTTGTGTCGGCATAAAGCGCGAGTTCTTGCCGAAGCGGCTTGGCCCAGCCGCGGAGTCGCGTCTCGATCGATCGGCGCGCGAGGCATAGGCCCGAGAAGGTCAAGGGACGCCGGCCGTCGCGGCGCAGGCGCCACCCCCGGGCCCAAGGGCGGATCAGCCTGGCCAGATCCAAGGGAGGCGCGGCCCTCTCCCGGGACGGCTCAGGCAACGCCGCGGCGGTCGCCTCGCGACCCCGCCGGCTCGCAAGGAACAACCGGCGCAGCTCATCGCTGACGACGACATGCGCCTGTGTCTGCGAGGGTTCCACGGCCTTATCCTGCAAGCTTTGGTCGGTCTCAGGCGCGCTTGACGAAGATCCAGCAGGATTTGCCGTCGCCCGCCGCCTTCAAGTGGATTCGAACCTTCACATCCGCGCCTTTATAGCCGAACTGATAATCGAACAGCGTGTTCACCTGACCGGTCTTCGCGAATTTCAAGAACTCGCCATGGAAGCGCTTGCCCTTCGCGCAGGGAGCCAGCTCGTTGAAGAAGTTCTTGCCGATCACGTTTTCTGGCTTGCGGCCAGCGATCAGCCCCTCGGCCTTGTTGTATTTGAGCACTTTGCCGCTGCGATCGACCAGGATCGCTCCGAATGGCAGATATTCCGCACGACGCGGCTCCGCCTGCAAGATGTTGTCGATGTCGCTGGCACCGAACGGGATGATTTCCATGTCGAGATCCTCTCGGCTGTGGTCAGTCGGTCGGGGAAACGTCGAAGGCACCATCGACGTTTGACAAAAAACTGCCGTGGCGCGTTTTCGACTGATCGACGAGGCGCTCCATGCAGTCGCGCAGCCCCTCGCCATGGGGGTTCGGCTGTTTGTGTGGCGAGGTCCAGCGGTAATCGAGCGTGCCCAGGGTCACCAGGCATTGGGGCACTTCTTCGAAACGGCTGCCCGCATCGTATTGTGCGATGTCGAGGTCGACTTCTTCCGCCTCTCCAAGCTCGACCAAGGTCTGGATCTCCATCAGTCTGCCCTCGATATCGGCCTTAGCGGCCTTCGAGATGATGTCGGCCGCGGCCTCCAAGACCCATTCGACATGCGCTCCGCGCACGACAAGGCCGAGATCGTCGAGCATGAACTCGTAGCGTGCGTTCGCCTTCGACAGGCGACCGATCTCTTCCATAGCGGCTCTCCCTTGCATAATTGGCGGCGATCCTCATCGGGGTTTCCACCAAGCTGTGCGTTCTTATTAGGATCCGCGCGTTAAAAATCCCCTGCCTCACAAAAAATAAAAATCCTGCCTGCTCAGACATTTTTATACTAGTTTTGATCAATTTTTTCATGCGCGTAGGTTTACGTTTTCTTTGCGTTATCCCGAAAGAATGGCGAAGATAACAGGGAATGAGGACAGCATGGATAGATCGGCGCATCGGCCGGCAGCGGTTGTTGAGATCGACGGCCGGCTCACGCTGGCGCGTGCGGTCGCGGTGGCGGAGGGACGCGCCCATCCGCACCTCCCAGAGGCGACGCTTCGCGCAATCGCCGCAGGGCACCAGCGCCTGCAAGCGGCGATCACCGAGCAGCGGCTCATCTATGGCGTGACGACAGGCTTCGGCCCCTTGGCGAACCGCCGGGTTGCGACTGAGGACGCGGCCCAATTGCAGCGCAACCTGATTTACCACCTCGCGACAGGGGTTGGCGATTTTGCCGATTGGGCGACCGCGCGGCTGATCGTTCTCGCGCGCCTGGCTTCGATTTGCCGAGGCGCATCTGGTGCCTCGCCGCGCACAGCCGCAGCGCTCAGCGCGCTTCTGCTCGGTCCAGCGGCGCCGCTGATACCGCTGAAGGGCACGGTCGGCGCGAGCGGGGACCTGACACCCCTTGCGCATATGGCCCTGGCCTTCATGGGGGAGGGCGGGTTCGTCGACCGGACCGGGGAAGCGCTCGACGCGGGCGGGGTGCTGGCCGAGATCGGCGGGCCGCTGGCGCTCTCGGCGCGCGATGGGCTCGCCCTGGTCAACGGCACATCGGCGATGACCGGGGTGGCGACCCTGAATGCGGTGCGCGCCGCACGCCTAACGGCGCTGGCCGAGGTGCTGGGTGTCGGCGTCGCGGAGCTTCTCGGCGGTCGGGCGGAGGCCTGGGACCCGGTGCTCGCGGTGTTGCGACCTCATCCGGGTCAAGTGGCGACGACGGCAAGGCTGGCCCGCCTCGCGGCGGGATCAGAGCGGCTGAAAACCGGGAAAGCGTCGGAGATCCGCCTCGCCGCGGGGCCATCCCAAGGGGTCGACGAGCCGATGCAAGATGCCTACACGCTGAGATGTATCCCACAGGTGATCGGCGCTGTGCGCGATGTGCTGGACGAGCATGCACGTGTGGTCGAAATCGAACTCAACGCGGCGACGGACAACCCGCTCTTTCCCAATGGGGCAGCCCCCGTCCACGGCGGCAACTTCATGGGGCAGCAGGTTGCCTTTGCCTCCGATTCTCTCAAGGCGGCGATGATTGCGCTCACGGGGCTTGCCGAGCGCCAGGTGGCACGCGTAACGGATGAGCGGCTCAACCGGGGTTTGCCGGCCTTTCTGCATCGCGGCGCACCGGGTCTCCACAGCGGGCTTATGGGCGCGCAGGTAACGGCAAGTGCCGTCTTGGCGGAGATGCGCAGCCGGGCAGCGCCCGCGGCCGCCCAATCGATCTCGACCAATGCGGCCAATCAGGACGTGGTGAGCCTCGGCACCATCGCCGCGCGATCCGCAAGGGACGCGCTCGACGATTGCGCAACCGTTCTGGCCATTCTCGGCCTCGCCGTCGCCCAGGGTATCGACTGCTCGGGGGGCACCACGGGCTTCGCGCCGGCCACGCAAGAACTCTACCGGGCGGTCCGGGCGGAGAGCCCTGCGCTCGACGCCGACCGGCCGCTGTCACGCGACATCATGGCCTTGGCCACCGCCATGCGCGACGGCCGACTTGCGGTCGGCCCTGCGCAGGAGGTTTGCGGATAATCTGCGCGGCCATCGGGTCACGCGCTCAGCGTTCCGGGTCCTTCGACGGCGGCACGCCGTATCCCGAAAGCAGGGCGTCGGCCGGCGCCCAAGTCTCGGCGACGAGGCGGACCGGAAAGGCGAGGACCTCGCGCCGCCAGGCGGGCGTCAGGCGTATCGCATCCTTCTCGGTTGTGACGAGGACCGCACCGGCCCCCCGGGCCTCGCGCAGCAGACGCCGGAGCACCGCGTCACCGTAGGGGGCGTGGTCGCCGAAGGAATGGGTGGCGACCAGCCGAGCGCCCGCGCGGTCCAGGGTCTCGAAGAACTTCGACGGCCGGCCGATGCCGGCGAAGGCCACCACCGGGATGCCGGCGAGATCGAGCCCTGTCGGTGCCGGAACAATCTCGGCGCCGATCACCCGGCGCCCCTGAAGCACCGGCAGAGCATCGCGGCACCGCGCCCGTGCGGCTTGCGGGCCGATGAGCACCACGACATCCGCGCGCGAGAGGCCGGCGGATACTGGCTCACGCAGCGGCCCCGCGGGGATGAGCCGCCCGTTACCGAACCCGACCTCGGCATCGACGGTGATGAAGAGAAGGTCCTTCTGCAGATGCGGCGACTGGGCCCCGTCGTCGAGCAGCAACAGCCGGGCGCCGGCCGCCACCGCCGCGCGCGCCCCGGCCGCGCGGTCGCGGGCAACCCAGACCGGGTGGCTCTGCGCGAGCAGGAGCGGCTCGTCCCCGACATCAGCAGCGGTGTCGCGCACCGGATCGACCCGGTGTGGACCTGCGCGCCGGCCACCATAGCCGCGGCTGAGCAGCGTCGGCGCGAGCCCTGCTGCGGCCAGACGGTCGGCCAAGGCGAGAACGAGCGGGGTTTTACCCGTGCCGCCGGCGGTCAGATTACCGACGCAGATCACCGGAACCGGCGCGCGATAGGGCCGGGCGAGGCGCCAGCGCAGCCAGGTGCCGAGGCGCCAGACGACAGCGGCCGGGGCCAGGAGCCGTGGCAGGAGCCCAGGCGCATCGGGGGGGGCGGCCCAGAAGCCGGGTGCCTGCATCAGCGGTCACCGACGAGCCCGAGGAGGCGTTGGGCCAGGGCCGGCAGATCCGGCGCGAAATTCGCCCGGCACGCGGCCGCAGCAGCGCCCATCCGGGTCGCAGCGGCCGGATCGGCGAAGAGCTCGGCCAGCGCCTGGGCCAGTGCCTCGGGGCGTTCGATCCTGCGCGCGCCCCCGGCCTTCGCGAGCTCGGCATAGGCCTCTGCGAAGTTTTCCACATGGGGACCGTGCAGGATGGGGCGGCAGAGCGCGGCGGGCTCGAACGGCGTATGTCCGCCGCGGCGCACCCAGGAGCCGCCAACGAAGACCGCCTCCGCCAGCCGGTACCAAAGTCCCATCTCGCCAAGCGTGTCGGCGAGCCAAATGCGGGTCTCAGGTCCCGGCGTTTCGCCGGCGGCGCGGCGGGCGGTGGCAAGGCCCGCCTGCTGCAGGAGCGCGTGGACCTCGGCGCCCCTTTCCGGATGCCGAGGCGCGAGGATCAGCAGCGCCTCCGGGTCGGTTGCCGCAACGGTCAGAGCGAGCCGCGCTTCCTCGTCGTCATGGGTCGAGGCTGCGAGCCAAACCCTGCGGCCCGCAAGCAGGGTCGCGAGCTCGAGATGGGCCGCCGGGTCCGCTGGCGGGATGACGGCGCTCTTCAGGGTGCCCCCCCGCTCGACCTGGCCGGCCCCGAGCTGGCCCAGACGATCAGCGCTCGCCCCATCCTGGGCCAGGACCATGCGAAAGAGCCCGAGCAGTCGAGCCGCCATGGCCGGGGCGCGTGCCCAGCCGCGGGCGCTGGCTTCGGAGAGGCGGGCGTTGACCAGGGCCATCGGTACACGGGCTCGGGCTGTCTCCACCATCAGCCGCGGCCAGATCTCGCTTTCGACCCAAACCGCGAGATCCGGGCGCCAGTGGTCGAGGAAACGGCGCACCGCCGCGCGGACATCGACCGGCGCGAACTGGTGGCGGGCGGTTGCGGGCAGCCGCGGGGTCACGGCCTCTGCGGCGGTGCGGGTGCCGGTGGTGAGCAAAAGGCCCGCGCAGGGGTCGGCTTGAGCGAGCGCGTCGAGGAGCGGCAATGACGAGACCGCCTCGCCGACGCTCGCCGCGTGCAACCAGATCAGCCGGCCATCGGGGCGTGGGGCGCTGGCATGTCCGAACCGCTCGCCCAGGCGCGCGGGGTCTTCCTTGCCGCGGGACGCACGTCGGGCGAGCAGGCGCCGCGCCAACGGCTCGGCGCAAGCAGACGCCGCCAGATAGAGCCCCAGCGCGGCCGATCGGCGCATTAGTCGGGCCTCTCCCCAGCGGCAGCGGCGTCGAGATCGTCGGCGGGGGCCGGCTCGACGGGCACCCGACCGCACAGCCGATCCGCCTCTTGGGTGAGCGCTGTCAGGGCGGCCTCGATTTCGCGGCAAAACTGGGCTTCGGCCTCCGCATCCCCGTCTGGCGGTGGGACCAGGGCAGGACCGTAAGCCTGGATGCCGCGTGTGAACGGCCAGGGCACGAGGAACCGGTCCCAACTGGGTGCGAGCCATGCGCGGCGCGCTGAGAAGCTAATCGGCACCACTGCCGCACCGGTGCTGACCGCCAGGCGCGCGACACCGGCCTGGGCACGCATCCGCGGTCCGCGGGGACCGTCCGGCGTGATCGCAACCACGGCGCCGCGGGCGAGCCCGTCGAGCGCGGCGCGGGTGACTTCGGCGCCTCCTTTGTTCCGCCGCTTGATCTTGTCATAGGTGGAGCCGCGGATCGACGCGACCCCGAAGCGGGCGACGATGGCGGAGATCAGCTCGCCATCCGCATTGTTGGAGATCACGGCCAGGGTCTCGCGCCCCGGCGGCGCCCAGCTTGGCGACAGGAAGAGCCGTCCGTGCCAGATCGCGGCAATCAGACCCCCACCGCGCGCGACTTCGGCATCGAAATGCGCCTTATCGCGGATCTCCCATCGTACGGTTGCCAGCACCAGCCGAATATACGTTGCACCAAGCCGGGCCATGGCGGCGCGCGCCAAGGAGGAACTGCGAAGCCGGCGCAGCAGGCCGCCCCGCCGCCGGGGCTTGGATCTCCGTGCCTCGGCCAAGGCTCAGCGCTCGAGGGCCGTGTCCTCGGCGCTCGTTTCTCGCTCCTCGTCCCTGAGCCGGTGCAGATGGGCGATGAAGTACCGCATATGGGCATTGTCCACGGTGCGTTGCGCCGCCGCCTTCCAGGCGTCATGGGCGCTGGCATAGTCTGGATAAATGCCAACGATGTCGAGATTCGAGACGTCCTTGAACTGGGTCTTGGCAGGGTCGACGAGCTCGCCGCCGAAGACGAGATGCAGACGGGTCGGCATGGCGCTGTTCTCCTGGCGGGCCTGGGATATGCGCGGGGAGCCTTACGCTAGCTGGGCGCACAGTCAAGCGGGCCGGCGAAAGCGCATCAGAGGCCGGTGTCGTCCCACCAGCTTTGCCAGAGGCTTCGGCGAGAGGCTGCGAGGCGGCTCCATTCGGCGCGCGAGGGACCCAAGACGATGTAGACCGCGAAAGCGACCGGCGGGGTGAGGAGCAAGCAGGCGAGCAGCGCTGTCCCCGGACGCCGGCCGAGTGCCCATGCATAGGCGGATACGAGGGCTGCCAGAGCGAAGAGCAGCCAGAGCAGGGTCTGGACGTCTCGGTCGAGGACAGGCGCGAGGCTGAAGCTCATGGATCTCACCGCAAGGTCTCTCGAGACATATGGCCTGTCCGGGTCCGCTTTTGCAGGCGCCTCAATCGACGGGCGGGCAGCGTAGCGCCAAGAGCCCGGCATGCAGCTCCGGCGCTGCCACGATGAGACCGGGGAGGCGGGGCGGCACTTGATTGAAAACCAGCGCAGCGCCTTCGTGATCGGTGACGATACAGCCAGCTTCGGCTGCGATGAGAGCGCCGGCCGCAATGTCCCATTCCCAGGCAGGACGGATCGTGAGCGTTGCCGCGGCGCGGCCGTCCGCGACGAGGCAGAGGCGCCAGGCCAGCGACGGCCGTTGCACGCGGCGCATGGCGGGCACGCCACGCGGCCAATTCTCCGGCGCCATCGCCGCGCGGGATGCCAGGAGCTCGCCCCCCGCCAAGCCTAGGCCGGGGTCTGCGGCGACCGGTGCCGTCGCGCCGCCGACCGTCTTCGTGGCCCCGCCGGCGAGATGGGCGGCATAGGTCTCCCCCCGGGCCGGGAGATGCACTGCGCCGGCGACTGCGCGCCCCGCCTCGACCACCGCAGCGACGACTGAGAAACCGGGGTCGTCAGCGAGGAAGGCGCGGGTGCCGTCGATCGGATCGATGATGAACACACGGGTGGCGGCCAAACGGGCGTGGTCGTCGGGATCCTCCTCCGACAGCCAGCCATAGCCGGGCCGCGCGGTGCGCAGATGCTCCGACAGATGGGCGTTAACCTCGAGATCGGCATCGGAGACCGGTCCCTGGCCGCCCGATTTCTCCCAGCGGCGGACCGGACCCCGGTGGCGGGCGAGCGCGATGGCGCCGGCAGCCTCGACAGCGGTGACGAGGAGTGCCCGGTCTTCGGCATAAGACGC
Source organism: Pikeienuella sp. (assembly GCA_050331335.1). Lineage (GTDB taxonomy): Bacteria > Pseudomonadota > Alphaproteobacteria > Rhodobacterales > Rhodobacteraceae > Thermohalobaculum. The sequence continues at coordinate 38,328 of JBHJGY010000014.1, forward strand.
GGCGCTGACCGCGGGCTCAGGCACCGATCGCCAGCCCCTCGACCAGCAGCGAGGGGACGCGGGCGGATTTGTGCGGGTCGGCGTCGTCGGCCGGACGGATCGAGCGCATCATTTCCGGCAGGTTGCCGGCGATCGTGATTTCGTTGACCGGGTGAACGATTTCGCCCCGCTCGACCCAGAAGCCGGAGGCGCCGCGGCTGTAGGCGCCCGTGGTCGGGTTGACGGAGCTGCCGATCAGCGAGGTGACCAGGAGCCCCGTGCCCATTTCCGCGAGCAGATCGGCGCGGCTGCGGGGGCCTGGGGTGAGGACGATGTTGGCGGTTCCCGGACGCGGCGGGCCGGCGGGTCCGCGGCGCGCGTTGCCGGTCGTCTGAAGACCGAGCTGGCGCGCGGTGGCGAGGTCAAGCACCCAGGAGACGAGCCGGCCATCCTCGACGAGCTTTCGCGGGGCGGTCGCGATGCCCTCGGCATCGACCAGGCGGCTGGCGCGGCCGCGGGGCCTGTGGGGATCTTCAGCGAGATCAAGGCCGTCGGGAAGGACTGCCGCCCCCATCTTGTCGCGCAGCCAGCTTGCGCCGCGGGCGACCGACTGACCGTTGATCGCGGAGAGCAGGTGGCCGAGAAGGCTTGCGGCGACGCGCTCGTCGTAAAGCACCGGATACCGCCCGGCGGGGGGCTTGCGCGCACCGATCGCGGCGACCGCCCGTTCGCCAGCGCGCCGGCCGATCTCTTCGGGCGGCGGCAAATCCCCTCCGTGTCGGCGGATCTCGACGGCGAAGTCGCGCTCGCGCCCCAGACCCTCCCCGGCGATGGCTGACGTGCTGACCGCCCAGATCGTGCGCGCGATGCGGTGCTCGAGGCCATTGGTGGCAAGAAGTGTCACCCGTTCGGCGCCCCAGGAGGCGCGGGCTTGCTCGACCATTGCGACCCCGGGGACCGCGCGGCCGGCGGCCTCTGCGGCGCGCGCCTGCTGCTCCAACGCTTCGGGGTCGGGCTCTGGGGCGGGGTCGGCAAGCTCGAGGGCATCGGCGTCTGGCAAGCCGGCAAGCTGATCGGGCTCGGCGAGCGCGCAATAGGGATCGTCGGGGGCTTCTCTGGCGATGGCAACCGCGCGGGTAGCCATCTCGGCGAAGGTGCCTGGCGAGACGTTTGAGGCGGCGACGCAGGCCTGGCGTTGGCCGACGAACACCCTCAGGCCCAGATCGATGCCCTCTGAGCGTTCCGCTTCCTCCAGCGCGCCGTCGGCCACGCCAATGTCGAGTGCGGTCTCCGAGGCGACGAGGACATCGGCAGCATCCGCGCCGGCAGCGCGGGCCGCATCGATGAGAGCTTCCGCGGCCGCAAGATCGTCGTCGGCGGACCGGCTGGCATCTGGCGCTCTCACGCGATGCTCCAGGCCGGGATCTGCACCCCAAGCGCAACCGCCGCGGAGGCGGTGCCCGCAAGGACATGGCCGAGGAGCCCGGCCGCAAGGGCCAACTGGACGAGCATGGTTCCCCCTGCCCCAGCGGCTCTGAGGGCGACCGACTTCGCCCCGGTAAAGAAGTAAAGCCCGTGCAACACGCGCGCGGCGAGGAGCGCCAGTCCGAGCGGATGGAGGGCGATGGGCGGTGTTCCGACGCCCTCGGCAAGCGCCATCAGCACTAGGGTCAGCGGCACGGTCTCCACCGCGTTGCCGTGAGCCCTGCTCTCATGCAGCACCCGTTCGTTGCCGCCATCGCCGAGCCAGACGCCCTGGGCGCGCCGTGCCATGCCCGTGCGGGCGGCGAGGTAGAGGATCCACAGCGTGAGCAGCGCGGCATAGACAGCGGTAACGGGCAGCGGCATCGATCCCTCCTGGTGTGACTCGGCGCGCGAAGACGTAGCGCGTCTGGGAAGCACAGGCCAGCGTCAGCGGCGCGGCGCGCCCTTGCCGCAGCGCAGGCCAGCCTGCGGCTGAGCATCCACGTCCCGGTTCGGTCGGGCAATCTTCGGCGAGGTCAAGCGCGGGCGTAGACGTCCTCGTAGCGGACGATGTCGTCCTCGCCGAGATACGCGCCCGACTGCACCTCGATCAGGTGAAGGTCAAGCTTGCCAGGGTTCTCGAGCCGGTGCACCGCACCTAAGGGGATGTAGACGCTCTCGTTCTCGGTGAGCAGCCGCACCTCCTCCCCGACGGTGACTTTCGCGGTGCCGGCGACGACGACCCAGTGCTCCGCTCGGTGGTGGTGCGACTGGAGCGAGAGCCGGCCGCCGGGCTTGACCATGATGCGCTTGACCTGGAAGCGCGGTCCGTGCGCGACCCGTTCGTACCAGCCCCAGGGGCGGTAGCAGCGCGGGAACTCAGTGGCCTCCGGTGCGCCCTGGGCCTTGAGCGTGTTGACCGCGGCGCGGACCTCCTGGGCACGGTCAATATCGGCGACAAGCACGGCATCGCCGGTGGCCACGGCGACGATTCCCTCGAGCCCAATCCCGACCACGCGGACATCGGGGTGGTCCGAGCGCAACAGGGTGTCCCGACAGTCGATGGCGAGCGCGCCGCCCTGAGTAGCCGTGCCGTCGGCATCTGGCGCGCTTTCGGTCCAAACGGTGCGCCAGGAGCCGAGGTCGTTCCAGCCGCCATTGAGGGGAACAACCGTGCCTTGCTCGCGTTCCATAATCGCGTAGTCGACCGAGATGTCCGGCAGCGCAAGATAGGCGTCGGCGTCGGGGCGGAAGAAGGAGAGGTCGTCGCGTCCTGCCGCGAGCGCGGCGGCGGCGCCTGCGCGGATCTCAGGGGCATGGGCGTCGAAGGCGGCCAGCACTCGGCCGGCGGTGAAGACGAACATGCCGGAATTCCAGAGATAGCGTCCGGAGGAAAGCATCTCTTCCGCCCGCGCAGCGTTGGGCTTTTCAACAAAGCGAATGAAGGGCTGGGCGCCCTCCTTGAGCAGGTCCGGCAGCTCGATATAGCCGTAGCCCGTCTCGGGGCGATCGGGCGTAATGCCGAAGGTGACGAGTTGGCCGGCCCTTGCGGCCTCGGCGGCGGCGGCGACGGCGCGGTGGAAGGCGTCGAGATCGACGATCAGATGGTCTGAGGGCAGGACGAGCAGCACAGCGTCGGGGTCGCGGGCGGCCACATCGAGGGCGGCGAGGCAAATGGCTGGGGCGGTGTTGCGGCCTTCGGGCTCGAGCAGGATGCGGGAGGCGGCATGGCCTGCATCGGCGAGCTGTTCGGCCGCAACGAAACGGAAGTCCTGGTGGGTGAGGAGAATGGGGTCCTCGTAGCCCTGATCATCGAGCCGATCGAGGGTTCGTTGGAAAAGCGAGCCGCCATCCAAAAGTGGGCAAAACTGCTTGGGGTAGGATTTGCGCGATGTTGGCCAGAGTCGGGTGCCAGAGCCCCCGCACAGGATGATCGGATAGATCGCCGCCATTGCTTGCCTCCGCGCCCAGGACAGTGTCGCCGGGCTGATAACCCGCGCTGGGTCAGTGCGTCCAGTTGCCCCGCCGGTTGTGCGCGAAATTCGAGGCATAGCCCATGGGGCGGACGGTTTGGCGGCGCGGTTTGGCCTCTTCGACCACGAAGGGGATCCCGTTGTGGCGCGCATAGTCGATGGCCGCATCCTTGGTTTCGAAGGTGAGCCGGATCTGGCGGCGGGTGTCGCCTGAGCCGGTCCAGCCCATAAGCGGGTCGATGCGGCGCTGCTCCGCGGGCGCGAATTCGAGAACCCAGCCGCGTGCGTTGGCAAGGCCGGACTGCATGGCGGTTTTCGCGGGCTGGTAGATGCGGGCTTGCATGGCGGGATTCCTGAACGGCGAGCCTCAAAGACGGATCGAAGCGTTCGATCCGCGCGCAGGACGGGAGTATCATGGTAAGGGCGCCGGCCCGCAAGCCATGCGCCAGCGGCACAGGGTCGCCACCCAAACGCGTCATACCCAAAGAGGCACCCCTAGGGGCGCCGAATGGGGTACACTTACAGTCTTCTGAATGTTGATGCCGCCCACCCGATGCAGGGAGCGAGGGTGGGGTGGGTGTCGCATCGAGCCGGCGACATCTGCTGCTTGCGTCATCACTATGCCCGCTGAGCGCGCGGTCGGTCAATTCAAAATGCCGCGGGTCCGCCCAAAATTTTCCCTAAGATCGACACATTCCGCTGAGCGGCGTAGGCGCAGTTGTCAGAGCCGATTGGCAAGCGCCGCCTCGGCCGCTAGGTGCCTGGAAAGGCAAATGGAGGATCGGCGATGACGGACATGCTCGTCACGGTTCCCCAGCGGCGCGACCCGGCCGACAAGCTCGAGGGTGGCAAGCGGCTGGTGATGCGGGCACCTTTCGAACCGGCGGGCGATCAGCCGGGCGCGATCTCTGAACTGGCCGAAGGGGTCCTGAGCGGGGAGCGTGACCAAGTGCTTCTCGGGGCAACTGGCACCGGTAAGACTTTCACAATGGCCAAGGTGATCGAGGCAACCCAGCGCCCGGCGATCATTCTCGCGCCGAACAAGACACTCGCAGCGCAGCTCTATGGCGAGTTCAAGCAATTCTTCCCCGAAAATGCGGTCGAGTACTTCGTAAGCTACTACGATTATTATCAGCCTGAAGCATATGTTCCGCGCTCTGACACCTACATCGAAAAAGAATCGCAGATCAACGAACAGATCGACCGGATGCGGCATTCAGCTACGCGGGCGCTGCTCGAGCGGGACGATGTGGTGATCGTGGCTTCCGTATCCTGCATCTACGGCATCGGGGCGGTCGAGACTTACGGGGCGATGACCCAGGATTTGCAAGCCGGTTTCAATTACGACCAGCAGGCGATAATGCGCGAGTTGATCGCCCAACAGTATCGACGCAACGACGCCGGCTTTCAGCGCGGCACCTTTCGTGTCCGGGGCGATTCGCTTGAGATCTGGCCGGCGCATTTGGAGGATCGGGCGTGGCGCTTTTCGTTTTTCGGCGACGAGCTCGAGGGAATTTCCGAGTTCGACCCGCTGACCGGCGAGGGCACGGGCAAGCTTGCGCGCGTGCGGATCTACGCCAACAGCCACTACGTGACCCCGCGGCCCACCCTTAATCAGGCGATCAAGGAGATCCGGGCGGAACTGCGCCAGCGGCTCGCCCAGCTAGAGGGCGAGGGCAAGCTCTTGGAGGCACAGCGGCTGGAGCAGCGGACCCAATTCGATCTGGAGATGATCGAAGCGACGGGCTCCTGCAACGGGATCGAGAACTATTCGCGTTATCTGTCGGGACGAAAGCCGGGCGAGCCGCCCCCGACGCTCTTCGAGTATATCCCGGACGACGCGATCGTTTTCGCCGATGAGAGCCATGTCACCGTCCCGCAGATCGGCGGGATGTACAAAGGCGACTACCGGCGGAAATTCACGCTGGCCGAGCACGGGTTCCGCCTGCCTTCTTGCATGGACAATCGCCCCCTCAAATTCGAAGAGTGGGACGCGATGCGGCCTCAGTCGGTCTTCGTCTCCGCGACACCGGGCAAATGGGAGCTCGAGCGCACCGGGGGGGTGTTTACCGAGCAGGTGATCCGCCCCACGGGCCTCGTCGACCCTCCGGTGGAGATCCGCCCGGTGAAAAGCCAGGTGGACGATCTGCTCGACGAGTGCAGGCAGATGGCGCAGCAGGGCCATCGCTGCCTGGTTACGACGCTCACCAAGCGGATGGCGGAAGACCTGACGGAGTACCTGCACGAGCACGGGATCCGGGTGCGCTACATGCATTCCGACATCGACACGCTGGAGCGCATCGAGATCATTCGGGACCTGCGCCTGGGTGCTTTCGATGTCCTGGTCGGGATCAACCTGCTCCGTGAAGGGCTCGACATCCCCGAATGCGGTCTGGTTGCCATCCTCGATGCGGATAAGGAGGGGTTCCTGCGCTCAGAAACATCTCTGATCCAGACCATCGGTCGGGCCGCGCGCAACGCCGAGGGACGGGTGATCATGTATGCCGATGCGATCACCGGGTCGATGGCGCGCGCGATTGCCGAAACAGAGCGTCGGCGGGCGCGGCAAGTGGCGTATAACGAGGCGCACGGGATCACGCCGCAAACCATCCGGAAGAATGTCGAGGACATCCTGGAGGGCGTTTATCAAGGATCCACCGATCAGGAGCGGGTCACTGCGACGGTAGCGGCCCGAGGTAAGATCGGCGACAACTTCCAGGCCCATCTAGACACCCTGAAGAAATCGATGATGACCGCGGCGGAGAACCTCGAATTCGAGGAGGCTGCGCGGTTGCGTGACGAGATCAAACGGTTGGAAGCCGTCGACCTCGCTGTCTCCGACGACCCGATGGCCCGACAAACGGCGGTCGAGGAGGCAGTGGCCGCGGATAAGCCGAAAGGGCGCTCGACGGTCGGCCGGCCGGGACAACGGGGCTCCGGCAAATCCCGCCGCCGCAAGGGATGAGGGAGCGGCCGACGCTTGACAATCCCAGCTTCGGAGCGTTTCTAACAAAGATATAGATGGAAGATTGAATGCAAAAGATTTTGGTATTCGCAGCCTGTTTGTCGGCGTTCCTAGTCCCGACCGGTTGCAACGTCCATACCCAAAAAAGCCTCGTCCAGTCGGCTTCGCAGACCATCCAGTCGGCGCTGCCGGGAGACATGGGGTCGATCCTGAACCCACTGATCGCCGATAGCACCGATGTGTATATCGACGACATGATGGCGCAGGCGGAAGCGGATGAGCAGCTTTCGCTTCAACTGTTCTCAGAGGGTGTTTGGTCGACGGGAGAAGACGGGCGCACCTATCAGTGGTCCTATCCGCGAACAGGCTCCAACGGCTCGATCACGCTGATGGACAGCACGTCGAAGGAAGGCCGCCGCTGTCGGCCGTTCAGGCAGGATTTCGATCTGCTGGAGCGTCGGATCCGGTCTTCGGAAACGGTGTGCCTGGATCCGGAAACGGGGAACTGGGTTGTCCAACCGCGCCCCCGCTCGGCCAGTTCCGGCCAGGCCAATGCGATGGCCGCCTTCGCTCTGTTGCTCATGATGGGCGCAATCGGTGGCGGCGGTGGCGGCGGCTCGGACGATCCCAGTCAAAACTGCGAGGACCGCGTGTGCAATTACGATCACAAGGGCCGGCGTCGCTGCCGCATCGTGCGACTTCATTGCTGAGCCCGGGTTGCCGCGCGCTGAGCCGGACCGCCTAACCCCGGCCTCCCGTCGTGGGGTAGACTGACCGCGGCCACGAGGGGTTCCTCGAAGACATCGAGCGCATGTGAGCTTGTATCAGTTGGGCTGATACATTCTGACAATAAGTGATTTGCGTTCTTGGGCCGGAAAGTGGTGTGTTTAGCGGAATATGAGGGTCCCAATGCGCGCTGTGATGGTCAGGTGCGGGGATCGCCATCGTTGAGAGCTTCGCGGACCGATGGGAAAAAGCGATGCCTCGGCCGCGGCGGTCCGGGGACTGCCGGAGGGAGGCGCTTCGCAGCACCTATTGTAAGGAACGACAGCATGTCTGACACGATGCAGGAACAGACCGAACGCGCCTTCGGGCGTGATCTGGTGATCGACCGCAAGACCCTGAAGCCCTATACGAAGCGGACCGATCGCACGGCCTTGCTCCACTTCCTCGGCCATATGGGCCTGATCGGGGCCACTGGCACCTTGACCTGGATGGCGCTCGGCACGCTGTGGGTGGTGCCGGCGCTTCTCGCCCATGCGGTGGTCCTGGCTTTCCTGTTCGCACCCATGCACGAGTGCAGTCACGGCACGCCATTTCGCTCGCGCTGGCTCAACGAGACAGTGTATTGGATCGTTTGTCTGATTTACATCATGCCGCCGACGATCTTCCGATACGAGCACGCCACACATCACACCTACACCCAAATCCGCGGCCAGGACCCCGACATGATGCCCGAGCGTATGACGGTCTGGGACTATGCGGTCTATCTCAGCGGTTATGTGTTTTGGAAGCGCGGGCTGATCTGGCTGTTTTATCACCCATTCGGCTATATCCGGCCGGAGCATCGGCGCTTTTTGCCGGACAGCGAGGTCCCGAGGGTCATCTTCGAAGGCCGCGTGATCCTAGCGATCTATGGCGGGATCGCGGCGGTCGCGATTGGCACCGGCAGCCTGTTGCCGCTCTGGCTCTGGATCGTGCCGCGTCTGGTCGGCGAGCCGCTGATGCGCTTCTTCCGGATCGCCGAGCATGCTGAGTGCGAAGAGGGCGGCGACTTGCGGACCAACACCCGGACGACGCGGACCACGCGCCTCGTCCACTTTCTGCACTGGAACATGTCTTATCACGCAGAGCATCATATTTGCCCAATGGTGCCCTACCACGCCCTCGCGAAGCTACATGACGAGGTCGGGGACAAGCTTCACCCGATCGGCGAGAGCTATCCGGCCGTGCATTCAGAGGTGCTCTCGAAGATCTCTCGTCACGAGGGCGTGACCTGGAACGGCGCGCGCGGCCAGAGCGGCCCGGTGGCGGCAGAGTGACCGTCATGGCGGGGACAGAGGCACAGCCTTGGCACGACGCGATAGCCGTCGATCAACTCGAAGAGGAATTCATCGAGACCGTCGAGCTCCAGGGGCGGCTGGTGGCCATTTGCCTCTCCGGTGGGACCGTTTTCGCGACCTCGGGGTACTGTACCCATGAGCACGAACCGCTCACGGACGGCATGATCATCGATGGGGTGATCGAATGCCCCCTTCACCAGGGACGGTTCTGCGCGAAGACAGGGCGGGCCGTCGGGGCGCCCGCGACAGAACCCATCGAGGTGTTCGAGACTAAGGTGCAAGACGGCCGCGTCTTCGTGCGGCTGGAACGCGCGGGGGGCTGAGGGCGCGCAGCGTGCGTGGATCGGTGCGGTCTCAGGCTCCCATCTGATCGGGGAAGCGGCGCCCAATCGCTCCCCCATGCACGCCAGTTGCGGTGCTGCAGTTTGGCGTGCCCCGAGAAGGGCACGCCTGCGGCCATCAGAAAAATTCGCCGATCAGGTCGCCCGTGCGGAAGGGCAGTTCCACGTCTGCAATTTCAACTACGCCGTCGGCCCGGCTAACAAGAAGCGTGTCGCCGGTGCCTGGGGTCTCCGACTGCAGGTAAGAGAAGCGGAGGGTGCCATCTGAAAAACTGCTTCCATTGAAAATAATTTCGCCCTCAAGTTCCACAAAAAACTCGTCCTCAAACGGCGAGTCCTCAGCAAAGAAGTCTGGGGCATCGTTATCTCCTGGAAACCGCGGATTATCACGACCGACGCTGATTTCGCCCAAGGCAAAAAACAGGACTTCTTCGTCCGTATCTGTCACTGAAACTTCAACACCGAACTCGGACTCAAAATCAAACTCGCCCGTGGTTAAGCGCCGTCCGAACTCCTGTTCGGTCCCCAATTCGATCTCGAACTGGCGGCCGAGCACGTTGAGCTCAAAATCGACCTCGGCATCGAGCTCGAAGAGTGAGACGGTACCAGTGATGTCCGACTGAACATCATCATCGAAGACGCTTTTTTCAAAATCAACATCGAACTCTACAGTAGCGCCGAGAATTTCATCAAAAATAAACGCGGACACATCGAATTCAAAGTCGACAAATATTCCGCCCGCGTCATCAAAACCAGTATCTGGATTTGTGTCGATGGAAATGGATCCAAAATTGGCAAAGCCGCTGTCGAACACCGACACGATCAGCTGAGAGCCGATCTCGAATTCTTCTTGATCGATGTCGAACACACCGAGGTCGAGATTGATGTCGACGCCGAGAGTGTTTAAGGCGTTTTGAATCGCCGGAATCTTGATCAGATCGGTGCCGATCGTGATTCCGGCGTCAAGGTCGCGTTCAGAGAAAGACATCGGTGTTCCCCATTCAGAATTTAGGCGATTGGACTTGAAACAGGCTCGAAAATGATTTCATCGACGCGCCAACAACATTTTTAAAATAGTTTCTTTTCGGCGGGTTCGACGCGCAAGCCGGCCTGGATTTTCAAGCCGCCGAACCGCCAGGCCACCGCTCCTTAAGACGGGGAAAAGCCCGGGAGGGCCGCCCCCCGGGCTTTCGCAGGTGTGAGTGAGGCAGGGCGGGGCCGTGACCCCGCCCGCCGGATCAGTTGGCCTTCGTATAGTAGGCAGTACCCCAGCCCCAGGCGCCGGAGCCGAAGCCGCGGGCGACGACGCGCTCGCGGTAGATGTCGGCCACCTCGTCACCGTCGCCGGCGAGAAGGGCCTTGGTCGCGCACATCTCGGCGCAGATCGGCAGCTTGCCTTCCGCGATCCGGTTGCGGCCGTATTTCTGGAACTCCACGTCGGACATCGCCTCTTCCGGGCCGCCGGCGCAGAAGGTGCACTTGTCCATCTTGCCGCGGGAGCCGTAGTTGCCGGCCTGCGGGAACTGCGGCGCACCGAACGGGCAGGCATAGAAGCAGTAGCCGCAGCCGATGCAGAGATCCTTGGAGTGGAGCACCACGCCGTCGTCGGTCTGGTAGAAGCAGTCGACCGGGCAGACCGCCATGCAGGGCGCATCCGAGCAGTGCATGCAAGCGACCGAGATCGACCGCTCGCCCGGCTTGCCGTCGGAGATCGTCACGACCCGACGGCGGTTGATGCCCCAGGGCACCTCATGTTCGTTTTTGCAGGCGGTGACGCAGGCGTTGCACTCGATGCAGCGTTCGGCGTCACACAGGAATTTCGCGCGTGCCATTCTCGCTCCTCCCTCAGGCTTTCATGATTTTGCAGAGCGTGGCCTTGGTCTCCTGCATTTGGGTGACCGAGTCGTAGCCATAGGTCTGCGCGGTGTTGGTGCTCTCGCCGAGGACGTAGGGGTCTGCGCCCTTCGGGTAGTGCGAGCGACGATCCTCGCCCTGGAAGAAGCCGCCGAAGTGGAACGGCATGAAGGCAACGCCCCGGCCGACCCGCTCGGTGACCATCGCGGCCACCTTCACCTTGCCGCCCTCCGGGCCTTCGACCCAGATCTGCTCGCCGTCCTTGATGCCGAGATTGTTGGCATCGAACGGGTTGATTTCGCAGAACATCTCCTGCTGCAGCTCGGCCAGCCACGGGTTGGAGCGGGTCTCGTCGCCGCCGCCCTCGTACTCGACGAGACGACCCGAGGTCAGGATGATCGGGTAGTCTTTGGAGAAGTCGTTCTTCTGGATCGAGGCGTAAAGCGTCGGCAGGCGGTATGCCTTGCGGTCGTCGTAGGTCGGGTAGTCGGCCACGAGATCGCGGCGCGAGGTGTAGAGCGGCTCGCGGTGCAGCGGCACCGGGTCGGGGAAGGTCCAGACCACGGCGCGGGCCTTGGCGTTGCCGAAGGGAGCGCATTCATGCTTGATCGCGACCCGCTGGATGCCGCCCGAAAGGTCGGTCTTCCAGTTGGTCTTCGGCCCAGCCACACCCTCGATGGCGGCCCGTTCCGCGTCGGTCAAGTCCGCATCCCAGCCGAGATCCATCAGCATCTGCATGGTGAACTCGGGGTAGCCGTCCTGGATCTCGGAGCCTGCAGAGTAGACGCCCTCGGCCAGCAGGTTCTGACCGTCACGCTCGACGCCGAAGCGCGCGCGGAAGGTGAGGCCGCCTTTGGAGACGGGCTTCGACATGTCGTACAGATTGGGCGTGCCGGGGTGCTTCATTTCGGCGGTGCCCCAGCAGGGCCAGGGCATGCCGTAATAGTCGCCATCCGCCGGGCCGCCGACTGCCTGCAGCGTGGTGCGGTCGAAGGTGTGCTGGTTGGCCATGTGGAGCTTGATCCGCTCCGGCGACTGGCCAGTGTAGCCGACCGTCCACATGCCCGCGTTGAACTCGCGGGTGACGTCCTCGATGTTCGGCTCGTCGCCTTCCATCGAGATGTTGCGCAAGAGCCGGTCGGCGAAGCCGAACTTCTCGGCGAAGCGGGCGATGATCCAGTGGTCGGTTTTCGATTCGAAGAGCGGATCGACGACCTTGTCGCGCCACTGGATCGAACGGTTGGAAGCCGTGACCGAGCCGCGGGTCTCGAACTGCGTGCAGGCCGGCAGGAGATAGACGCCGTCCTTGCGGTCGTGGAGGATCGCCGAGACCGTTGGATACGGGTCGATCACGACCATCATATCCAGCTTGTTCATCGCCTCGTTCATCTCGGTCAGGCGGGTTTGCGAGTTCGGCGCATGGCCCCAAAGAACCATGGCGCGGACATTGTCCGGCTGGTCCATATTGGCCTTGTCCTCGAGCACGCCGTCGAACCAGCGCGACACCGGGATGCCCTTGCTCTCCATCAGCTCTTTCGAGCCGAACTGGCTGAGCAGGAACTGGTACTCGTCCTCGGCCGCCGCGTCCTGGACCTGGGTGCCGGCCCAGACGCGGGCCCAGTGCTTCCAGGAGCCGGTCTTGAGGCCGTAATAGCCCGGCAGGGTGTGGGAGAGCACGCCGAGATCCGTCGCGCCTTGGACGTTGTCGTGACCGCGGAAGATGTTGGTGCCGCCGCCTTCGGTGCCCATGTTCCCAAGCGCGAGCTGCAAGATGCAGTAGGCGCGGGTGTTGTTGTTGCCGTTGGTGTGCTGCGTGCCGCCCATGCACCAGATCACCGTGCCCGGCCGGCTGTTGGCCATGGTGCGTGCCACGCGCTCGAGCTGGCTGCCCGGCGTGCCGGTGACGCGCTCGACCTCCTCAGGGGTCCATTTCGCGACTTCCTCGCGGCTCTGGTCCATGCCCCACACGCGGGTGCGGATGAACTCCTTGTCCTCCCAGCCGTTCTCGAAGATGTGCCACAGGATGCCCCAAACGAGCGCCACATCGGTGCCCGGGCGGAAGCGCACATACTCATCCGCATGCGCCGCCGTGCGGGTGAAGCGCGGGTCGCAGACGATCAGCGGCGCGTTGTTCTCTTCCTTGGCTTTGAGCACATGGAGGAGCGAGACGGGGTGCGCCTCGGCCGGGTTGCCGCCGATGATGAAGATCGCCCGGCTCTTGTGGATGTCGTTGTAAGAGTTGGTCATCGCGCCGTAGCCCCAGGTGTTGGCAACACCTGCGACCGTGGTCGAGTGACAGATCCGCGCCTGGTGGTCGACGTTGTTCGTGCCCCAGTAGGCGGCGAATTTGCGGAAGAGATAGGCCTGCTCGTTGTTGTGTTTGGCCGAGCCGAGCCAATAGACGCTGTCAGGGCCGCTTTCCGCACGGATCTTGAGCATGCCGTCGCCGATCTCGTCGATCGCGTCGGCCCAAGACATCCGGACCCACTCGCCACCTTGCAGCTTCATCGGATATTTGAGCCGGCGCTCGCCATGGGCGTGCTCGCGGACAGCGGCCCCTTTGGCGCAATGGGCGCCGAGGTTGAAGGGGCTGTCCCAGCCGGGCTCCTGGCCGACCCAGACACCGCTCGCCACTTCGGCGATCACGGTGCAGCCGACCGAGCAGTGGGTGCAGACCGTTTTGACGGCCTCGAGTTTTGCGCCTGCGGCCGCAGTGGCCGCATCCGCCCGGCTCACCGTCCCGGCGGTGGCACCGAGCGCAGCGAGCCCGCCAACGGCGAGGCCCGAGCCGCGCAGGAAGGCGCGGCGATCGACCGCTTTCTCGGCGGCCTTGGCGAGGGGCGACGCGATCCGGGGGCGTTCCGCAACCCCGTTGGTCTTTTTCCTCAGCATGGTTTCCTATCTCCCAGGGTTCAGGGCCGGGTCGTTGCCCGGCGATCCGTTAACCGCCGTGCCGCGGACGGGGCCATCGCAACCCGCCTTTCGGCCCGACCGGTCCACCCGCCTCAGAAGCGGGCGCTCTCCAGATACTTCTCGACGTGCTCGGTCTTGCGCAGGCCCGAGGTCTTGGGGGCCTCCGCGCTCTCGGCTTCCGCCGTGCCGGCCACCACGGTCACCGCGGCAACAGGCGCCGCGGTTGCGGTGAGCTTCAGGAAGTCGCGGCGGCTGGCCGCTTTGGTCTCGCTCATGGTCGTCTCCTCATGGGGGCCGCCCCGTCAGGACGACCGGTTGACGGCTGAGGGCCTCAGCTCCCCAGTCGAAAGGCTTCCTTCTCGATGTCGATGAAGGCGCGGCCCGCAGCTCCGACGGGCGCGTAAAAAACCGATCCCTCCGCCGCTTCGAGATCGGCGAAGAAATGGCCGGCCCAGGGGCCGAGATGCTTGGCGAAGAAGTCGCGCTGGGTGGCAAGGTCGGCCGGCTCGCCGAAGCGACCGCGGATGAGCCCCGCCATCATCTCGCAGAGGCTTGCGATGTTGTCCTCGGGCTCGGAGACGGTCTCGGCGCGCACGATCCCGAGGCGGGACATATCCTGGCGCAGGACGGCGAGCGGCTTCTCGTGCAGGAACCCGGTCAAGTAATAGCTGGCATAGGGCATCAACTCGCCCCGGGCGAGGCCGATGAACAGGGCGTCGAACTCCCGGCGCGCGGCGGTTTCGGTGGTCGCTGCGGCCAGCCGGGCGAGGGCGATCACCGCCCGGCCGAGCGCGCTGTCATCGCCTTCAAGCCCCGCAAGACGATCGAGGAGGGCACGGTCGGCCGGTCGCGCCAGGAGCGCGGCCAGGAGGTCGTAGAGATCGGCGCGAAGGAGGTCCTCCTCGGCCACAGCGATCTCGCGTTTCTCCTGATTTTGCACGGTCGCTTTAACCTCCCCGCGGCCCGGTCACGCCACACCAACCGGCGCGCGCCCAAGTTTTTTTACAGGCTACGAAAGAGAAGCTTGGGGTCAACGGCAGTGTCATGCGGCATAGACGCCGATGACGTGCTGCGCTGCGAGACACCTGAGGGCCGTTCCCCCGCCCCGCCCCGCATTTACCGCTCGGGCAGCACGAACTTCATTCTGCGGCGGCGCAGCAAGGGCGCTTCGGGCGCGGGCTGCGCAGCGACCGTTTGCCGCGAATTCACCACAAGTTCGGTCTTGTCCACAGCGGTGAGGTGCATGTCCTCCGCCCCTGCGACGCCCGCAGCATCGGCCTGCTCACCAGGGCCCTCATTGGCGTCCGTCTCCGCGGGCGCCCCGGTCTCGGCGGCCGCCGGCGCGTCTGGTGGCGCCGCAGCCGCCACGCTCGGCGCAGGCGCCGGATCGGCTTCAACCGGCGCGCGAAGATAGCCCCGGCCCACCTGCCAGGCGCTGGCGAGGTTCTCGACGACGGTTGCCGCGTCGGTAAAATCGTCGCCGTAATCCACCAACTCGTCGAGATTGGCGAGCACCGGGTTGCCGCGCCAAAGGCGCCGGAGCGCTCGGTTGCGCAGGCGCGCGGGAACCGCCTCGGCCATGAAGCCCCGAACATCGTCGCCCGGCGCCAGCGTATCGGGATCCGGCAAGCCCAGCTCCTCAAGGAGTTCCGCATCGGTCTTGTCGGCCCCGGCCCCATGGACCGCCTCGGGGCCTGGGACCTCTTCGGGGACACCGCCCGTTTCAGCGGCGTCCGCAGCCTCGGTCTCAACCGGCTGCCCGCGGGCCCGCGCACGCTTCAACCGCGACCAACGCGTGAAGGCGCCGCCCGCGCCGTCCTCCCCTGGGCGTCCGCGGTTCATTGCAGCGGCCCCCGGCGCCCCTTGATCCCGCCGGGGCTGCGATAAACATCGGCCGTTTGCCGAACCCGGCTGTCTCCCTTGCCATCTTCTCGCGCCTCGATTGCGATGCGGTCGCGCTGGCGCTTGACGAAGGGTTCGTCGCGGTGGTGTTGCGCCACAAAATCGCTGACCCAACCGATCAGCGCCACCGGCATTGCGACCGGCTCCACCTGCTCCTCACCGCTGTCGAGATAGTCTTGGGCCTCGAAGGGCGACGCGGTCACGCAGTGCACCCGGATCTCCTCCGGACCGTCCTCTTCCTCGGGACGCAAAACGACGAAGACGCGGGGGGGGTCGTTGGACAGCGCGACCCGATAGGCCTCCGTCTCCGCGCGCCAGAGTTCCAACGGCAAGGTAGCGGCGTGATATTCGACGGCCGCGCCGTCGCGCCGCATCTCGCGCCAGTTGGCCGCACCGGCACCTGGTAAGACCGCGGAGACCCGCCAAATATGCGAGGCCCAGCGCGTGACCCCTGGCTGGCGCCGCAGCACGACACCCAACGGCATCCATGCATCCGCCGATCGACCAGTTCCGCCCATTGCCAATTCCTCGGGCTGTTGCCTCATCAATGCGCACTATGGACAAGCACCGACCGGCTTGCCAAGGCTGGTGACGTCCCTCGGTGCGGCCCCTGAGTGTCGCGCCGGGGTGTCTGGCCGACTGGCCGTCTGGAGGACCCATGCCCAAAGAGACCGACCGCCCGACCCTTCTTCTGTGCGACTGTGCCGGCAGCATGACGCCGGATCGCCAAGCGATCGAGCGCGCGACGGGGCTCACTTGCGCGCGTGTCAGGTCTGAGCTGTGCCGGTCCGAGGCCGCTGTGGTCGAGGCGGCGCTGGCTGCGGGGGAAGCGGTGATCGTTGCCTGCGGACAGGAGGTCGATGGCTTTGCAGAGATCGCTGAGAGCCTGGAAGCGGAAGACCGCCTCGCCTGTGTCGACATTCGGGACCGGGCGGGCTGGGCAGAGCCGGGGGCTCCGGTCGGCCCCAAGATGGCAGCGCTCCTGGCAGATGCAGAAGTCGCCCCCCCGCCTGTGCCCGCACTCGATGTGGAAAGCGGCGGGCTCTGCCTCGTCACCGGGCCCGCGGAGACGGTTTTGCCGGCCGCGGCACGGCTGGCGGAGGCCCTCTCGGTGACGGCGCTGGTCACGGATGCGGCACCGCTCGATAGCGTGCCGGCTGGCGTCGAGGTGGTCGCTGGCCGCATCGCGCGGCTCGAAGGCGCGCTCGGGCGGTTCTCCCTGGTCGTCGACGGCTTCTGCGAGCTGTCTCCGGCCGGGCGCGGGCAGCGGCGCTTTGGCACCCCCATGGATGGGGCGCGCTCGCTCTGCGACATCGTCCTGGACCTCACCGGCAGCACCGCCCTGGTCCCCGCCCCAAGCAAACGAGATGGCTATCTGCGCGCGGACCCGAGGGATCCGCTTGCCGTAGCCCAAGCGCTGTTCGACGCAGCCCAACTCGTCGGTAGCTTCGAGAAGACCCTCCATATCCGTCTGACCGAGAGCCTGTGCGCCCATTCCCGGGCCGGCAAGACCGGATGCACCCGGTGCCTCTCCGTCTGCCCAACAGGTGCGATCACGCCGGCTGGCGAGCATGTGGCGATCGATCCGCATATCTGCGCGGGCTGCGGGGCCTGTTCCGCCGTTTGCCCGTCAGGTGCGGCCGCCACCGAGGAGCCACCCGTCGCTCATCTGTTCCGCCGGATGCGGCGGATGGCCGACGCTTACCGCCAGGCGGGCGGCCGGACGCCGCGCCTTCTGGTTCATGACGCGCACGGGATGGAGATGATCCGACTGGGCGCGCGCCACGGACGCGGCCTGCCGGCGGACGTGATCCCGATGGAGATCCCCGCGCTTGCTGCCTTCGGCCATGCGGAGATGCTCGCTGCAATTGGGCTCGGCTATGCGGCGGTCGATCTACTCGCGGCCCCGCTGACCGAGCGTGACGTCATCGCGCGGGAGATCGCGCTTGCCGCGGCGATCGTCGAGGGCTCGGTCGCCACGAAGCCCGAGCAAAGCGGTGGCGAGCCGTGCGGCCGACTTCGGCTCATCGACGAGGCTGACCCCGATGCCATGCTCGCGATCCTGCACGGGCCCACGCCGCGCCCGCACGGCGCGGAGCCAATCCTGGCCGCCGGCGGCCGACGTGAGACCGTGCGGCTCGCCGCAAAGGCGCTTGCCGGCGGGACAACCCCGGCGGACCCTCTACCGCTTCCTGAAGGCGCGCCTTACGGGGCGGTCCTCGTCGACACCGGCGCCTGCACCCTGTGCATGTCCTGCGCGAGCCTCTGCCCCACCGGTGCCCTGAGCGACAACCCGGACCGTCCGGAGCTCACTTTCCGCGAGGAGGCGTGCATCCAGTGCGGCCTGTGCGCCGGTCTCTGCCCGGAAACCGCGATCACCCTCGTCCCGCGTCTCGACCTCTCCGATGCCGCGCTGCGCCCGCTAACGCTCAATGAAGAGGAACCCTTTGCCTGCATCAGTTGCGGCAAGCTCTTCGGCGTGAAATCGACCATCGAAGCGATCACCACCAAGCTCGCCGCGCATCCGATGTTTCAAAACTCGGACAACGCCCAGCTGATTCAGATGTGCGATGATTGCCGGGTGCGGGCGCAGTATCACAGCGAGGCGCAGCCCTTTCGGCTCGGCGAGCGGCCGCGGCCGCGCACCACGGACGATTATCTTGCCGATCGCGACGATGAGCGCTGAGCCGGCCGCCGCTCCCTTGACATCCCCGGCCCTGGAATGACCTAAGAAGGAAATCCTTAGCCAAGAGGTCGGACATGTGTAGCGGTGTTGGCCCGTCCGCGATGCCAGGAGGTTCGAGATGAGCGCAACCCGCGCGCAGGTGGTCGAAGCGCTCGGCCGCATCATTGATCCCGGAACCGGCAAGGACCTGGTTACCGCCGACATGGCCAAGGCAATCTCGGTCAAGGACGGCGCGGTGAGCTTCGTGATCGAAGTCGATCCGGCAAAGGGCGCGCAGATGGAGCCCATCCGCGCCGCCGCTGCCGCCGCGGTTGAGAAACTGCCGGGCGTCACCCGTGTTTCGGCGATCCTGACAGCGCATTCCAGCGAGCCCCAGCCCTCCCGAGGCCCGACGCCCAAGGGCCCGCCGCCCGATCTCGGCGCGGGTGGCCGGCGCAAGCCTGCAGCGCCCGCGGACAAGCGGATCAAGGGGGTCGAGCGGATTGTCGCCATCGCCTCGGGCAAGGGCGGGGTTGGCAAGTCGACGGTCTCCGCCAATCTCGCCGTGGCGCTGGCGTCCCGCGGCCAGCGGGTGGGCTTGCTCGACGCCGATGTTTATGGGCCCTCACAGCCACGGATGCTGGGGATCAGCGGACGCCCCTCCTCGCCGGACGGCACAACGATCCTGCCGCTTCGCAACCATGGGGTTACGGCGATCTCGATTGGCATGATGGTTCCCGAGGGCGAGGCGGTGATCTGGCGCGGCCCGATGCTGATGGGCGCGCTCGAACAGATGCTGCGACAGGTGCAGTGGGGCGGGCTCGACGTCCTGCTGGTAGATCTTCCCCCAGGCACCGGCGATGTCCAGCTCACGCTGGCGCAAAAAGCCGAGGTGACAGGCGCCGTTGTGGTGTCGACACCGCAGGATATCGCGTTGCTCGATGCCCGCAAGGCGTTGGATATGTTTAAGAAGACAAGCACCCCGGTGTTGGGGATGATCGAGAACATGTCGCGCTATGTCTGTCCCAACTGTGGGCATGAGGCAGCGATATTCGGCGAAGGCGGCGCACAGGCGGAGGCCGAACGGCTCGGGCTGCCCTTCCTCGGCGCTGTCCCGCTCGATCTGGAAATCCGGGTCGCGGGCGACGGCGGTGCGCCGATCGTTGCGGCAAAGCCATCGAGCCCCCAGGCTCGCGCCTTTTTCGACATCGCAGAGCACCTGCTCGCCCAGGACGGGATGCGCTGAGCCGATGGGCCCGGTCATCGATGCGCCGCGCTTTCCACCGTTGCTCGTCGGAGAAGAAGCCGCCGCGGGTCAGGACCCCTTCGCGAAAGCCGTCGCGAGAGCCGCACTCGGCACCGAGGCGGGACGGGTTGTCTGGTCGTCCGATCTGCAAACCGCACGCGCTGCGATGGTGCTCGCGCCGGAAGTGGCACTGGAGCTTGCCGTGACCGTGGCCTTCGCTCATCTGTTGGGACTCGGCGATGCGATGGGCGCGCTCGCCCCGCCTGAGACCGCCGTGCATTTCGACTGGCCAGCCGGGCTGCGCGTGAATGCCGCGCGCTGCGGTGGGATCCGGGCGGCTGCTGCGACGCAGGATCTTGCGGCCGTTCCGGGTTGGCTCGTGATCGGCATCGAAGTTCCGATCAAACCGCCCGCGGAGACCGCGCCCGGTCGCGCCCCCGACCGCACCTGGCTCTGCGAAGAGGGTTGCGGCGAGATCACCGCCCCGGCTTTGATCGACACCTGGGCACGGCACACGCTGCTGTGGATCAACACCTGGGAAGAGCGGGGGATCGGTCCGCTACACGAGGCCTGGCGGGCCCGGGCCTGGGGCCTCGGCGAGCCGCTCGCCGACGGCTCGGGCGTGTTCATGGGGCTGGACGAGACCTGCGGGCAGCTGATCAAAACCGCGACCGGGACCGAATTGCGCCGCCTGGCACCGGCGATCCTGGGGGGGGCCATGAGGTGAGGCTTGCGCGCACCATCCGTTTCGACGAGAGCGACAGCCGCGTCTTCGATCTGGCAGCCGAGCCGGGTGAGTGGGCCGTCTCGGGCGGCTTCGCCTTTTCCGATTGGCGCGAGGACGATCTTACCGGCCGCGCCCGCCAAACCTTCGCCAATGGCTGGCTCGGGCTGCAGAGCTTCGGCCGTGCCACCTTCGTCGCCGTGACCGAAATCACGGAGGTGGAATACGCCGCACAGATCGACCAACTCGCCCAGCATTTCGTCGAGGCTTGGGGCGCGCCGGATCTTGACGCGGCACGCCCGTTCGCGGCGGAAGAGCTCGGCTTCATGCGCAGCATGTGCGATGACCACGCGCCCAACACGCTCCTCGTCGTCGAGCGCAAGCTGATCGAGACGGGCGTTTCGGAGAGCTTCCGTGTGATCCCCTCCCAGGAGGCCAAACTGGAGGCCTTCGCCGTGCATGGCAGCCTCGACGACGAGCCCAACGGCTGAGAACGGCCGCGACAGCCCGGCCAGCGGCACGCGGCCGCCGCGATCAGCGAAGGCGTTAACGGGAGAATGCGCCGACCACCTCGACATGGTGAGACCAGCGGAACTGATCGACCGGCTGCACCCAGTCGAGGCGGTAACCGCCGTCGATTAGGATCCGCGCATCCCGGGCGAACGTCGCGGGATTGCAGCTCACGCTGGCGATCCGGGCCACGGGGGTCTCGGCCAGGCATTCAACCTGTGCCCGCGCGCCAGCCCGTGGGGGATCGATCACCACCGCCTCGAGCCCTTTGAGTTCGTCGCGCCGCAATGGCCTGGCAAACAGATCCCGCGTCTCGGTCCTGACCCGCCTGAGCCCTTCGGCTTCGCGCCATCCCGCCGAGAGGGCCGCGAGCGCCGCCGCCTCTCCTTCGACCGCCAGGATCTCGGCGTCCTCGGCCAGCGGCAGCGCAAAGGTCCCCGACCCCGCGAAAAGATCAGCAACCCGCCCCGCATCGCCCACCGCGGCGCGCACGGCCGAAACAAGCACCGCCTCCCCCTGGCTCGTCGGCTGCAGGAACCCGCCCGGCGGCGGCACCACGCGCGCCTTGCCGAAACGTTGGATGGGAGCCGCGAGGGTCACCGCCACCTCCCCGTTCCAGGCCAGCCGTGCGAGGCCTGCGCGCGCCGCCGCCCCCGCAAGCAACGCCATCCCCGGCCGGTCGAGCTCCTTCGCCTCGGTAATCGCGCAGTCGACCCCGGCCTCCGACAGGGTCAGCGTTATGCGCGGCTGGCCTTTGCGCGAGGCCGCCCCTTCGGCGAGTTCTGCGAGATTGGGCAGGATGTCGACGAGATCCGGCACCGCGACGAGACAGGCGGCGATGGGCATCACCATGTCGCTCGCGCGGGCATGGAAGCCGATCTGAACGCCCGAGCGGGTCCGCTTGACCGCGACGGTGATGCGTCGACGGCTGGCGGGTGGTGACGTCTCGATGGGGCGCATCTCCACCCCCTCGATGCCGCGTGCCTTGAGCGCCGAGGCCACTTGCCGGGCCTTCCACGCGGCGACGAATGCGTCCGAGGCATGTTGCAGCCCGCAACCGCCGCAATGGCCGAAATGCGGACAGCCCGGCTCCTGACGTTCCGGCGAGGCCACAAGGATGCGGTCGATCTGCGCGCGGTCGCCGAGCCGGCTCGCCCGAACCCGTTCACCTGGCAGCGCATAGGGTACGAAAACCCGGCTGTCGCCGACAATTCCGTCGCCCTGGGCGCCGAGCCGATCGATGACATACTCCTCGCTCATCCGGCTCTTGTCTCCGTGATTGCCGTCAGAGCCAGTACCTTATGGGATCGGCGGCGCCGCCACCATCCACCTCGCGCGGCCTGGGCCGGCTGGCGCGCTGCTTGACGCAAAGCCGCGCCGCGCCATGGTCTCTAAGACGGATATGGAGGTTCCCATGCGCATGCCTTTCCAGACCAGCCTGCTCGCCGCGCTTATGCTCGGGCTCTTCGCGCTCGCCACACTCGCGCCACAGCCGCTCCGCGCCGACGGGGCCGCGGATGCCGCGATCGAGCAGGTGATTGCCGACCAAATCGCTGCCTTCCAGCGCGACGACATGGCCGCCGCCTTTGCTCATGCCGCGCCTGGCATCCAATCGAAGTTCGGATCGCCGGAGAATTTCGGCCGGATGGTGCGCCAGGGCTATCCGATGATCTACCGCCCGTCGCGCGTGGAATGGCGCGGTCTTACCCGACACGGGTCCGGCTACCGCAAAACTGTGCTGTTTGAAGATGGCGTCGGGGCGCTCTTTGAGGCGGATTACATCATGGCGCTGGAAGACGGTGCCTGGCGGATCCGCGGCGTGTTTTTGCGAAAGCTGCCTGGCATGACGAGTTGAGCCCGGCAGCGCGCGCCGTCAAAAGGGCTGCCAGACGCTGAACTGGAACCCCACACCTTCGTCGATGTTGAGCAAATCCTGGCTCAACCCCAATTGCAGCGTCGTTTTCTTGGGCGGCGACTCGTCCTCGGTCTGCGAAAAGAGCGAGAAGGAATATGTTGCAGACGGCGCAATCTTGAGCGCCGCCCCGTCGGCGTCGCCCAAGGGATAGGTTCCATAGGCCGAGAGCAACAGCATGCAGCAGTCCCAAGGCTGGGCGCCCACAGTGATATCGGCACGCAGCTCGTCGTCATCGCCATCGGTCTGCAAATGGTAGCCAGCCTCAGTCGACAAAAAGGCATTTCCCCAATCGAAGCCGAAGCCGCGGCCGTATAGCAGTCGAAGCGACACCTCCTGGGTCGGATCGCTATCCGGTCCACCAAAGCTGTCGCCCAACAGATCGTTGACCGGCTGCTTGGCCCCGATCTGGACAGCGGCGACGTCGCCCTGCTCGCCCTGCCAGAAACGCTTTCGCAGGAAGATGCCGAGCTCAGCGGTGTTTCCGCCGGAGCCCATGCTCTGCACCTCGATGAACACGGTGCCCCCGACGGTGAGCCCCTCGATCACCCCATATTCGAAAAAGAGCGAGGTAAAGGTCGCGTCGTCGTCAGCCGGCCCACCGGCGAAACTGGAAATCGGCGCCGCCCGTCGGCTCACCGAGCTGATGACCTGCCCCGCGCCGGGGTTCTGCGTCCAGGCCCCCGCCTGAGCCGCCTCCGCCGCGAGAAGCGCCCCAACCGACAAACCCGCCCCAAATGTCCTCAAAAACGTCAGAGCCATACCGCAACCCCCTCTGGCCTGATGCAGAGAGGGTCACGCCACTGTGGTTAACAGAGTCTTACCGGGACCCAGCAGCGGCGAAAGGGTCGCAGTAGGGCCGTCGGCTCGATGGCGGCTCTCGCACGCAATCGGCGGTCGAGAAGGCCCCGATTTCCGGCCCCTGCGAAACGACGATGGCGAGGCTCCGCGGGTCTTAATCCGGCTCGGTCATCGCGATCTTGTCCCGCAACCGGGCCGGCGCCGACCGACCAAGGCCGCGACCAGGCAAGCTCCGGCTGCGGCACATGGTACGCCGTCGGCAGCGAAACGGCCGTCGGCCTAGCGCTCGGTGAATTTGAACTCGATCCGCCGGTTGCGCGCGAAAGCCTCAGGCGTCGTCCCCGTGTCGATGGGGCGGTACTGTCCGAAACCCGTCGCCGCCAGGCGGTTGGGCGGGACCCCTTCGGCCTCGATCAAGTAGCGAACCACCGAGAGCGCGCGGGCCTGACTGAGCTCCCAGTTGTCGGCAAAGCGTCCCCCCCCGGTGATCGGCTGGGGGTCGGTATGGCCATCGACGCGCAGCACCCAGTCGAGATCCTGCGCCACCTCTCCCGACAGCTCGCGCAGCACCGCGCCGAGCTTTGCGAGCTCTGCGCGGCCGGCAGGTCCGAGCGTCGCCGAGCCGAGCGCAAACAAGACCTCCGACTGGAAAACGAAGCGGTCGCCCTCCCGCTGAATGTCCTCGCGCCCGCCCAGCACCTGCTCCATCCGTTCGAAGAAGACCGATCTGAAACGTTCCAGGTCGGAGACCCGCTGAGCGAGCGCGGCGTCGAGCTCGGCCCCGAGCCGGGCGATCCGACGCCGGTTCGTCTCGTCGCTCTGCTCCGCTTGGGCGAGAAGCTCCTGAAGGCCGGTCACCTGAATTCCGAGCGCCGCAACCTGGGACTGCAACCGCTGCAGCTCCTCGGCCTGCTGCTCCGCAGCGCGGCGGGCGGCTTCCTCGGCGGCCTGGGTGGCAGCGAGGCTGTCCTCGAGCCGGTCGAGATCGGCTTTGGCGAGCACCAGCTGGGCGTCGCGGGCTTCAACGCTGTCTTCTGCCGCGTCGAGCGCCCGGGCCCGCCGGGCGAGCTCGCGTCGTAACTGGCGGGCCTCCGCCTCGGCGCTCTGCCTGGCGTTCTGCCCTGCGTTGAGCGCCGCCCGAAGCCGCGCGATCTCCGCTCGCGTGTCTGCCGCAGCGCCCAAATCCGCCTCGAGCGCGCGGATCCGGGCGGCAGCGATGGCGCGCTCGGCCTCAAGCGCCCGGCGTGCCCGTTCGGTCGCCGAGAGGTCTTGCTCCAAAGCCTCTACCCGGGACAGCGCCGCCTGCTTCAGCGCCTCCACCTCGCGGCGCTGTTGGCGCAAGGCGTCGAGTTCGGTGGCGACATCAGCGCGTGCGGCCTCGGCCTGGCGCCGAGCGGTAGCCAGCTCGGAGTTTTGAGTCTCCAGCCGCGCGATCAGGGCCAGCGCGGTTTCGGCGTCGCGCTTGAGCCTTGTCAGCTCCGCGTCGCGCCGGGCCCCCGCCGTTTCGAGCTCATCGATCAGACCCAACGCCGCCGCCCGTTCGGCCTGAAGGGTTTCCTGACTTTCGGCCAGCGCGGCGATCCGCTCCGCACGTTCGGCGGCGTCACGCTCCAATCCGGCCACCGCCTCGGCAAGGGCGCGCCGCTCGCTCTCAAGCTGTTCGACGGTTTGTTCGGCAGCAAGGCGGGCCGCGCTGACCACAGTGAGATCGCGGGTCAGCGATGCTTGCGCCTGTTGCGCCTCGGCCAGAGCGGCGTCACGGGCCGAGAGCTGCTGCTCCAACCGCTCCGCCTCGCGCTCCTCGTCAGCCAAGGCCTCGCGCAGATTGGCCGCGGTGGTCTCCATGCGCTGGGCCCGCACCCGCTCGCCGGCCAGCACATCGGCCAGCCCTTGGATCTGCGCCGAGAGCGTCGCGATCTGGCTGACCTGGCGGTCGATCTCCTCCTCCTGCTGCTCGAGCCGCTGATCTTGGCCGAGGATCGTCTCACGCAGGGAAAACTGAACGATCATGAAGATCGACAGCACGAAAAAGACAATCAGCAGCAGCGCCGCCAAGCCATCGACAAAGCCCGGCCAGGTGCTGACATCGAAACGCCCGGCTCCGCGCCGCGCCAGCGCCATCGCGGCCTCCTCAGCTGGTGCCGCTGGTGTCTCGGGTGCGCACGTCGATCAGATTGATCAGCGCGCGCAACTCCGAGCGCAGGGCGGCGGTGGTCTCGTGGCGGCCGACGGCAAGATCATCCGCCAAGAGGCGCAGCTGTTTCTCAAGGCCCTGCATCGCAACGGCGGTGTCCGCGGCGCGATCGCCATGGCCCGCGCCGCCGGACATCCGATCGAGCCCCTGGGCGATCGCCGACTGAGAGGTGGCGATCTGGCCGGAGCTTTGCTCCAGCCGCTTGATCGCATTGAGAAGCGCATGGTCGCGCGAGGCGGAACGGTCACGGGAGGCGCGCATCTCAGCGAAGAGCTCCTGAACGAGGCCCCGCTCATGGTCGATCTGACCGGCCATCGCCGCCACGACATCGGCCGCCTTGGCAAGCCGATTTTCCGCCTCGACCCGGGCGCCTTCGGCCTTCGCGGCAAATTCCGAGGTCCGCTCGAGCCCTTCATCCACCCGTTCGAGCAGCGCGACGAGGGCACTGTCGGGCCCCTCGCCCTCACCGACCAAGCCGAGCCGGGTAAAGCCGCCCAGCCATTCCTCGAGTTCGCGGTAGAAGCGGTTCTGCCCATGGCTCGCGAAGAGTTCCAAAAGGCCGACGATCAGCGAGCCGGCAAGGCCCATGAGCGAGGAGGCAAAGGCGGTGCCCATGCCGCCCAGCTGGTCCTCCAACCCGGCCATCAGACGCTCGAAGACGCTGATATCGGAGGTATCGCCATCGGCCGGCGCTAGGCTTCGGATCGTGTCGACGACCGCCGGCACCGTATTCGACAACCCCCAGAAGGTACCCAGCAGCCCGAGGAAGATCAGAAGATTGGAGATGTAACGCGTGATTTCCCGGGCCTCGTCGATGCGCACGGCGATCGAGTCGAGGACAGACCGTGTCGTCGAGGCGGCCAAGCGCTTCTTGACCCGCCCTTCGCGCAAGATCGGCGCCATCGAGGCCACGAGCCGCGGTGGACGTGCGATCTCCTGGCCCTTCAACCCGGCATCGAGATCGCGCAGCCAATTCGTCGCTGAGATCAGCTGGCCAACCTGCCAGAAGGTCGCGAGGACGCCGATCACGAAGACCGCGAAGATAAACCCGTTCAAGTAAGGGTTGGCGAAGAACACCGTTTGGATCTGGGCGGCGAGCACGGTCGCCCCGGTGCTGACGAGGATCAGGACCAGGAGCATTAGGAAGATTTGCCGCGTGGGCTGGGAAAATTCGACCGGTCTGTCGAAGCTCATGCGCGCCTCCGGAAGGGTAGCCTCACCATACCGGCGCTGGCGGGTTTTTCCAGCGCGCAATCCCTTTGCGAGACGGCCGCGCCCTGCCCAATTTCCGCCACAATTGTCGGTTGTTTATTGCATCTGTTGTCACGCGTTCAGGCGCCCAATGTCGTTTTTCGGCAATCGCGTCACGCTTGAAAATTTTTCCCCGATTTGACCATCCCGATCCTTGTCCCGCAGACCGCCAGTGTCGGCAGCGGCACCGAGATCCCGGGCGACAGCGCAAACGTGGTGAATGCCGATTTCGACCGGAAGGCCGACACGATCCCGTACACGATCGACGACCCCCGCTTTTCGACATTTGCCAATGTCCAGGCGTTCATCGGCTATGTCCTCAGCAATGCGGACGGCGTCATCCACCCGATAACAGGTGTCGAGATCCGGGAAGGCAGCAATATGCTCGGGGGTGCCGGCCGCCCAGATCTATTTAA
>JBHJGY010000015.1:0-42493 GCA_050331335.1 Pikeienuella sp.
AGAGCGCGCGGGTTTCGAGGCCCCCATGGCCGGCTTGGCCATCGGGGTGCGGGGGGGGGTGCTGCTGGGGGCCGAAACCGGGGCCCCGTCCGCCGGGGCGGCGGGGGCGTTCGTGAGCTTCGGGGGTGTGGGCGTGGGCGCCGCGCTCGACAGCGCACGGCGCGCGCAGTTGGAGGACTCCATCCTCAAAGTCGAGAAATGGATGCCGCCCGCTGCGGATGCAATCGGCAAAGGACTGATCGCCGCCAGTGAAGCGCGCATTAACCACCGGACCCAGGTTGCCCGAAACGCCGCGAAGGCCCTGGCTTCTGCGAAAACCGCACGCGAACGGCGGCTTCTGATCGAGACGGTCACCGCAAGCACTGCCGAGATCCGCCGGCTGCGATCCACAGACCCGGCAGCACTGGCGGACCAACTCAAGGGCGCCCACACCGCGCTGGCCAACGCCGTTCAGTCACCTGAGCCGAACCTCGCCGCCACCCTAGAGACCATTCAGCAATTCGCCGACGCCGCCGCGACCCTTCGCCAGGCCCTCGGCGCCCTCTAATTTTAGGAGAAACGCACATGACCTTAGAAACAACTGACTCGACCAGTCTCAGCAATCTCGCAATTTTCGGAACCGCCGGCATCGGCTTCGTCATCGGCTGGTCGCTCTATTTCGCAAATCGTGGGAAGAGCGGCGACATCTCGGCCTCGGAACTGGCCGCGATCGTCGGCGCAATCGCCGGCGCGGCGGTTCTTGGCCTCGCTAACGACAACCCCGATCTCTTAGGAGCCTATGGCGCCGGGCTTTTCGTCGGCTTCATGACGCTCTTGATACTGACTTGGAAGTTCGTGCGCTCGGCAACGGATGGCAGCGGCCCCGGACCACTGGAGAAAGCGATCTCGCCGCGGCCACGGGAACCAGAGCCCCAGGGCCCCGCGCGCAGCCGGAGCACAGTCGGCAGCGCCGGCTCGGCGGGCGCGGCCCGAGAGTCGAGCGCCCTGGAGGGCGAGCTGACCCAGGCGCGCGACGCCCTCGTCGACTTGATCGCGCAGGTCGATGACGCCCGCAAGGACGCCAAAAATGCCGGCAACAGCCAATTGGCCGGAGAGCTCGACGCCGAATTGACCCGGCTGATCAATCTCCTGCGCGACGTCAATCTGAGCTTGGCCTTGCAAGCCTTTACCAGCTCTGAACTGAAGGCGCTTAAGACCGTGATCGACCGCGAAATCGAAAACATGGAAGATGAAGCTAACCGTCTGAAGCAAGTCACCGCGGCACAAACTCAACTCGCCAATGTCCTGACGGCCTTAACGTCGACCACAAAGTCTCTAAAATCGCTGCTCGGTAACTGATCCCGGCAGAAGAACGTTGGCGGGGCCGGCCGGCTCCGCCAATCGACAGCCCAGCCTTTGCCAAAGCTCCGTTTCCCGCCGGTCAGGACCAAGGGGGCGGCTGTCCCCGGACTTGACCGATGTCCCCACGCAACTCTCCCGCGACCGTCAGACGCCCATCGCGCCGATGTCGGCCCGCTGACGAACCTGCCGGGACGGCGCTGACGATGGCACCGTGATCGCCTCAGGCGAATTCGGAAGACAGCGCGTCGAGGCCTCGCTCGATCGCAGCAGCTGCATCCACTAAGTTCTCACCGCCGCTCGCGATCGCAGACACGCCGGTAGAAATGCCGAGACTGCCAATCCAGATCACCCATTTCGCCCAAACCGGATCCTTGTCCCGGAGCGCGTCCACGGCATTCTGCGTCGCGTCGCGAAATTTCTCTGCCGGCTTCAGCATTACATGATAGGCTTCAATGTCCTTGATCAGACCGGCCGTAGACTTGCGCGCGGCCTCCATCGCATTAAACAAATTGTCGATCTTCTTACTCTTATACTTGCGATCTTTCGCCATCTTGCCGAGTTTTTTGTCGATCTCCTTGTCGAGCTTGCTCTGTTGATCGAGGAGCTTGTTCAGCTCCTTACCGAGTTTGGCGACGTCCAGATCGATGTTCTTTAACTTGGCCTTGTATGTTTCCAGATGCTTGTCGACGCGGTTAAACCCGGCCATCTCGATCATGAGAAAATCGGCGAGAAACTCTTTGCCGATTTCCTTAGCTTTTACCTTGGCTTTTGATTGCGTTTCATAGGCCGAGACCAGTTCTTTCAACGCCCGTTCCAAATCACCATGCACTTTTACGATGTCGGAGGTGATCTTCTGGATCGCGCGGGCCACGGAGACGACACTTTGCGCAATGGCGTAGATGCCCGCCGCGATAGAGACCCCGCCCGTCACCGCCCCCGCGGCCAGCGACGCGGTGCCGCCGATGGCGCAGGCCGAGCCCAGCACCACCGCGCAGCCGACCTTGAGCCGATACTTCCTGCGGTCTTTGTTTGCCTGTTTCCACTTGTTAAAGTGGGACGTTGCTACCGCCTCGATCGATGTTTGGTATTTGGCGAATATCTTGCCAACATCGGCGTCCAGCTGTTTACATTCCTGGTCGGTCAACGGCAAAACCGAGCCCAGATTGTCGGCCGCCTGATACCTCAGGCTGACTTCCGCCAGAAGTTTCTTGTATTCTTTCGTCGCATCATCATACAGCTTGGCGACAAAGCGGGCATCCGTGTCCAGTTCTTTCGCCGCGCTCTTGTCGACCTCGCAGGTGGCAACGAACGTCATATTGCCAAGCTTGACGAATTTCGGATTTACGGCCTTGCTGACCTCGTTTTTCACGTCAGCCTTTATGATTGTCAGCTTTTCCGTACCCACCTGGCGTTTCCTCTCGCTTTCCTACCCTGATCGTCGCGTCGTCCCGCAAGTCCAACCTGCGCCGGAGGTAGCTCAAGCATTGGGCAATCCTGGCCCGTTGACTGAACGCTCTGGAGGGCGATTTGACTTAACATGGCCGTTTGCAGACCCGGGCGGCCCCTGCTCGTCAACCCACTGTTCCATATCTTATACGGATAAGCGAGATTGGAAGCACTCGGTGCGGCACATCTGGCACGTCGACGGCGCCCGGGTCTTCAGATGCATTCGCCGCCATCGATGACGAAAGCGCACCCGGTCATGAAGGATGACTTGTCGGAGGCAAGGAACACGATGCCGTCGGCGATCTCCTCGACGGTTCCCCAGCGGCCCATCGGGATCTGTTCCGCGACATAGGCATCCAGTTGGGCGCGTCCGCCCATCTGGATCTCGAAGCCTTTGTTGAAGGGGGTGTCGATGAAACCGGGGCAAAGCGCGTTGAAGCGGATGTTCTCGCGGGCGTAGTCGGCTGCCATCTGCCGCGTCATTGCCAAAACCGCATGTTTGGTCGTCGCATAGGCGATCATCTCCCGGTCATACTGGAGGCCGGAATTGGAGGAGGTGATGATCACGCTACCGCCGCCCTGCGCGCGCATCGGGGCGATCGCAGCTTTCGCGGCCACGAAATGCGCCCGGACGTTAAGGGCCCAGGAGGCGTCCATCTCCGCGACCGTGACCTGTTCGAGCTTGCCCTCGATCTGGATCCCGGCATGGCTGTGGAGGATGTCAAGTCGGCCATGGCGGGCCACCGTCTCGGCGACGTTCGCCTCGAGCGCCGCGTCCTGGCTCACATCGAGTGTCACCGCCTCCGCCCTGTGGCCGGCCGCCATGATGGCCTCGGCGACGGCGGTCGCGGCCGCCCCGTCCCGATCCGTGACCACCACCATGGCACCTTCTCCGGCCATCGCGCGCGCGCCGGCCGCCCCGATGCCAGAGCCCGCCCCTGTGATCAACGCCACCTTGTCCCGAAGCAGCATTCGTTCCCTCCCGTTCGGCTCGTGGCCATTCATTTGCGGCTGTCACGGCGCAGAATAAGCTGAGCGATGACGAGCAACACCAGCGAGGCCAAAAGCACCATCGTGCCGATCGCGTTGATCTCGGGTGTGATGCCGCGGCGGATCGACGAAAAGATGTAGATCGGCAGCGTGGTTTCGGACCCAGCGACGAAAAACGCGATGATGAAGTCGTCGAAGCTGAAGGTGAAGGCCAACAGGAACCCGGCCAGGATCGCCGGCGCGATCAGCGGCAGCGTGATCTGCCGGAAGGTCCCGAAAGGCGTGGCGTAAAGATCGGCCGAGGCTTCGGTCAGCACCTGCTCGAGGCTCGAAAGCCGGGCGCGCACGATGATGATCACGAGTGCCATGGTGAACATGGTGTGCGCAGCAATGAGCGAACCGATGCCCATGGACAGCCGCGGCGGGTTCTCCGGCCACAGGGTGGCCAGCCAGGGGTTCACCTGATCGAAGACGGTGACAAGCGCAATCAGCGTCGCGATGCCGATCACGATTCCCGGGATCATCACCGCAATGTAGATCAGCCCGTCGAAGATCGCGCGCACAGGACCGCGGATGCCCTGGAGCGCCACGGCGGCCATGGTGCCGAAGACGGCCGCGAGGCTCGCCGACACGAACGCCACGAGGAGGCTCGTCTCCAGCGCGTCCATGACAAAGGGATTGGAGAGTGCCCGCCCGTACCAGCGCGTCGAGAAGCCCTCGAATTGGCTCGCATGGCGCCCCGCGCTGAAGCTGAAAAGCGCGATGATCGCGATTGGCGTATAGAGGAAGAGATAGACGCAGAAACTATAGAGCCGCATGTTAGCCTCACATCAGCGCCGCATCGTCCCGGCCGCGCGCCAGTCGCGAGATCAATCGCATGTAAATCGTTACCGTAAAGAGCATGACGACGATCAGTGTCACGGCAACAGCCGAACCATAAGCCCAGTTGCGCGACTGCAAGAAGAGGTCCACCAGCGCGTTGCCGACGAAGAACACCTTGCCGCCGCCGAGCAAGAGCGGGATCAGGAACTCGCCCATTAGCAGGATGAAGACGAGCATGCAGCCCGTGGCGACGCCCGCCAGCGACATCGGCAGCGTCACTTGGACAAAGGTCGTCATCGGACGAGCGCCGAGATCGGAGGATGCCTCGAGCAGGCGTTTGTCCAGCCGGTCCAACGCGACATAAATCGGAAACACCATGAGCGGCAGGTAGCCGTAGACGATCCCGATCAGGACCGCATAGGGCGTGTAGATCAACCGCACATCACCAAAGCCGAGGCTCTCGATCAGCGCCGGCAGGCCGCGCCCGCCGAGAATGTAGATCCAGGCGTAGGAGCGGATCAGGATCGAGGTCCAGAACGGCACGATAACAAGGACCAGCAGGATCGTTTTCCAGCGCCGGCTGGTGTTTACAGCAAGCTGATAGGCGAGCGGATAGGCAATGATCAACGCCGCGAGAGTGCCCAGCGGCGCAAGGATCAGGGTGTTCTGAAACGCCGCCCATCTGGCGGGAAGGTTCTCGTATTGGGCCAGAGTAAGCGCCGGCTCGTATCCGCCCGCCGGGCCACGTTCGCCAAAGCTGAAGACAAACACCACGACGAGCGGCAGCACCAGCATCACGAGAAACAGGCCGGCGCAGGGGGCGAGCAGCAACCAGTTGCGCGTCTGTTGCGTCATCAAGCTCCCCGCCCCCTCCGGAAGAGACCGTGTCTCAGGCCGATTTGAACCGCGCCAGAAGCTCAGCCCGGTTCGGATCCGTCAGCGTGGCGGCGGCGCCGAATTCGAGCGCGTCGAGGAGCTCCTGGGCGGGATAGAGGATCGGATCGTTCAGCACCTCTTCCGGCAGGAGCGCGTTCGTGCGGCTGTCAGCCACCGGGTAGCCGTGGGCGAGCACTTCCTTGGCGTTGACCGCCGGGTCGATCAGGAAGTTGATGAGCGCATAGGCGGCGTCGCGGTGCGGCGCGCCCTTGGGGATCGCGTAATAATCCGACCAGAGCTCGCCACCCTCACGGCCGAGCACATAGACGATCTCGGGGATGTCGGTGTTGAGCTGCTTGCCGTCGCCGGTCCAGCAGATCGTCATCCACGCGTCGCCCGAGCGCATCGCCGGCTGGTAGTCCGACGTGATGGCGAAGAGATGCGGCTTCACCTCGATCAGCAGCTTCTCGGCATCGGCCAGCTCGTTGGGATCGATCGAGTTGAAGGAGTAGCCGAAGTACTTGAGCGCGTTGCCGATCGTCGTGAGCTGGTAATCATGCACCATGGTCCGGCCGGAGAAGTCCTCCATCGTGCGGTCGAAGAAGTCTTTCCAGGTCAGCAGCGGCTTGCCGCCGTCATGGCTGGTGTTGACCGCGAAGCCGGTGGTGCCCCAGTTCTTCGGCACGGCATAGAGCACGCCGTCGACAGTGCCGGCATCCGAGAAGCGCGGGTCGAAGGCGGATGCGTCATAGTTCGGCAGCTTGGAGACGTCCAGCGGCTCGATCAGGTCTTCGGACACATAAGTGGTGATGGTGTAGTTCGTCGGCACGAACACATCCCAGCCGGAGCCGCCTGCCTGGAGTTTGGCGAGCATCTCCTCATTCGAGCCGAAGACGTTGACCTGGGTGAAAGCGCCGGTCTGATCGGAGAAAGCCTCGAAATTCGCCTCATCGTGATAGTTCGGCCAGGTCGCCAGCACCACGCGGTCGCCGATATCCTGGCTGAACGCGCGCGAGGGCCGCAGCGCCGGCATCGCCACACCGAGCACGGCCGCCGCCGTCCCAAGCCCCGTGACACCGAGGAAATGCCGACGAGACACCGAACCCTTATGGTACCGATGCAGTTCCTCCATGAACTTCCGCTTCGAGATGGTTCCGCTATACTTATTCATGATCGTCTCCCTGTTGCAGATATTGTCGTGGTCAGTCTAGGCCCAAGATACGTGCAGCCTGCGCACCCCACCCGATCCAAGCCCGATCGCCCTTGGCAAAGGGCGCAGCCTCGGCCTCCGCCTGGCGCGGCGCGAGCACGCTCACATCGCCGAGCGCTGCGTGGTGCACGAGGTAATCGGTGTGTTCGCCCAGAAAGATCCGGTTCTGCACCGTCACCTCGAGCATGTCGGCCCCGGGTTCGCGCGCCAGGCGCACTTGCTCGGGGCGGATGCTCGCGCAGGCTGCAAGGCCCACGGCCAGGCCGGAAGCCCCGCGGCCCTCGATCGCGATACCGGTGGCATGGCGCAAGGTCGCCCGCCCATCGCGCAGCTGCTCGATCGTCCCGTCGAAGAAGTTCGAGGTCCCGACAAAATCGGCGACATAGCGGCTCTCCGGATCGTCGTATAGCGCTTGGGGGGAGCCGGTCTGGACGATCTGCCCCGCCCGCATGACGCAGATACGGTCGCTGAGCGACAGCGCCTCCTCCTGGTCATGTGTGACGAGAACGAAGGTGATCCCGATCTGACGCTGCAGGTCTTGAAGCTCGATCTGCATCTCCTTGCGGAGCTTGCGGTCGAGTGCGGCCAGCGGTTCGTCGAGGAGGAGTAGTTTCGGTTCGTTGACGATGGCCCGGGCGAGCGCCACGCGCTGCTGCTGGCCGCCCGACATCTCCCATGTCCGGCGCCCTTCGAACCCTGCGAGGCGGACGACCTCCAGTGCGCGCGCGACCTTCTCGGCGATCTCCGACCGCGCGAGACGTGGGCGGCGCTGCTTGAGGCCATAGCCGATGTTCTGCTCTACCGTCAGATGCGGAAACAGAGCATAAGACTGGAACACCATGTTGACGGGGCGGCGGAAAGGCTCGAGCCGGGTCACCACCTTGCCGTCGATCAGGACATCGCCCTCGGTCGGCGTCTCGAAGCCCGCGAGCATCCGGAGCAGCGTGGTCTTTCCGCATCCCGAAGGCCCCAGAAAGGAGAGGAATTCGCCCGGCACAATCCGGAGATCCAGGTTTCGGACGGCCGTCACCTCGCCGAAGCGCTTTGTCACGCCTGCAAGCTCTGCCACCGGTGGGCCCGATGCGTGGGGAGCAGACCCAGCATATGCCGTTCCGGAGGATGTGCCGATTGATTCTGGCATGAAACCTCATACTCCGCTTTGCGCTATTGAGGCCGCCGGACCGTCACGCCGTAAATATGACGAATTTGGTAGAATGGTGTGAAACCTGCGGGGGGAGGCCGGACTCAAGATGGACGCGCACGGATGAGACAGGACTGGACTTGGCCAACGGCGCGTCTGATCGATGCGCTGGGCACGCCTGATTTTCCAAGCATCTTGGCGGCCGGACTGCGCGACCGCACGCCTTTCGAGTTCACGGTCGTGTTCGGCTATGTGGGCGCTCGGCGGCCGCTGCATCTGCACGACGATTTCCCGCCAGACCGACACCGTCTCCATGTCGGAGAGTACCAAGAGGGTCCCTACCTCCTCGATCCCTTTTATCTGGCCAGCACCGACGGCACGGCCCCTGGGCTTTGGCGCTTGAGCGAACTCGCACCCGACCGATTTTATCAAGGCGAATACTTCCGAAATTACTACGAGCAAACCGGCCTCGCCGAGGAGATCGCGTATCTTATCCAAGTCGATCCGGCGTTGACGATTGTCGTTTCGTTGATGAGAACCGACCGAAAGTTCTCCGCGGCAGACTTCAAAGCCCTCAAGGCGGTCTGGCCGGTCGTCGATGCCGCGTGCCGGCGGCACTGGGCGGGCGCCTTGGCCGACGCAGAGCCGCCGGCAATCGAGGAGAGCATCGAGCGGGCCTTTCGGACCATCGGGGGCGGCGTTCTGACGCCGCGCGAGCGCGAAGTCGTTGCGCTGACGCTAAAGGGACATTCCGCAGAGGCGGTGGGTGGCATCCTCGGCATCGCTCCGGGGACCGTTCGCATTCACCGCCGAAACATATACGCGAAGCTTCGCATCAGCTCACAGGGGGAACTTTTCTCCGCTTTTTTGGACGCGATCTTCTGCGGGTCGCCAAGTCGTTCGACCACACTTTTTGCCGCCAGCGGATCACCGGGACTTGACGAGGCACCTTAGCGAAGGCGCGTCCAGCAGGGGTCCGACGTCGATCCCAATGGTTGCACGCCCGATCGACATGCGCCTGTAGATCCGACTGGGGGGCCGCGCTTTCACGGAGCCGTTGTCTTGCACGCGCCCCGCGCACCCTCTTTGGCGCTCCGGCCGTGGCAGGCGGGGGATGTCGGCTGCGCCCACCGCGATCAACGAAGCTTAAATTTAGACGAACGAATTTTTCGAAAAGCAAAAATTGAGTGAGAGTTTCCGATGCGCCCCATACTTTCGTGTGGACCGTCGGTAAAAATGAATATTAACATGGCCAACAGCAGTTCGCCTTGCAAACTGCTGCCGAAGTCCTCGGGCTGGATACTGATCAAACCAAGGCGCAGCCGTCGCGCCACAGGCTCTTTGTGCCCAGCCGGCGCAGAAGACGCGATGATTGCTAAGGAGAACGACACCATGCTTGACCTCGACCCAGTCAGCCAACTCGTCACGGTCGACGACCCATCTCCAACGATCTCTGTTTTGTGGGATCAAGCGGTTCAGCAAGCGATCATCAACACATCGCCAGGCCCCACCATCGGCTCGCGGGCGTCAGCGGTGACGCATACGGCGATGTACGACGCCTGGGCGAGCTTCGATCCAATCGCTCAGCCAACACAGCTTGGCGACGCGTTCCAGCGCCCAGCCCAAGACAATACGGACGAAAACAAGTCGGTCGCGATGAGCTACGCCGCCTTCACCGTTTTGTCGGAACTATTCCCGACGGAGATCCAGGTCTTCGAAGGCCTGATGGAGGACCTTGGCCTCGACACCGATGTCGAGCTTGACCTTCTGCCTGAGGACTCGCCGATCCTGACCGGGCTCGCTGCTGGGGAAGCGGTCAACGCGTTTCGGCTGGCCGACGGGGCGAACCAAGCCAACGGCTATGCGGACACCACGGGCTATGAGCCGGTCAACCCGAGTCCGCTGGAGGTCAACGACATCACCCGTTGGACGCCGGAGAACCTCCCGATCGACCCAGAGGACGAGAACCCCGAGCAGACGTTCCTGACCCCGCATTGGGGCACGGTCACCCCCTTTGGGCTTGAGGAAGGCGGGGCGGTGCGTCCGGAGGCGCCCGAGCCCTTCTTTCTGGTGGATGGCGCGACCCTCGATGTCGAGGCGGGCACGATCACGCTCGCGGACCAGTCGGTCTTGGCCGTAACCCGGGACCTTGTGGGCACCGTGATCAACCCTGGCTTCGTCGCGCAGGCTGAGCGGATCGTGTCGGCCTCGGCAGATCTGACCGACGAGCAGAAGCTGATCGCCGAGTTCTGGGAGGATGGCGGCGGCACCTCGTTCCCGCCGGGCACTTGGATGACATTTGGTCAGTTCGTCTCTGTGCGCGACGACAATTCGCTCGACCAAGATGCCGCGATGTTTTTCGCGCTCTCGAATGCGTTGATGGATGCCGGGATTGCCACCTGGGAAGCGAAGGCCTTCTATGACTATGCGCGCCCAGTCCGGGCGATCCGCGATTTGGGCCAGCTCGGGCTGATCGGCGCCGAAGGCACGGATGACCTCACAGACGAGAGCGGGTTTGTCGTCGAGGCCTGGGCCGGACCGGGCCTGGGCACGCAAACGATCCTGGCGGAGAATTTCCTGACCTACCAAATGCCCGGCTCAGACACCTCACCGCCCTTCGCAGAATATACCTCCGGCCACAGCGCCTTCTCCGCGGCAGGCGCCTTGATCCTGGCGGGCTTCACCGGGAGCGACGCGTTCGGCGCATCGGTCACCTTCGAGCCCGGCACCTCGCGCTTCGAGCCTGGGGTCACGCCGGCCAGCGAGGTGACCCTCGCCTGGGACAGCTTCTCAGCAGCCGCTGACGAGGGCGGTCTCAGCCGCATCTTCGGCGGCATTCACTTCGACGACGGCGATATCAACGGGCGCCAGCTCGGAAGCGATGTCAGCCGCGCCGCCTTCACCGAAGCCCAACGCTACATCAACGGCGTGGCCGGCGACGAGGCGCCGACGGTCTCCGAAGCGCCCAGTGAGGTGATCGACACGGCGATCTTGTACCAGATCGCGTTGGGGCGCTTCGTCGACCGGGGCGGCCTGAATTTCTGGGAGAGCCTGGCCGGGACAGCCGAAGGTTTGGTCGCGGTCGCGAATGCGTTTCTTTCCTCGCCTGAGCTTGCACGGAATTTCAGCGCGCTTCGCGAGGCGTCAGTCGCGGAGTTCGCCGACCAGATCCTCTTCAATGCGGGGCTCGACGAGGCGACCAGCGAGCTCGACGAAGCGCTCGAGGCGCAGCTCGAGGCCGGAGCAAGCCGGGCCGAAGTGCTGGCTGGCGCCGTCAACGAGAGCGAGATTCGGGATGCGCTCGCCTATCTCAACGCCCTTGCTGAGACGGACAGCGACGACTTCTGGTTCACCTAAGCTCGAAAAGCAGGCCCCGCCCCAGAGACGGGCGGGGCCGCAGTGGTCTGACCCATCTGGGCCAACGGGTGCTGCCGCTTTCGGAGCAGGTCTCCAGGTCGAGCCGGTCTGCCTGGCTGAATGCTAGGGCGCTGGGCCGCGGCGGAGGCTCGTCAACGCCATGGAACAAGCCTCGTTGCCGTCGCGCCGTGCGAGATGGACGCCCGCCCAGACAGGGGGCCAGTTTTTCGGGGGAAGTTTTCTCGGGGCCAGTTTTTCAGGGGCATCGGCACCGCGCATCCGAAGTTGAGCGCCACGCCCTCGTCGACATCACAAGACATGCCAGCCGAAAGGCCCGGTGTGGCATTTGTCTCGCCCGCCCGTCCGCCTGGGCGCAACCGAGACGACCCAGTGGCTCGAGGGCCGGATAAAAACAACCGCGAGACCCGTTACCGATGATCTCGGCGGGGCGATATCCGGCCCGCTTCCGACAGATCTCGCGAGAGCCCGGCTCCAGGATCCACAACACCGACGGCACCGGCCCTCTCAGACGTCTTTAGGGCTCCGGCTTTAGCCCAGTTGGCACACCAACCTCGAGCAGCCGCGCCTGCGCTGGAGCCCAGTCCAGAAATGCCGGCACAGCCGACGCGAAATGCCCTATGATGTGGTTTGACGGAATCAGACCTGCTCGAGGGCCCCTCCTGCCATGTCCGCCCCCCAATCTCGCACGGCGATCCGGTTCGGATACGGCCTCGGCCGCGCCGACGTCCCGCGCACCGGCGAGGACGCCCTCGCGCGGCTGAGCGGTAGCGACAAGATGCGCGACCGCTATCCGGTCATCTCCAGCACCGATTTTTTTCGCAACGATGAGATCCTGCGCCGGGCACGTAAAAGCTCGTCGGCGGAACTGACGCAAGCCGCTGAGCACGCGAAGCTGCAACTGGCCACTGCCCGCGCCACCGCGGCAGCTCAAATGACGGCCAGGATCCTGGACAGCGACGATCCGTTCCGGGAACGACTGACTTGGTTCTGGGCCGATCATTTCACTGCCCGCGCAACCGGATTTAGGTTCAGAGCCTTGGGCCCCTCCTATGTCGACGAGGCGATCCGGCCGCATGTTGCCGGTCGCTTCGCTGAGATGTTGCGCGCCGTAGTCACCCATCCCTTGATGCTGATCTACCTCGATCAGGCGGGGGCGATCGGTCCCAATTCGGCGGCAGCCCGAAACCGCCGCCGCAAGAGCGCCGCTTTGGTCGAGAATTTGGCCCGTGAGGTCCTGGAACTGCACACTCTCGGGGTTGATGCGGCGTACAGCCAGCAAGATGTCGAGCAGTTAGCCGAGTTGTTTTCAGGTCTCGACGTCGATTTCGGTCAGGGCTTCGTTTTCGACCCAAGAAAAGCTGAGCCTGGGGTCGAGGTTATCCTGGGCCAAAAATTCGGAGGCCCGCTCGGTCGACTCGATCACATCGAAGACGCACTTGAGATGTTGGCTCTACATCCGGCCACTGTGCGCCATCTCGCCCGCAAGCTGGCGGTCCATTTCGTTTCGGATGTGCCGGCGGAAGATTTGGTGGACCACATCGCCGCCGCCTATTCGGAAAGCGGTGGGGAGCTTATGGCCGCCTATCGCGCGCTCATCGAGCATCCGGCGGCGTGGGGCCCGCCCGCGAAGATCAAGCGTCCGATGGAGTTGGTGGCGTCGGGACTGCTGGCCTGCGGGGTCACCGGGCGGGAAGTGGTCGAAGCCAAGAGGAATTGGCGGCGCCAGTTGATCGCGGGGGCGTTCACGTCGATGGGCCAGCCATTCCTGGCGCCGCCCGGCCCGGATGGGTTTCCCGAGGCCTCAGCGCAATGGATCACGCCGCAACGCCTCGCCGCGCGCATCCGCTGGGCGATACGGCTCGCGAAACGGATGCGGGAGCGAACCGGGGAGCCCTCGGCGTTCCTGGATCGCGCCCTTGCCGAGAACGCCAGTCCCCGGCTGGCATGGGCGGTGACTGCCGCGGAGGAGCGCAGCCAAGCTGTGGCTCTCGTCCTCGCATCTGCCGAATTCAATTCGAGATAGGAACGGGGTCACTGCAATGGCCGCATCAGACTGGAGCAGACGACGCTTCCTGACCGCTGCATGGCTGGGATGCTCTGCGGCCGCCCATCCGCTCGTCACGCCGGCGGTGTTCGCGTCGGCGCCATGGGATGCGCGGCTGGTGGTCTTGATCTTGCGCGGCGGGCTGGACGGGCTCGACGTGCTGCGCCCCTCGGGCGACAGAGATTTCGTCGCCGCGCGCCCCACACTTGGGAAACCTGGCGTTGATCTCGATGGCAGGTTCACTCTCCACCCCGCAATGTCTGCGCTGCATCCGCTTTGGACTGCCGGCGAGTTTGGCGCTGTGCATGCGGTGTCGACGCCCTATCGCGACAAGCGCAGCCATTTCGAAGGGCAAGATCTGCTGGAAGCCGGGACCGGTATGGATGTCGAGCCCGGCGCTCGGCGTGGCGGGTGGCTTAACCGGATGCTCCAAAGCGTGCCCGGTGTGAGCGCCCGAACCGCTTTTGCCATTGGCCAAGCGAACCCGTTGATCCTCTCCGGCCCTGCTCCGGTCTCGAATTGGTCGCCGGAGACCAAGTTCGCGGTGTCTGCGCAAGCCGCGCTGCTCTTGGAGACCATCTATCACGACACGCCCTTGTTCCGGGATGCCCTGACCGAAGCTTTGACACTGGCAGAAGAGGCCGGGTCGACGACGTCCGACGTCTCCCTCGCCCAATACGCTGCCGACCAGCTTCGTGGCGAAACGCGCATCGCGACGTTTTCGCTCGGCGGGTGGGACACCCATCGCGGCCAAGCCGGTTGGCACATGAACAAGCGGCTCGAGCAACTGGGCGAGACCATCCTAGCCCTCCGGGAAGGTCTGGGACCGATCTGGGAGCGCACCACGGTGATCGCGATGACCGAGTTCGGCCGCAGTCTGCGCGAAAACGATGCGCAAGGTACGGATCATGGGACCGGTGGCGCCTTGCTTCTGGCCGGCGGCGCCATCCGCGGAGGGCGCGTGCATGGCCGCTGGCCGGGCTTGGCCGCGCAGGACCTTTATGCCGGCCGCGACCTGATGCCCACGGGCGATGTGCGCGGCAGCGCGGCTTGGGTGATGCGAGGATTGTTCGGTCTCGATCGGAGCGTGCTCGAGCGCGACATCTTTCCGGGGCTCGATATGGGTGATGATCCCAACTTGCTCCTGTGACGGCTCCGCGGCGTCTTAGGATCGTCTTTCACAATGAGGCACGCGATCGGCAGCCATTGGCGATGATCCCGAAAGTTACCTCTGGTGGTTTCACCACCTGGCGGATACACTTATGCCGCGACGTATCGACCCTCTTCCCCCTGCGTCCGCCGCCCTGGAGCGGCAAAATCGA
Source organism: Pikeienuella sp. (assembly GCA_050331335.1). GTDB lineage: Bacteria > Pseudomonadota > Alphaproteobacteria > Rhodobacterales > Rhodobacteraceae > Thermohalobaculum. Next base: position 14,571 of record JBHJGY010000015.1, read on the forward strand.
AAGGCTAACCCCCTATGAAACAGATCGCATTTGTCGCCAGCCTGGTGGCAGCCCTCATGTTCGGGGCCGCCACCGCCCCAGCTTTCGCCTTTGACGAGACGTCCACTGCAGCGGTCAACGTGGATGCCGACGGCCTCGGCTTGCGCGGCTTCGATCCGGTCGCCTATTTCGAAGGCGGCGCGCCGAGCGAAGGACTGGCAGAAATCACGGCCAGCCATGCGGATGTTACCTACCGCTTTTCTTCCGAGGCCAACCGCGCCAAATTCCAAGAAGAGCCCGAGAAATACGCTCCGCAATTCGGCGGCTTCTGCCAGATGGGCGCGGCGCTTGGCAAGAAGCTGGACGGCGATCCGACTGTCTGGCGTGTCGCCGACGACAAGCTGTTCGTCTATGCCTACCCGGCCGCCAAAGAGGGTTTCCTCACGGACGTCGCGGGCAACACTGAGAAGGCCGACACCAACTGGCCTGTGATCAAGGACAAGGCGCCGAAAGACCTCTGAGCGCGATGTTCCCGGACGCTGGCCGTTCTGGTGCTCCGCCACCGAACGGCCGACGTCTCAACGCGCGCTCAGAGGTGACGCCGCTGCGCATCGAGCCCCCGCGGCCCGGTTCCAGCTGATACCCAGCGCAGAGCTCTTTGCCCGATTGGTCCGGTTCGGGCTCAACTTCCCTCGTCTACGATGTCTTTGAAGATAGGGGGACGATCTCGCCAAGCTCGCCCGGATTTCATGAGATCATAGCCATACTGAGCCAAGGCGCGCATGTAGTCTTGATCGAATGGTTGCGGGCTCGACCGGTCGAAATCCGCCCCAATCCACGTCGCGTAGTAGTTACCGCCCCTAATCCTGGTCGCCTCATAGGCTGCGATGAGATTGACCACGCCTTGCGCCCAGATCAATGTCGACACCGAACGCCCAGCGACCTCGACAAGGTCGTGATCGACCCGCTGCGGCCGGGGCACAACCCGCCCGTTGCGCACGAGGTAGAAGGTCGGCACACCGCCCTGCGCATCGGCCTCCTGCAACCGATCGCGCAGCGCTTGCTGCCACCCCGCCAAAACGATCGTCTGCGAGATCACGCCGCCATCGGCATGGATCTCGTCATATCGGATGCCGTCCACCTCCACGTCGAAGAGGACGGGCGGGAAGGCAACCGGGACGGCGGCGGAGGCCAGCAGCGCCTTCACGAAGAGTTCGCGCGCAGTCGGGGCTCGGCTTGCCGCTATGGCGCCGAGGTTCCAAACAACCGGCCGCTGCGCCTCGAGATGCGCCGTCTGCACGAACAGTCGGCGTCCTCGCAGGTGCTCGCGGGCGACTTCCGCCAGGAATGCGTCTGTCACGAAGCTCTCGATCAGATTTTTCAGCGGCAAGGTGTCGGAAATCGACGCACGGGGTAGAACATCGATCCAGAGACGATCCTCGAAGATCGCCGTGGGCGGGAAATCGCCGTACACCGAGGCAAGCTCGTCATCATAGTCCGGGCCGAGAAAGACGAACGGGGCCGCGAGGGCGCCCGTGCTGACCCCGGTGACGATGGTAAATTCGGGGCGCGTGCCGAGCTCGCTCCAGGCCCGCATCAGTCCAGCGGTGAAGGCCCCGTCATCCGCGCCGCCCGAGAGCGCGAGCAGGCTGCGGTCGCGCCCGGTGCCGTGCTGCTCCCATTGTGCCAACAACTCGTCGGCGAAGTTGCCGAAATCGGCTGGCGTCGCATCCGCCCAATAGCGCGCATTCGCAATTCCCGGGATTTGGGCGTCCTCCAAGCGATCAAGCGGTATTGGCGTCCGTTCGACCCCGCTTGCGCAAGCCCCGAGGAGCATTGCCGATATAACTGCGCAGTAAGCTCGCATCGGCGATCCTCCCGAAAGCGCAAGCAAATTTTTCCATTTCAAGTAATAATCTTGGATCGGCGCGGGGTCGACCGAAAAGATCCAAAGCGGAGGCCTGCCAGCATGCAAATGATTTTAAAGTAGGACAGACCGGGTGCGTGATACTGGGCTGCGTCTGCGCGTATGGGAATACTCCGAGGTCATGGATCGGGTGAAGTGCGCGCGTGCAGGTCACAGGGCTCGGCCCGCCATCTTAGAACTGGGGCGTCTCCGGTGCCGCTCGGACCGATGGTGCGCCTTGGCTCGGCGCCGCCCTGTCTCCACCGAACCGGCCCGACCAATCCGGGTGGGGCAGCTCACGCGACCCCCGGATCTGTCAGACCCATATCAAAATGTCGCTCGCGACGGGCCCGATGCGCGCATTCTGGTGGGGTGGGATTTCTTTTAACCGACAAACACAGGCGCGCCTGCGCCCGTGATGACAGGGCGGGCGCCAGAGGCTAGGGTCGCGCAACGGGGTCGATGGGGGACCGGCCCTGAAGCCCAACACGCCGAACGAGGGGGAGACGGGATGGCCGAGCCCGATGCGCGCGCCCAGGCGCTGATGCAGCTGATCTTCCAGTTGCGCCAGGCGGGCGTGACGGACAAGGCGGTGCTCGAGGCGCTCGAGCTCACCCCGCGGGAGACCTTCGTCGAACCGGCCTTCCTCGACCGCGCCTATTCCGACACGCCGCTCCCCATTCGATGCGGCCAAACGATCTCCCAGCCAACGGTTGTCGGGCTGATGACACAGGCGCTGCAAGTGACCAAGCGCTGCAAGGTGCTCGAAGTTGGAGCCGGGAGCGGCTACCAAGCCGCGGTGCTCGCAAGGCTTGCCAGGCGGGTCTACGCGATCGAACGCCACCGCCCGCTGGCCCAAATCGCCCGAGAGCGGCTGGAGCGGCTGGGCCTGGCCAATGTCTCGCTGCGCGCCGGGGACGGCACGAAGGGCTGGCCGGAGCAGGCGCCGTTCGATCGCATTCTCGTAACCGCCGCCGCCGACGACACGCCGCGGCTGTTGTTGGAACAACTCCGGATCGGTGGCATAATGGTGCTGCCGGTCGGCCAGTCCGACATGGTTCAGCAGCTGATCAAGATCGAGAAGAGCGACGACGGCCTGACCTATACCGAGCTCGGGGACGTCTTGTTCGTCCCCCTGATCGAGGGACTGCCGGACGACGCCGGCCCGTGACCCCAGACTTCTGGCTGGGATTGCGGCATAGCAGAGACGAGGCGAGAGCATGACAGACTTGTCCTATGGACTGCGCGCAGGGGCCGCCATCGGCCTGGTGCTGGCGCTCGCGGGCTGCCCTGCACAGCAGCCGGCCCCCCCGGTGCGCATTGACGGGACGGCCCCCGGGGGCGGCCAGCCCGTGGAGGATGCCCGCGGGATCGTCGCCTTCGAGGGATATGAAGCCGCGCGGGCGCGCGATGGGGAAACGGTGGGCGATCTGGCCGGGCGTATCGGCTATTCGGCGACCGAGCTTGCCGCCTATAATGGCCTGTCCCCAACAAGCCCTTTGAGGGCGGGCGATCTTCTCGTACTGCCACCGCGGCCAGGCGGCGCGTCGGCGGTCGGTGCACCGCTCAGCAGCAGCCCCGCGCCGCTCCCGTCGTCACCGCCCCCGGCCTCGGTGATCGAAACCCAACCGCTCGGGACGGATCCAGTGATCACGAGCCCGGGCGACTCGTTGCTGACCGAGACCACCCCTGCCACGCCGGAGGATACGGCCGATGCCGGCGCTGCGCCCAGCCAGAGCCCGCTGCCCAACGAAAGCGGTTGGAGCCCGGAACTCGCCTTGCAAGCGATCGAGCGCTCCTCCGGCGCACCCACCGAAGCCGCAGCGCCGGTCCCAGCCCCCGCTCCGGAAGCCGAAACGACGCGTCCCGGCGAGGGCGCCCCGCTCAGCGCCCCGCCCAGCGCCGGCACGCCCTTGCCGCCGGAGCCCGCTGAGGTGACAGAACTCACCTCCCCCGATCTCAGCCGCTACCAAACCGCCCGGACCAGCCCTCAGCCCGCGCCGGTGACCGTGCCTGGTCTCGCATCGCCGCGGAGCCGGCTCGCGCGCCCGGTCGAGGGGCCGGTGGCGCTGGGCTTCGGCGAAGGCGAAGGGGGCGTGCGCAATGAGGGCGTGGACTTCGCCGCGCCGGCGGGGGCATCCGTGATCGCGGCGGAAGACGGCGAGGTGGCCCTGGTGTCCGAGGCCCTCGGCGGTCTTGGGACGATCGTGTTGATCCGCCATGACGGCGATCTGCTCACGGTCTATGGGCGGATTTCCGGCGTCACCGTGGCTCGAGGCGACCCGGTGGTGCGTGGCCAGGAGATCGGCGTGGTGGCGCAACCCTCCGGTGGGGTCGCCCCGCGGATGCATTTCGAGGTCCGCCAGGGCGCCACCTCTGTCGACCCTCTCCGCTTTCTCTAGGGTGGGGCCATGGCGTCGGACCGGGCGATGCGGAGCCTCGTCTGGCGCTTCGCCGGCTGGTACGCGCTGGGGCTTCTGGCGTTGCTAGGGTTACGCGTCGCGGTCGGCCCAACCTCCTGTATCTTCCCCGCGGCCGTGTTCGCAGGCTTATGCGCACTGGTCTTGGCGGCACGCCAAGTCGGACGCCGATTGGACGCGCATCCCGGCAGCGCCTTTTGCTGGGGCGCATCGCTTCGGATCGCACTGATGTCGTTCGGTGTGGAACTCGGCCTGGTCGCGACAGGCTTCAGCGCAATCATTATGGCGCTCGTGCTATTGGCCCCCGAGACCTCGGCGGCTGCCGGAGCCACGCCCTCGGAAGCGACGCCGGTCGACGACGAGACACGCGGTGGCCTCGCCTTCCTTGTGCTGCTTTTCGTGTTTTTGGCCGGTTGTGCACTCCGAACCGGGGTGAACCGGATTGTGCTGGCGCTCGTCTTTCGGCCCGGCGCCGCGTGAGGGTCAGCCAGGCAACCGCACGCCGCGGCGGCCGGCAAGGTCCTGCACGAATTGCCAGGCAACGCGTCCCGACATTGCCCCGCGGGTCTGGCGCCACTCGATCGCCTCGTCGCGCAGGGTCTCGTCATCGATGGCAATGCCGAACCGGTCGCAATAGCCCCTGACCATCGCCAGGAACTGCGCCTGATCGCAGGGGTGGAAGCCGAGCCACAGGCCGAAGCGATCTGACAGCGAGACCTTCTCCTCGGTGGCCTCTGAGGGGTTGATCGCGGTCGAGCGCTCGTTTTCGATCATATCCCGCGGCATCAAATGGCGTCGGTTCGAGGTGGCATAGAACAGAACGTTTTCCGGCCGCCCAGCCACCCCGCCGTCGAGCACCGCCTTCAAACTCTTGTAGTGTTGGTCGTCCTTGTCGAAGGACAGATCATCGCAGAATACCAAGAACCGGTGCTCGTCGCCGCGCAGGAGATCGAGCAGCCGATGGATTGCTGGGATATCCTCGCGATGGATCTCGATCAGCACCAGCCCGCCGGTCTCGGCATGGGCTTGCGCATGGGCAGCCTTAACGAGCGACGACTTCCCCATGCCCCGGGCGCCCCAAAGGAGCACGTTGTTGGCCGGCAGGCCGCGGGCAAAGCGGCGCGTGTTGTCGAGCAGGGTGTCGCGGGCACGGTCGATGCCGATGAGCAGGTCGATCTCGACCCGGTTCACCCGAGGCACCGGGATCAACCGGTCGGGCTCCACGGCCCAGAGGAAAGCTTGGGCAGACGCGAAATCGGGCGCCGGCGCAGGTGGCGGCGAGATACGCTCCAGGGCAGCCGCGATCCGCTCCAGCGCCGCCGCCTGGCGCGCGCCGGGATCGTCGACACCGGCGAGCCGCGCTGACTCGTCCCTCACAGATCCGCCTCATCCGCCTCTGCGTCCTCACGTTGGGCCGCGCGCTTCACCTCGAAGCGACGGACAAGGACGATGGAGATCTCATAGAGCAGGTAAACCGGCACCCCGAGCGCGATCTGCGAGATCACGTCTGGCGGCGTGATGAGCGCGGCCGCGGCAGCGATGCCAACGACGGCGTATTTTCGGCCCCGCGCCAGGCCGTCGGAGGTGACGAGACCTGCGCGCCCCATCAGGGTCAGAAGCACGGGCAATTGGAAACTCACCCCGAAGGCCAGAAGCATCACTTTGATGAAGCCCACGAACTCGGAGAAGCGATTCTCGTTCTGGACCTGAATCCCGCCACTGCCGCCAACCCCCTCGGCAAAGGCGATGAGGAAATCGAGCGCGAGCGGGATTACGAGAAAATAGGCGAGCCCCGCACCAAGCGCGAAGAGAAACGGCGACGCGAGGAGAAAGGGCAAGAAGGCCGACTGCTCATCGCGATAAAGCCCCGGCGCGACGAACCGCCAGAGCTGAAACGCGATCACCGGGAAGGAAAGGCAAAAGCCGCCCCAGATCGACAGCCCCATCACGGTGAAAAACGCCTCTTGGGGGTTCAGCGTCTTGATCACCGCATCCGGGTCGACGCGCAGGAGCGGGTAGCTGAGGAAATCGTAGATCAGACCGTGAAAGTAGAAGCAGAGTGCTGCGGCGATCCCAAGCGCGATCAGCGACCAAACGATGCGGGCCCGCAATTCGATCAGATGCTCGATGAGCGGGGCGGCGCTGTCCTCGATATGTTTGTCAGTCATGGGTGCCGGACTTCGCAGCGGCAGGCGCCTGGGAGCCCTCGGGCTCGGCTGGTTTCGGCGCCACCTGGGCCGGGGCACTGGCGGCTGGCACGGTTTCGCCCGGCGCGGTGACGGGGTTGGCGGGCGCTGTGGCGCTCGACGCTGCCGGGCCTTTGGATCCGGCCGCAGACGAGGTCAGCCCCGCCTGCGCCCGCTTGCCCTGCTCCTGCAGATCCACCCGTCCGATGTTCTCGAAATCCCGCTTCACCTCACGGATCCGGTTGAGCTCCTCAAGATCGGCCTCACGCGCCGCGTCTTCCCAGGAACGCTGGAATTCGCGGGCCATGCCGCGCGCCTTACCAACCCAGCGCCCGACGGTCCGCAACAACCCGGGCAACTCCTTCGGCCCCACCACGAGCAACGCGATGATGCCGATAACGATCAGTTCCTGCCATCCGATGTCGAGCATCGTGCCCGCTCCCCGAGCCCCGGATCAGGCGCTGTCCCGCTTCGCCTCGCCGGAATTGCCAGGCTCGCTGCCGCTGGCGTCCTTGCGGGGGGTGACGTCGATCGGCTCGTCTTTGCCGGCCTCGACCTTCTTGGCCTCCGCCTCTTCGGGGTCTTCGGCCATGCCCTTTTTGAAGGACTTGATGCCCTTTGCCATGTCGCCCATCAGCTCAGAGATCTTGCCGCGCCCGAAGAGCAGCACGAGCAAGAGGACGACGATCAGAATCTGCCAAACACTAAGGCCCATCGGGTGTCTCCTTCACGACGGCGCCGCGACGGACGCTCGGATGTTTCCCCACACATATTGGATGCCCACGGCTCGCGAAAGCCCCCCGCGGTGTCTTGGCCTCATGCGCCGTCGCGCAAGATCCGATCGAGGCGCCCGGAGAGCGCGGCATACTGCGCGGAATTGGTGTCGGCGAAGGCCTCCGCACGGGTCGCGGGCAGGTCCTCATAGGCCAGAGGCGCGTCGAACTGGCTCCCGGTGACGTCGTGGCGCGCGCCGTCCAGACGGTTGTAGAAATGCCAGATGCCCCGCCAGGGGGTCTTGAGGATGTCGCCGCCAAGATGGTCCTGCACGACCAGCGCAGTCACGCCGCACTGGCCGGCGGCGGGGCTCTCCGGGGTCCAGAGGCTGCTGGAGGCGGGGCTCCAGGCGGCAGGGAGCGCGGCCCTCAGGGCGCGGATGCTGGCTTGCGCGCTCACCGCCTCGGTCCGCCTCATTCCGCGGCCCAGGGGCTCTCGACGATCCGCTGGTTGACGCATGGGAATACGAAGCAGAGGTCCCGGCGCAGCGAGAGCCAGACGGGGGTGCCGGGCGCCGGCAGCCATGCATAGGGCACGGCAACCCGTATTTCCGACCCGTCATGGTCCATCGCGACCTCGATCAGCGACTGTGCGCCGGTGAAACGCGCCCGCGCGACGTAGCCGTGGGCCGGCATTCCGTCGGCGGGGGTGATCAGCGGGCGGGCGCCCACCCCCTGGTCCTCGACGATCTTGATGTGCTGCGGGCGGGCGATGATCTCCACATCCGCGTCATTGACCATCTTGGGCGTGAGGAAAAGGCCGAAGGGTGTGTCGGTCTGGCGGTCCTTCACGACGCCGTGGATGACGTTCAGGTCGGAGAAAAACGCCGCTGCCTTCCGGTCCACTGGGTAGTTATAGATGTGGTACGGCGCACCGATTTGGACGATCCGGCCGTCGCGCATCAGGGCGATGCGGTCGGCCATGCGCATCGCTTCATCCGGCTCGTGGGTGACCAGCAAAACCGCGGTGCCCTCGTCCTTGAGGATCCGCAGCGTCTCGTCGCGGACCCCGTCGCGCAGCCGGGTATCGAGCCCTGAGAACGGCTCGTCCATCAACATCACGCGCGGCTTCGGTGCAAGCGCTCGGGCCAGCGCCACCCGCTGCTGTTCCCCGCCCGAGAGCTGGTGAGGGTATTTCGCCTCGTAACCCGCCAGGCCCACACGGTCGAGATACCCCGAGACAATCGCGCGGCGGTCCCGCGCGGCCGGGCCCTTCAGCCCGAAGGCGACGTTCTCGGCAACGGTGAGATGGGGGAACAGCGCGTAATCCTGGAACATCAGCCCCACGGACCGCGCCTCTGGCGGCAGGTGGCGGCGATCGTCGGAGACCGGACGGCCATCGATCAGCACACGGCCTGCATCCTGACGCTCGACCCCGGCCGCGATGCGCAACGTTGTCGACTTGCCGCAGCCCGACGGCCCAAGAAGACACACCACCTCACCGGCGCCAATGGCGAGATCCACCCCGTCTACCGCAGCGCGCCCATGCCCGTCGAAGTTCAGCGACACGGCTTCGAGGGAAAGCCGCGGCGCGAGGGCGGCGGCCGTCGCGGAGGCGGGATGCAGAGGGGTCGCGGGCATGACGGTCATCTGCCAGTATCCGAGTTGTCCTATCAAGAAATGAGTTAGCAATCCGCCTTGGCACTTGCAAGGCGCCGAATCCGCGCGGCCAGGGCTAGACTTGGATCAAGGCGGGGGCAGGCCCGGCTTGGCAGCCTGCTCGCAAATCATCAGGGAGACCGCCCACATGTCCAGCGGCTTCGATATCTCGGAGAACAGCGCCGCACACCGCGAGCGCATCGTACACCCCTCAGGCCGCAACGAGCCGCCGGTCCTGCGCATTGAAGACGCGAACTTCTTCTATGGCGAGACCCAGGCGCTCATCGACGTCGATCTCGAACTCTATCCGCGCGAGGTCGTCGCCTTTATCGGACCCTCCGGCTGCGGGAAGACGACGCTGCTGAAATGCCTCAACCGCATGCATGACGGAACCCGAGGCGCCCGCTTCGAGGGCAAGATCGCGTTACATGAGCAGGACCTCTATGCGCCGGGGATCGATCCCCCCACGATCCGCCGGCGCTTCGGCTGGGTTGCGCAGGCGCCCAACCCGTTCCCGCGCTCGGTCTATGAGAATGTCGCCTATGCACCGAGGCTGCATGGCCTCATCGAGAACGACCAGGCGATGGACGCGCATGTCCGGCGCTGCCTCGAACGTGCAGATCTGTGGGAGGAGGTGGAGGAGCGCCTCGAGGAGGGCGCGCTTGCGCTCTCGGGCGGTCAGCAACAACGGCTTTGCATCGCCCGCGCCCTGGCGATCGAGCCCGAGATCCTGCTGATGGACGAGCCGTGTTCGGCGATCGACCCCATCGCGACCGCCCATATCGAGCGGCTGATCCGGGAGCTTGCCGAGGAGTTCACGGTGGTGATCATCACCCACAACCTGGAGCAGGCGAAGCGGATCTCCGACCGGGTGGCGATGTTCAATCTCGGGCGGCTGATCGAGGTGGGGCCGACGGCGCGGGTCTTCGAGGACCCGGCCCACCCGACGACCGCGGCCTATCTCGCGGGGCAATACGGCTGAGCGCCCCGGAGTATGCTACCGATCTTTCCACCGCCAGCTTCCTCACGCAAGACCAGCTTGAGCAGATGCTCGGCGACCGCTGGACCAAGATCCCGCCCGGCCTCGATCACCCCGCCCACTGGCTCGACGACGCCGACACCGACCCAAAGCCGGTAAAAGCCGATCCGCCTGACGAAGTTTCTGATATCGCCAAGACGCAGCGGCTTATCAACGAGAACCGCGATGCACTCTTGCTGCTCACCACAGACCTGAAACTCAAGATCGGCGCGTATCGCGGCACGGTGCAAGCCAGCAATTCACTCGGCGAGGACGCCAAGCTCGGCCTCCAGGGAATGCTCGATGGGCTGACCGACGATGTCGACGCAATTGCGCAAAACCTGCCCGCGCCCGGCGAACCGACCAGCGAGGCCCAGGCCAAAGTGGTGCTTAGCCGCGGGCAGAGGGCCATCCAGCGTCTGGAGTACAATTTGAATGAGTACTTCGCAGTTGAAAACCTCATGGATGCCGCCGTGCCGATCGGGATCATCCTCGGCTTCGGCGTTGCGGGCGCCCTGATCGCGGGGGCTGTCGGCTTCGGCGCAGGCGGACTTGTCGGCAAGCTTATCGTAAAACACCTGAAGCCAGGGGACGCTATGGACGAAGCGGCGAAGCTGTAGGTATACCCCCGGTATGCTCGACAAGGGACACAACCAGCCGGACTTGCCGCCCGAGATCGCGCGGCGGCGGACCTTTGCCATCATCTCCCATCCGGATGCCGGCAAGACCACGCTGACGGAAAAGCTCCTGCTCTATGGCGGCGCGATCTCGATGGCGGGACAGGTGCGCGCCAAGGGCGAGGCCCGGCGCACCCGCTCGGATTTCATGAAGATGGAGCAGGAGCGGGGCATCTCCGTCTCGGCCTCGGCGATGTCCTTCGAGTGGAACGGGTTTTGGCTCAACCTCGTCGACACGCCGGGCCACGAGGACTTCTCAGAGGACACCTACCGGACGCTGACCGCGGTCGATGCGGCGATCATGGTGATCGACGGCGCCAAGGGGGTGGAGAGCCAGACCAAAAAGCTCTTCGAGGTTTGCCGCCTGCGCGACCTGCCGATCCTCACCTTCTGCAACAAGATGGACCGCGAAAGCCGCGACACCTTCGAGATCATCGACGAGATCCAGGAGAGCCTCGCGCTCGACGTCTCGCCGGCATCCTGGCCGATCGGCATGGGGCGGGACTTCCTCGGCGCCTACGATCTCCTCGGCGACCGGTTGGAGCTGATGTCCCGGGCCGACCGCAACAAGAAGGCCGAGAGCGTGGCGGTCGAGGGGCTCGAAGACCCCGCCCTGGAGGCGCATATCCCCCAGGACCGGGCGGAGCTTCTGCGCGAGGAGGTCGAGATGGCCCGCGGGCTCTTGCCGGCGCTCGACCCCCAGGCGGTGCTCGAAGGGCACATGACGCCGATCTGGTTCGGCTCGGCGATCAACTCGTTCGGCGTCCAGGAGCTGCTGGCCGGGATCGGACGCCTCGCGCCCCCGCCGCAGCCGCGCCGCGCGGTCTCGCGCCAGGTGACCGCAGACGAGGGCAAGGTGTCCGGCTTCGTCTTCAAGGTGCAGGCGAACATGGATCCCAAGCATCGGGACAGGGTGGCGTTTCTGCGTCTCTGTTCGGGACATTTCCAGCGCGGCATGAAGCTGCGCCATGTCCGCTCGGCCAAGCCGATGGCGATTTCCAACCCGGTACTCTTTCTCGCCGCCGAGCGCGAGGTGGCGGACGATGCCTGGGCGGGCGACATCATCGGCATCCCCAATCACGGGCAGCTGCGCATCGGCGATGCGCTGACCGAGGGCGAGGATCTGCGCTTCGCGGGCATCCCGGCCTTTGCGCCGGAGCTCCTGCAGCAGGTCCGCGCGGGCGACCCGATGAAGGCCAAGCATCTCGACAAGGCGCTGATGCAGTTTGCCGAGGAGGGGGCGGCGAAGCTCTTCAAGCCGATGATCGGCGGGGCCTATATCGTCGGCGTCGTCGGCGCGCTGCAATTCGAGGTGCTGGCGAGCCGGATCGAGCTCGAATACGGCCTGCCGGTGCGCTTCGAGGCGACCCAGTTCAGCTCTGCGCGCTGGGTGACCGGGCCGAAGGAGACGCTGGAGCGGTTCATGAACACCAACAAGGGCCATATGGCCGAGGACCACGACGGCGACCCGGTCTACATGACGCGCATGCAGTGGGACATCGACCGCGTGGTGCGCGACTGGCCCGACCTCACCCTCTCCACCACCAAGGAGACGCTGGTGTGAGCGCGCCGGCGCCGAACATCCATGCGTCCCGCAACGCCGATGCGCCCACCCGCCTCCGACCGCTGGGTGGGTGGGCGGAGGGAGGAGGCGGGGGGGCGCAGGCCCTGACCTCGCGCTCAAGTCTTTGAAAATTTGAGGTAAATCCCAAGAAGAAAGCTCCGGCCGGCGCGCTCGGATAACAGCTTTCGGCATGGCGCTTGCTCCGCCCCCAGCAACACCCATAAGTTGTCAGGAGACGGAGCAATGCAAGTTAGTTTGGCCAATCTCGGCGTTTCCCACCACTATGCCCCCGGCCACGGCCCAGCGCTGTGGGAAGAGCTGCTGCACAGCCTTGCCACCCTCGATGCTTCCTCGATCGTCCTGCTGGGTCCGATCGTGATCGTCGGCATGGCACTATTCAGCTTCAGCGAAGGCCGCGTTCGGTGAGCCCGGTGGGCCGGGCTCGGGGATTGTACGTCAGGCGAACACCCAGTCGCCCGTGTTCGTGTCGTAGCTTAGATCTGCCACCGCCGGCGAGCCCGCCAAATTCTCCGGCGAGATGGCGAACTCGATCAGCGCGTTGGCCTCGGTGAAGTCCGGATCGGCCAGCCTGCCCAGCCAGAAGCCGCGGCCCAAATCGTCGCCTGGCCGTTCGAGCACATTGGCGAACAGCAGATCGACATACTCGAGAGTTTCCAGCTCTTCGATGTCGCCGAAGCTCTCTTCGAACTCTTCCGACTCCAGGAAGGCGTTCGCGATCGCCTCCAGCGGGACGCCCTCTGCGAGGCGGTCGATCCAGAAATTCAGCCCCGGCTCGTCGATATCGCCATCGCGGTCGAGCCCGGCCTCGTAGAGATAGGCAATCGTCTGCGCCTCACCGAGGGTGATCCCGTCGGGCGCCGGCGTTGCGGGGCCGACGGTAATCTCCAGCGTTGCGGTGGCGATGGCTTGCGGCGCGATCTCCTGGGGGGCGTCGTCGTCGATCTGGTAGTCGATCGTGACCAAGCCCTCGAACTCCGCGGCCGAGCGGAACACCACCCCGCCGGCCTCTGTGACCATGGCCGTCCCCACTTCGGGGTCGAGAGAGGTGAGAAGCGTGACGGTCAGCGGGTCGAGATCGGGGTCGGTGTCATTCGCGAGCACATCGACCAGAACCGTAGCACCCGTTTCGGTGGTTGCTGTATCGTCTTGGGCCAGGGGCGGGTTGTTTGGCACAGCGACACCATCGACGGTGATCGTCACTGTCGCCGTCGCGCTCCCGCCTTGGCCGTCGGAGACCGTGTAGTCTGCTTGAAGAAGGGCGCTCTCGTTGATCGGGAGCGTGTCGAAGGCCTCGCCCGGATCATAGACCAGGGACAGATTGTCCTCTGCGATCGAGAGGGTCCCGAGAGCTTCGAAGCTGCCAGAGAGGGCCGACAGCGCGCCGACCGACGTGATGGTGAGCGAGCCCCCATCGGCATCCGTGTCGTTGGCCAGCACATCGATGGTCAGCGGACCGTCATCGGCGTCGAGCCCGGCCGCGTCGTTCGCCGCGACCGGTGGCGTGTTCTCGAATTCAACGCCGGTCACCGTGATGCTGATCAGCCCGGTGTCGCTTGCGAGTTCGCTGTCCGTCACCGTGTAGGTCGCTTGCACCGTCCGGGTTTCGCCGACGTCGAGATCGTTGAAATCGGCGCCCGGATTAAAGACCAGCCCGGTGGCATCATCGCTGATGGCGAGCGTACCGAATTCCGCACGATCGCCCTCGACGATGCTGAGCGGGGAGAGGCCGGAGATAACAACGGTGTCGTTTGCGTCCGGGTCGATCACGCTCGCAGCAACCACATCGAAAGTGGTCTCGCCGGCAGTGGCATCGACTGCGCGATCATCGTCCGCGGCGAGCGGCGCGTCGTTCTCGCCGGTGACGGTCACCAGAAGCTGCCCCACAATGGTGCCGTTGCCGTCGCTTACCGTGTAGAACACCTCCTCGACGCTCTCCTCGCCTTCGCTCAGGAAATCGAGATTGCCTGCCGGGTCGTAGGTGACGGTGTCGGCCTCGGCGTCGATCGTGGCCTGGCCGAGGATATCGGTCATGTCGTTAATCTCGAGGAGCTCGAGGGTGTTTCCGTCCGGATCGACCAGGCCATCCAACACGGCCACGGTGGTCGGCGCACCGCTTTCGCTGACGATGCGTGTGATCGGGGTCAGCACAGGCAAGCGGTTTGCCTCGGTCGCCTCGACCGCGCCGAGATCCCCAAAGTCAGAGGTATCCATGCCGACACCGGGAATGTCAAAGGAGCGGTCGAAGCCCTCGCCCCGGGCATCGGTGCTGATCAAGTCGCTGGTGTCACCGTCGCCGTTCAGGTCGACTTGCTGACCCGGCTCGCTGAGCAGGTTGGTCAGCCCCACGTCGAGCGCAGGGTTCGTGCTCTGCGGAAGGAGCGCCACCGTTGCAACCGGGCCGCCATTGTCGGCGAGGACACCAGCGCTGATCCCGTCGCTCAGATCCACCGTCTCGGCGAAGACCTGGTCGCCGGTAATCTCCCCGCCACCCACGATGATCTGGCCGCGGATCTCTTGGGTGGGCTCAGCCACGCCGGTGGCAATCTCGTTACCGCTGAGAGCTCCGGCGGCGAGGTTGCCAAGGAAGAGGCTGTCGCCAAAGATCGCGCTGCCGTCATAGTAGAGCGCACCGCCCTCGGCATCCGCACCATCGGTCCGGTTGCCCGTGAAGGTCGACTTGAAGATCGTGACGTCGCCACCGGCATAGAGCCCACCGCCCTGCGAGGTCGTCCCCGCGGTGGTGTTGGCGGCGACCGTCCCGTTCGAGAACGTCGCATTCCCGACCGAGTAGGCGCCGCCCCCCTCCGCGTCGGTGCCCGAGGTGGTGTTGCCGCTGATGGTCGAACTCACGACGAAGAGGTTGCCATCGGTATAGAGCCCGCCCCCGCGCCCGTTGTCATTCTCGGTGTCGTTGCCTGTGATCGTCGTCGCCGTCACGACCAGGTCGCCAGAGGCCGCGACACCGCCACCCGGCGCATTTGTCCCGGCGGTCCCGTTGTCCTGCACGTTCACCACATCGAGGGTTACACGATCCGCGCTGGCGATAGCGCCGCCCCGGGCATTGTCGCCCTCGGTGGTGTTTTCCAGGAACGTGGCGCTCGACACCGTCGCGGCCCCGACCGCATAGAGCGCCCCACCCGAAGCGTCTTGCCCTTCGGTGCCGTTGCCGCTCAACACCGCAGAGGTGACCGCCGCGGTGCCGGCCGAGAACAAGGCACCGCCAAGCGCGCCGCTGCCCTCCGTCGAGTTTTCGCCGAAGTCGCTGCTGTCGACCGTGAGGCTCACGGTCGCGGCGATGGCCCCACCGTTGGCATTGGCGCCCGTTGTGCCGTTACCCGAGATCGGCGCGGGATCGTCCGAGGTATCGCCCGGCGTGTTGTCCATCGACTGCAGGGCGGCATTCGCGATTTGCACGATGCCCCCGACGGCAGCCCCGCCGATGGCGTCGGTGCCCGATGTCGAGTTGTTGGTGAGTTCGCTCGTGGAGATGTTCAGCTCCGTGTCGGCCGAAATCGCACCGCCGCTGGCCCGGATGCCCACCGTCGTGTTCTGCGAGAACAGGCTGCCACTGATTTCCGCGATTGCCGCACTCAGCGCCCCGCCGAAGCTCTCTGCGCCCAGGGTGCCGTTCTGCTCGAAGCTCGAACCGCTAATGGTCGCAACCCCACCCGAGAAGAGTGCACCGCCCGGCGACGCATCCGCGCCTGTGGTGTTGCGTGCAAAGGTTGTGTCGGTGACATTGGCCGCGCCGGTGACGAAGACCGCACCGCCCGGGCTCGCGGAGCCGGTGGTCTCGCTGTTGCCGGTCAGGTTGTCGGTGAAGCTCACGCCGTTGAGCGTTGCACTCCCGCCGGCGAAGATCGCGCCGCCCCCGGAGTTGTTCCCAGCGGTGCTGTTGCCCTCGAACGAGCCGGAATTGGCGATTAGGGTGGACTGGGCGGTTACCGCGCCGCCGGTCGCGCCGAAGCCCGTGGTCGAGTTGTTGATGAAATCCGCGTTGGACAGGCTCAGCTGGCCGAGCGAGTAAAGCGCACCGCCGGCGCCTGACGCCCCGGTCGTGGAGTTATCTTGGAAAAGCGTGGTGCGGGTGATCCCGCCGGTGTCGCCAACGAGCGAGGAAACCGTTGTCGTCCCCGTTGCGTAGGCGGCGCCGCCGAAAGCCGCGTTGCCCACCGCCTGGTTGTTGATGAAGCTCGACCCGATGATGGTTAGGTCGCCATTCGCACTGATCGCGCCCCCATGCCCGCCTGGGCCGAGGCTCTCGTTATCCAGGAAGGTGACGTTTTCCACCGTCACGTTGCCGTTGGAGAGAATCGCACCGCCACCGCCGGTCGCTGCAGAACCGCCTTCGAGGGTCATGTCTCGCAGGATCAACTCGCCGCCGCCGGTGAATTCGAAGATCCGCTCCGAGCCGGAGCCGACGATGCGAAGATCACCCTCGGCATCAAGCTCCAGGTCGTCGGTGATCTGGATCGCCGAGTTCAAGCTGATCGGAATGATGTCCTGGTTCGGAAAGACGAACAGAATCTGGTCCGCACCTGGATTGGCATTGGCTGCAGCGACTTGCTCGCGCAAGGAAAAGACGTCATCATTGGGATCGACAACGTCTTCGAAGGTAGTAACCAGAAAATTCGCCATGGGCTCCGTCCTCTTGGAATTTCTGTGTGGTCCGCGCCGGACCAGCCGGCGCAGGCAGGGGATGCATGACCGGCGGCTCCCGATAGGGCTGGCGGCATCTTGGCGCCTCGTCCCAATCGGCGGAGCCCCCCTCCGCCGCCCGTCAGGGCGTGGGGTATGACATTCGCTCTACGACCGTCAAGCCGCAGCTCGTTCACGATTGCTGTCCGGAAAAGCGGGCCGACATCGACTCACGGTCGGCGTCCGAAACCTTAGCGAAAAGGTTTTCAGGAACGGTAAACGGATGGCCCTCCGGCAAGGCGCTCATCGCCGCCTCCGCGCTGGCAGGCCAATCAAGCGCATCCGACTCACGGCCGAGCGCCCGCAACATGGCGTCCGACGCATCCGGCACAAAGGGACGCGAAACGATCCCATAAAGGCGCATCAGATTGAGGGCGAAGCGGATGATCACTGCGGCACGCGTCGGGTCTGTCTTGAACACCGCCCAGGGCTCTGCGGCTTGCAGATACTCGTTGCCCGCCACCCAGATCGACCGGGTCTCAGCGGCCGCCTTGCGGATCTCGAAGGCCTCCCAATGCGCCTCGAGAACCGTAAGGCGCCGAGCGATATCCGCCGTTAGCTCGACCTCGACAGGCCCCATCTCCCCGCCGGCCGGCACCGCCTCGCCGAACTTGGACCGACAGAACTTCGTCACGCGGGAGACAAAATTGCCCAGCACATCCGCAAGGTCTTTATTTACCTGCGCGGTAAAACCCTCCCAGGTGAAATCGCTATCCGAAGTCTCCGGGATATTCGCCAAAAGCCACCAGCGCCAATAGTCTGATGGCAATAAGTCAAGTGCTTGATCCATAAAAACGCCACGACCTTGGGAAGTCGAGAACTTACCACCTTCATAATTTAGCCAGTTGGTCGATTTGATAAAATCGACGAGATGCCAGGGTTCGGCACCGTCGAAATTCGCCCCCATCAGGGTTGCTGGGAATTGCAGCGTATGGAACGGGACGTTGTCCTTGCCCATCACCTGGACGTAGCGGACGTCCCCGGCGCCATGGTCGTCACGCCACCAGCGCAGCCAGGCCTCTTCCCCCTGCCCGGTCGCATCGGCCCATTCGGCGGTGGCGGAAATATACTCAATCGGCGCGTCGAACCAGACATAGAAGACCTTGCCCTCCATCCCCGGCCAGTCTGCCTCGCCCCGCTTGACCGGGATCCCCCAGTCAAGATCGCGCGTGATGCCACGGTCCTGGAGCCCCTCGCCGTCATGCAGCCACTTCTTCGCAATCGAGGTCGTGAGGAGCGGCCAATCGGTTTTCGACGCAATCCAGGCGTCGAGCCGCTCCCGCATCGCCGATTGGCGTAGTTTCAGATGCTTGGTCTCCCGCACCTCCAGATCGGTCGAGCCAGAGATTGCCGAGCGCGGATTGATCAGGTCGATGGGATCGAGCTGTTTGGTGCAGTTCTCGCACTGGTCTCCGCGCGCACGCTCATAGCCGCAATTGGGGCAAGTCCCCTCAATGTAACGGTCTGGCAGGAAGCGGGCATCCGCGTTGGAATAAACGTGGCGCTCGGTCACCTCCTCGATCAGCCCTGCCTCGGCGAGGCGCCCCGCAAATTGCTGGGTCAAGCGGTGGTTCCGCTCGGAGGACGACCGCCCGAACCAGTCGAAAGACAGGCGAAAACCGTCCGCCAAGCCCTTCTGTACGGCCCACATCTCAGCACAGTATTCCGCGACGGGCTTGCCGGCTTTGGCTGCGGCGAGCTCGGCCGGGGTTCCGTGCTCATCGGTGGCGCAGATGAGGAGCACCTCATGGCCACGCGCGCGCATATAGCGGGCATAGGCATCTGCCGGGAGCTGGGAGCCCACCAGATTTCCGAGATGTTTCACGCCGTTGATATAGGGCAGCGCTGAGGTGACGAGGATACGCGCCATGAGAGCCCTCCAATTAAGGTGGGGCCTCTATAGCGGTCGTGTCTAAGCGGCGAAAGGGCCCGAAGGCCGAGCGATCCGGCCTAGCGGGCGAGCTGCTCCAGCGCACTGAGCTCGGCGGCGATCACCTCGACGACCTCAGCTTGCGCGCCGTTCCAGACGACATTGGCCGGCCGGCGGTCGGTGCTCGAAAGCAGGAAGCCGAGTTGAGCGATGAACCCGATTGCGAGGATTGCGGTGGCGCCGGCACGGAGGGCGAGGCGGGTGCGCTTGGCGGTTCTCATGGCTGTTTCCCTGATTGCATGTCCCTGCCAGGCGCAATGGCACCGGCAAGGCAGCTCTCGGCAGCGCCCGCCCCGGGCTCACTCGGTCAGCGCTTCGAGATAGGGCAACTCCTGTTCCAGCGCGCGTTCATCCGCCGTCATCTCGCGCGAGGCCGGCGGTTCTGTCGCGGCCTCAGGCTGGGTCCCAGATCCCGGCACCCGCGCCGGCACCGGCACCGGCTGAGGCCCCAGCACAAGATAGGCAGATGCGGCGAGCCCCAGGGCGATCGCCCCGAGCCCGGCCCAAAATAGCGTCGCCCTCGCCATATGCGCATTCCCCTTCGCCTGCCCCGCCTCTCGTCCAGTGGACGGCGCCGGGGTCTCAGATCTCCGGCGTCTCCGCCAATCGACGCTCGATTTCCGCAAGGTCCGCATCGAGGCTCCGTCGGAACGCCGCCTCATCCTCGCGGAGCTCGGACATCTCGGCGCGCAGCCGCTCGATCTCCCGCTGCGCCGCCTCGAGCTCGGCCCGACTGGCCGTGGGTGGCGGGGGGGCGATCTGCGGCGGGCCTGGCACCGGCGCGGCGGCGCAGGCCGCCACGGTGAGCCCCAGGCACGCCGCCATTGCCGATTTCGCCGCGGTTGATGGCGCCATCGCGCGCCTCCTCCCTCTCGCGATCAGATGCCCGCGGCCATAGCCTGGCCGCAAGCAGTCTCCTTGTCGTCTCGCTCAGGCGATCAGCGGACCAAGGCCTCGAGGCCGTCGATCTCCTGATTGATCTCCGCCTCGAAGGCCGCATCTTCCGCCTGCACATTGGCCGCGTCCTGGTACAGGGCCTCCAGGTCGTTGCCGGGTCGGGCCACCTGCTGCGTCTGAACCCGCGGCACGGTGAACTCTCCGCCCGATGCAACGGCGCCACCAGGCCGCGAGGTCGATAGGAACCGGCTTGCGACGAACCCTTCGCCGTTGCCCGCGGCCACACGCGACCAGCCGCCGCCTGCATCGCCGAGGAAGCCGACACGCTGGCCTTTGCCGAAGGTGCCGATCCGGCCGAAATTCGTGCCAGGACCCGAGCGCACATTGACACCAGCGGTCGCATAGCGTGTCTGCCCGCCCGGGCTCGAGATCCCCGGGACGACGCCGCCCCCACCGCCGCTGCGACCGCTGACGACCCGGGGCTCGTAGTTCTGCACCCGGCTCGAGACGACCAAGTCGCGCTCGACGCCCTGCGTCTTCGCCAACGCGTCCGCGAAGGCGCCCTGGTTTTCGTCGATCTTGCCGATCACCTGGTTGACCAGTTTCCGGTCGGCGGCGATTCGCTCGCGCAGCACCGCGAGCTCGGCCTGGGCAGCAGCGCCGGCGAGCTCGCCGGACTGGATCTTGCGGCGCAGCTCGTTGACCTCGTTGGCCCGGCAAGTGTTCAGTCGACGGATGCCCTCGGAGACGCTCGAGACCCAACCGCGGGTTGCGCGAACGTCTTGGTTGATCGCCTGCGCAACCTCGGCGGCGGTGTTGGCCTGGCGCTGCTTGGCGAGCAGATAGCCGCCAGCGCCACCGGCGAGCGCGCCGGCGGCGGCGCCGATCAAAACGCCTGTGATGTCGCCTGTTGCCGCCGCGCCGATCGCGGCACCTGCCAGGGCACCGCCCAACGCACCGACCGCGATCGTGTCGTTGAAGCGCTGGATCTCATCCACGAGCGGCTGTCGATTGCGCGAGCAGAAGTCGTTCGCGTCAACCCCTGCGGCCGGGATCGTGCAGCCTTGCACCACCAGAGACCCCGCGAGCAGAAGCCCGAGAAGCGCACGCCAAAACACGGGCGCGACTCGGCCGATCCCCCCGGACTGCCGCATCTGAATTCCCCCGATACCCATCAAATGTCCTCCTCGGTCTCCACTGGATTGGCCAGCGACGGCTCCGGCGGCGGGGCTGCCCGCAACCGTTGCTGCCGCATCTCGTAAGTGTCGTCCACCTCGCGGCGCCAGCGATCTGTGATCGCGCGCGTGACGGTCTCGGCTTGGTTGAACTCCTGGATGTGGCTCCGGACCACGGGATAGAGCTTCACCAGCTGGGCCAAGCGGCGCTCTGCGAGGCCGGCGCTGAGCTCGTCGCCCACGCGGTCGACCCGGGTCCAAACCTCGCCGGCAATCTCGGAGACGAGCTCCAGATAGGAGAGGAACTCCTCATCCACTTCGCGGTCGAGCTCGACCCGGCGCTGCTCCACCTTACGCAGGCGCTCTTCGAAGGCCGCCCGGTTGGGCGAGGTCGGATCGATCTTTTCAAGCCGCCGCCGGACCCGCCCGATCTCGCTCATGGCCACCAAGATGGTGCGGCCCCTCAGCCGGACACTCTCGGCTACGGCGAGCGTGGTCATGATCCGCTCTCGCAGCTCCGCTTCCTCGACGGCGAGAAGCGCCTGCTGGATGTTACCTGGCGCGCGGGACTGGCTGGCGGCGGGCAGAGTTACGCCGAGAGCGAAGCCGAAGGCTACAGCTGTGAGCAGGGCGTGGGCGGCGCGGATCCTCGGCATTAATTCTCCCTCTGAACGTCGCGGCGGTCGCGGTATTCGTCAATTTCATAGAGCCAGCGGACCGACATGTCCTCGTCCCTGGCGCCGCGCTGGCGCCATTCGGCGAGATGGGACGCCTGCATCTGATACGCCTTAGCGAGCTGGGCAAGCTCCGGCGCGGCGAACCGCTCGGCGACCTCCTCCTCGACCCGGGCGAGGAGCTTAGCATCGGGCTCGATGGCCAGCGCGGCGAGGTTCTCGAGATAGGTGGCGTAGATTTCCTCGATCTCGCGCTCGCGCAGCTCCAGTTGCGCCCGGGCCGCCTCGATCCGAGCGATCGCGTCTTCCCGCTTGGCGCCGGCGAAATTCGGATTTGCCAGGATCTTTTCGCTGATTTGTCCGAAGCGGGTCCAGGCGTCGAAGACATTGGCGCCGGTGCGGAAGATCGATGCGGACAACGCAGCCCCGGAGATCAGCCGCTGGCGCAATGCCTCGCGCGCCGCGGTCGCGCTCTCGGCTGAGGACCGCTCGAGCAGCGCGAGCCCCGCCTCCAGCAACCGCTGCGCATCGGGGTTGGCGACCGGGTTTTCGCGGATGCGCGCGACCAGGTCCTCAAAGTCGGAGACCCCCTCTACCCGACCGGTCAGCCGCTCGCGGCTGACCGCGAGCGCGTCGTCGAGGGCGGTGTTGGACAGCTGGTCGAAAGCGAAAGGGGCGTCAGCCCGGGCGCCATAGACGAAGAACGGCGCCGAGACCGCCATGCGCGCCCCGCCTTGTGGTTCCTTTACCTCGCCATCGGGACCGAACAGAGCCGACTCACGCCGGTAGCCCAGCGCGATATGGGAATCGGGCGTTGCCGGGGAGCCGCCACGCAGGACTGCCCCGCCACGCTGACCATGAAGGCCGTCCGGCCTGGTGGCGCGGAACGGCTCCAACGCGAATTCTTCGGCATTGCCCAACATGTCGTGAATGCCGTGCAAGTTGGGCTCCAGCCGGCCGACGCCGGAGACCGCATGCCCGCCCCAGCCCTCGGTCTGCGCGATAGCTCCGAGCGCCGGCACCGTCTCGACCCCGTCACGGTTCACCAGATGCAGCCGGCGGTTCTGGGCGTCGGGGCCGATCTGCCCGTCACGGGCGGCGAATTCCCACTCCGCCTCGGTCGGCAGGCGAATGAAGCCAGAGGAGCCGTCCTGCCAGGGCAGCACGGGGCGGTCACCCTGTTCAACGAGGATCTTATCGATCTGCAACAGCCAGTTGGTGTAGGCGCGGGAAAAGGCCACCGCGTCGAACCAGGACAAGCCCGTCTGCGGCAGCACCATATCGGCCCGGCCATAGCCGTCACGCGGCGATGCCGCTGCCATCCATGCGAGATGGTCGGCACAGGCCGGCGATGCTGGGTCGTAGGCGGCGGGCCCTGCCGCAAAGACACCGGTCTCGAACAGCCGCCACTGGGGGATTGTCACCTCGTATTGCGCCAAATAGTAGGCCCGGTCGGTCACCTCGCCAGCCGCGTCGCGCACGGAGAAGGCACCGGAGAGGACGTCGTACCAGGGTGCCACCACCGCGGCCTGGGCCGCACTCCCGGAGGCCGCGTTGGGGTCGCCGAAGCGGGCCGGCTCGTGATCCAAGATGTGTTCGACGGGAACATCGATCCGCTTGAAATGCATGACATGGCCACAAGGCATCGGCAGTACCAAGCGCTCCGGCCGCGCATTCTCCCGGTCGAGCGGCACGCAAACAGCGGCCTCCTCGCGCCCGAGCGCCACGGCTCTGGCGGGGTCGTCGAAGGCACAGGCGGGGGGGCGGTTCTGGGCAGGTGCCGCGCTGGCCCCCACGATCATCAGCGTGGTGGCGAGCAAACCGCCGAATCTAGCGATCGAACAGGCGACCAGAGTGTCGGTTCGGGGCATGTCAGGCCTCTCTCAACGTCTCCGAGGGGGATATGGCCAGCGCCTGCCGCACCGCGACCGTGCTCGCCAACCCCGCCACCGCAACAGTACCGAGCAATGCGCCCGCCGCATGGGTCAACGGCAGCCGCATCAGAGATCCCTCGCCCGGCACGATGTCTCGGAACAACGCTCCGATCACCGGTTGCGCGAGATGGTACACGAGGATCGCCGCGAGAGCACCTGCGAAGGCGAGCAGAACGCCCTGCAGCAACGGCAAGAGCGCGATCGCCCGCGCACCGTAGCCGATGAGCCGCAATACAGCGAGCACGCGACGCTTGCGCGCGACGCTCGCCACCTGGCTGAGCCCGATCGTCGCCGCATAGCCGACCAAAGTCAGGGTGAAGATCGCGAAGAAGAGGATGCCGAGATCGCGGTCGACCCGCTCGGCGAAGGCGATCCGTGCGGCTTCCGAGCGGACATCGAGGCCCAGCGAGACGAGCCAACGGCGAACCGGCTCCACATCATCGATCGTCGCGGCATAGAGGCGGAAGCCACCCCAGTCGTCGCCGCGCGCAGGCCCGCCGGACCAGCCCCGATCCGGCACCGCGACCCATTCCTGGTAGTTCTGGATGTCGAGCAGCACCGGAAGCGGCACATAGGCCCGCGGCCGGTTCTCGATCTCCGCTGGCAGCACCGCATGCACCGTGAGGCGAAGCGGCACGCGCTCGCGGGCCGATCCGCCCTCGACGATGCGGGAGAGGATGAGCGTCACCTGGGCGCCGGGCGCGACCCGCAGAGCCTCTGCCGCCCGCGCGCCCAGCACGATCCGGTCACCGCTCGGCACGGCGACACCCGCAAAACCGAGCATCGGGTCGCCTGAGGCGGTGGGGGCAAGGAGGACATCCGTCGGGCTTGCTTCGAGATCCGCCCGGTTGGCCAGGGTGACCTGGAGGTTGACATAACGGGTGCGCGGCACGACGAAGCCCACCCCAGGCCGGCTCTGCGCGGCCTCGAAGAAGCCGTCCGGCAACCGCGCCACAGCGAGATGCTTGAGCTCAAGATTTGCAGGATTGGCGGTGAGTTGCGTCCGCATGGTCTCGACGACCCCGAGCCAAAGGCCGAGAAGGATCAACAGCGGCGCGAGCGCCACAGTAACCGACAGGACCGCCACGGCGCTGGAGGGCCACTCATGGGCGAGATCGGCAATGGCGATCCGCCAGATCGGGAGGGCCATGGCAGGCGCGGCAGGGCCGGCGGAAGAGTTCATGCCGGGCACCCTTGGGCGGGAGCGAAGCGCACGGCAGCGGGACCGGCCTCCGGATCGGGCGCGGCGGCTACGACCGGGAGCGCGAATTCCTCGATCAGCGCCCACGAGTGGGAGGCCATCAGCACCGCTGTCCCCCGTTCCGCTGCGATCTCCTTCAGCAGCGCCAACGTTGCCCGGGCTGTGGGCGGGTCGAGCGCGGCTGTCGGCTCGTCCGCCAAGATGACCGACGGATCGCCCATCAGCGCCCGAGCGATCGCCACGCGCTGCCGCTGGCCGATGGAGATCGCGTCCGGCTTACGCTCAAGGAGACCGGCGATGCCGAGGCGCTCCGCCAGCGCGACCACGGCCAGGGGGGCGGGCCGGTCGGTTGGCGCGGTCACCGCAATGTTGTCGGCCACGGTCAGAAAGGGCAGCAGCCCGCCCTGCTGGAGAATGTAGCCCACGGAGCGCCGGCGGGCCGGCGCCACCGTCTCGAGATCGCCACGCCCCAAGGCTGGCGCAAGCTCCTGCCCGGCCAGAGTGAAGCGCTCGACCCGATCGGGCACCGCAATGAGGCCGATGAGGTCTAACAGCGTCGACTTACCTGACCCACTCTCCCCGGCGAGGGCCACGAAGTCGCCGCGCGACAAGATCAGCGCAGGCAGCGAGAGCCGGAAAGCCGCCTCCTGCGGACCCCGGCGGAAGACGAGCCCCGCGATCTGGAGGACCGGGTCGCCGCCAGTGCCGAGGCTCACGGCAGCAGCTCGAGGCCTACCGCATAGACATCCTCCGCCCGGCTGCCCGCACCGAGATCGACCCAGCCGATCTCCGACTGGGCAATGTCGCGATACGCCAGGAGCTTGTTGCGCAGCACCTCGGTAAGCTCGCGCTGGCGCGAAGGTCCGCCTGCCGACCAGGTATCGGCATCGAGCGCCAGGAAATCCGATTTGTAGGGCAGTGCCTGGAGAAAGGAGGGGAACAAGGCGCCCGCCTCGTCGAGCGAGCGCGCCCCCGCCCCCTCCACGGCGCTTTGCGCGGCAAAGCTGCGCATCATCTCGAAGAAATCGCCACCGCCCGTCTCCTGGGCCTCATAGGCTGCAAGAATGGTCTCGGCGCCCTCCATCATGGCCGAGAGCTGCTGGCGGGTGACGAAGACCTTGACCTCAAGGGACCTGGTAAGGGGATCGGCGAGGTCTCTGTCCGCCGCCCAGGCGCGGTAGAACCGCGGCGCCGCCTGACCCTGTGCTGCGCCGAGATATTCGAGTTGGGCCCGGAAGACCTCGTTGACGAGCGCATCGCCAAGGCTCGCCACTTCCTCCTGGCGCTCGACCCGACGCCCGCGGGCCGAGGCGGAGACCGCTCCGACAAGGCTTTCGGCGAAGGCGCGGATCTCGCCCAAGAACGCCTCGCCCTGGGTGGTGTCGACCGGGAAATACTTCTGCGTCGCCACATCGCCCGTCTGCGAGATCTGGGCATAGATCTCTTGCGCCGGGGCGATGTTGCCGGCCCTTGCCCCTTCAGGCGTAAGCAGATGCATCACCGCCAACGCCACGCCGCGCCGCTCCGCATTCTCCAGGATGTTGATCACGTCGTATTGCGGATTGGCGGCCATCGGATCGGTGCCCCGTCGCGCCCCAGCATCGGTGATCAAGATCACCATCCTGAACCCATAGGGCTCCCAGTCCATCCCGTTGATCGCCACGTCGAGGCCGGCAAAGGCGTCCTCGTCCCAGTCCTGAGTGGACACGGTCACCGGCGCCATCGCCTCGAAATTCGCGAGCACCTCGTTGAAAGCGGCCCCGGGCGCGAGCGGTTGGTAGATGCGGGTCACATAGTCGATCGCCGGGTTGGGCGAGGTGTTGTCGCGATAGCCGACAAGGCCGAAATCGACCGCGTGGATCAGATCGGCCTGGACGAAAGCGCCGATCACCTCCTCCACAACCGCTCGCGTGTGGTCGATATAGCGGCCCATCGAGGAGGTCGTGTCGATGGCGAAGACGACGCCGTAGCGGAAGTCGCGCATCGCGCCCGAGCGGCGCGGCGCCGCGAAGTTCTCGGCCTCCGAAACATCCTGCTGTACCATGCCGTCAGCATCGAGATTCAGCCCGGCTACTTCGACGAGCGTGACGGGATCTAGGGTGTCGAACATGTCCTCGTGGTGGGCAAGGATCGGCATCAAATAGGTCGCGTCCGGGTCGACATCGACCGAAGGCTCGATCGCAACGAAATAGTCCCCGTCGTAATCGCCAACTTCGATGTCTTGATAGGCAAGCGCCGCTTCTTCGGCCACAAGCGGGTCGCGAACGAACTGGATCAGCTCGTTGCGCCGCTTGAAGAACAGAACCGGCGAGCGCCCGCCCTTCGCCGCGTATTCCATCACAAGCATGGTCCGCCAGTCCTCGGCACTGCCGGCGTTGATCCAGCCATCGATCTGTCCCGCCGCCGAGCGCCCGATCTGCAGCCAGGTCTGCCCCGCCTCCACCAGTTCGTCGTAAACGTAGAAGATGGAGAAGGCCGGCAGCGGCGTGCCTTGCCCGGTGCCGGGGGCCGCTGCGATGGTGGCGCCGGGCAGGGTGAGCAAGCGCCGGTCGAGCTCCGGCAGATCCGCGCGCTTCATCGGACGCGGGCCGCTCGGCAGCATGGCGGCCGCGCGGTCATCGGTCTGCACGGCGGCAGGGGGCTCGTCCTGGAGGCCAAGACCGGCACTAGGGGCCGCCGGCGGGCTGACCGTCCCGCCATCGTCCTCAGGTGCCGGCAGCTCGGCCGATGCGCCCGCGCCCAAACCGAGCGACAGGGAGAAGCCGGGTGCGGGGGCCTGGCCGGCGGGCTCAGCCGGTTCATCGGCCGGGACCGCCTCTGCGGTCGCCGGCGCCTGCGGCGACGGGGTCGCCCCGCCCGTCCCGAGCCCCAAGCTCAGCCCGAAACCGCCACCCTGGCCCGCCGGGGCCTTGGGATCCCCCTCAGGCGGGGTCGTCGCCGAAGTTACCGGCGCAGGCTCGGTCGGCGTCGGCTCGGGGCTGGCGGAGAGGCCCAGCGCGCCACCGAAGCCCCCGGAGCCTGGCGCGGGCCCCGCAGTTGCGCCCACCGCAGGTCCAGCGCCCACGCCCGGGCACCCGAACATTTCCGCCACATCCGTTGTCAGCCGGCCCCAAAAGGCGCCCCCCCCAGCGCCGACCCCGCCGGGGGGGGACCCCAAGGCCCCGGCGGGCCTGGGTGGGGGTTTCGGGCTGAGCTTGGGGCTGGGGACGGGGGGGGCGACCCCGTCGCCGCAGGCGCCGGCGACCGCAGAGGCGGTCCCGGCCGATGAACC
>JBHJGY010000016.1:0-49279 GCA_050331335.1 Pikeienuella sp.
GGACGGCCCCGCGCCTTCGGGGGCCCCACCCACCCGGGCATCCGGCGCGCAGGCGTCGACGGCACGCCCCCCATCGGCCCCCGGAGGCGCGGGGCCAAAGCTCGAAAGGCCAGCGATGGATCAAGTGGTGATGCAGACCCAGGCGGGCGATCCGGGCGCCTTCGCGCGCTTCGATCTCGCGCGCGTGCCCTCCCCCGCATTCGTCGTCGACACGGCCCGGCTCGAGGCGAATGCCCGCCTGCTTGGCGAGATCGGGACCGCCTCCGGGGCCACGGTGTTGCTGGCGCTCAAGGCCTTCTCCATGTGGGCCACTGCGCCGATCCTCATGCGCCATCTCCAAGGCACCTGTGCGTCGGGGCTTTGGGAAGCGCGGCTCGGACGGCGGCATTTCGGCGGGATCGTCGAGACCTTCGCCGCGGGCTACAAGGCGTCCGAGATCGACGAGATCGCCGCCCTATCCGACACGGTGGTGTTCAACTCTCCGGCGCAAGCGGTGCGCTTCGCCCCGGCCGCGCGCAAGGGCGGCGCCGACACCGGCCTGCGGATCAATCCGGAGCATTCCGAAGGCGAGATCCCCCGCTACGACCCGGCCGCTCCCGGATCGCGCCTCGGCCATCCGGTCTCGCGCCTCGAGCCCGACCATCTCGAGGGCCATGCGGGGGTGCATATGCACACGCTTTGCGAGCAGGGCTTCGCCCCCCTCAAGCGCACCTGGGAGGCTGTCGGCCCGGCGCTTGCGCCCTATTGGGGACGGCTCGACTGGATCAATCTCGGCGGCGGGCACCACATCACCCGGGCCGATTACGACCGCACGGCGCTGACCGCCTTCCTGAGCCGCGTCGCAGAGGAAACCGGCTGCCGGATCTTCCTTGAGCCCGGCGAAGCGGTCGCGCTCGATGCCGGCATCCTCGTCGGCGAGGTCCTCGATGTGATCGAGAACGATGGGCCGATTGCGATCCTCGATGTCTCCGCCACCTGCCATATGCCCGACGTGATCGAGGCGCCCTATCGCCCGGCACTTCTGGGCGAACCGGAGGAGGGGATTGCCGTGCGCCTCGGCGGGCCGTCCTGCTTGGCGGGCGACGTGATCGGCACCTATCGGTTTGCCGAGATGCCGCGCCCGGGCGACCGTCTCGCGTTCCTCGATCAGGCGCATTACTCGATGGTCAAGACAACGACCTTCAACGGCGTGCAGCTCCCTGCGCTCGCGCTTTGGGACCCGGAGGCGGACCGGGTCGAGGTCATCCGACGCTTTGGCCAGTCGGATTTCGAGGGGCGGCTGTCGTGAGCGCGCCGGGCTTTCTCGCCTCCGAGCTCACCCCCGCCGAGGCGGCCCCCGAAACCGCGCGCCTCCGGGTGATCCCCGTGCCGCTGGAGCGAACGGTCTCCTACGGTGCGGGTACCGCAGGCGGGCCTGCGGCGATCCTGACCGCGAGCCAGGAGCTCGAACGGCTGTGGCGCGGCGCCGAGCCCTGTGCCGCGGGCATCCATACCGAGGCGGCGGTCGCTTGCGACGGTCCGCTGCCCGAGGTCATGGCCCGGATTGCCGGCCGCACCGAGGCCGCTGCGCGCGCCGGCTGCATCCCAATGACCCTCGGCGGGGAGCATTCCCTCACTTACGGCGCCGTCACCGGGGTCGCGCAGGCCCTCGGCGCCCCTGTCGGCATTCTCCAGATCGACGCCCATGCGGATCTGCGCGTGGCTTATCAGGGCGAGCCCCATTCCCATGCCTCCGTCATGCATCTTCTGACGGAGGCCGGCCACCGGCTGGCGCAGCTCGGCGTGCGGGCGCTGTCGTCGGAGGAGGCTGCGGCGCGCGAGCGGCTGGGCGTGTGGTATTGCGACGCTGAGATGCTGGTCACCGGGCAGGTCATGGAGGTGGCGCTGCCCGAGGATTTCCCCGAGGCGGTGTATCTCAGCTTCGATGTCGACGGGCTCGACCCGGCGATCCTGCCGGCGACGGGAACCCCCGTCCCGGGTGGGCTCGGCTTTTATCAGGCGTTGGCTTTGATCCGCGCGGCGCTCAAGGGGCGGCGGGTGGTCGGCGTAGATCTTGTCGAGTTGGCCCCCTGCCGAGGCGACCATGTCTCCCCCTTCACCGCCGCCCAGATCGCTTATGCGCTGATTGGAATTGCCTGCGGCGAACGGGCCTGATCTGTCGCGGGCACGGTCTGAGCATACGTCGCGCGGCTTGGATCGCACGGGATTTCCTGAGCCGGGCCGATCCGCGTCACCTTTCCCGCGCTGAAGGCAGGCGGGCAGGCATCGGCAAGGGGCTGTCGGCGGATCGTCGCTGGCGGGTGGTCTCGTCCGTCGGGGCCGGGATGTCCTGCCGGTGCGCGGCCGCCCAGGTGCCCAGGCGCCCAGGCGCCAGGTTCGGGGTGAGCGCGTCGAGCGCCGTGCGCCGTGCGCTGGGGCGGGAGTGGCGCGTGAGCGGGCGCACTGCGCCGCAGCAGGCCGGCGCGCCCGCCACCGCATCCCGGCATCGACAGCGATCAAGGCCCGTGCTCGACCCGCTTTGGGAAATGGTTTGCCGATCTCCAACCCCAACATCTGTGATGGAGACCTGACTGACGCTTGCCGCCTCACGGGTGTCGCCCAAGACCAAAGACGTCAGCTACAGGCGCTGGCGGGCGCTTATGCTAAGTCAGCCGACAACGGATGCCCCAGGGGTCGCCGACACCCGGCGCGGCGTCCGACGCCACGGGGCGAACCAGCCAAGGCCGTCCTCCGTGCGACCGGCCGGCCAGTATTCGCAGCCGATCCAGCCGTCGAAGCCCACCCGATCGAGCACCTCTAGGAGATGGCCGAGGGCGAGTTCGCCACGGTCCGGCTCGCCGCGATCCGGGACGCCGGCGATCTGCACATGGCGGATGAGCGGGCCCAGGGTCTCGATCCGGCGGGTCAGGTCCCCCTCGGAGATCTGGCAGTGATAGAGATCGAGTTGAAGGCCGAGATTGGGCTTGCGGACCGCGTCGATCACAGTCCGGGCGTCCTGTGTCTCCACGAGGTGGTAACCAGGCATATCGCGGGCGTTGATCGGCTCGATTGCGAATTGCTGGTCCGGCGCCATATCGCAAGCCCGGCTGAGATTGGAGACATAGATCGTCCGCGCCCAGGGGCCGCGCGAGACGCCTGCCATTACATGGATGCAGGCCGGCTTTAAAATCGCGGCATATTCCAGCGCCATCTTCATAGAGGCCACGAAGTCAGGGACCCGACCCGGCAGCGAGGCAAGCCCGCGCTCCCCGGCTTGCCAATCTCCTGCTGGCGTGTTCATCAGCGCGAGCGCCAAGTCATGGGTGTCGAGCTCGGTCCGAATCACTTCAGGCGGGTGATCGTAGGGAAGAAGCAGCTCGACAGCGGAAAAGCCCGCCGCCGCGGCGGCCTCGAAGCGCTCGAGAAACGGCCGATCCGTGAACATCGTGGTGAGGTTCGCTGCGAAACGCGGCATCTCGCCGGTCCTCCGTGCAACGCCCAGCCGGCGGTCCCATTCGGCTGACGCCGATAGCTGCGTCCCCGCGCTTCCGTCCGATAGATGGACCCCTCATGTGAGTTAGCTGCCGGCGCCCCCACAGGTCAACCGTCCGTCCGCGCCTTTTTGGCAACTTCAGGGCTTGTCGGTGTTCGGCTTGGTGCGCGGATCCGGCGTTTCGAAGAGGTCGAAGAGATCATCGAGCCCAACAAGCCCATCCCCGCTCTGGGGCTCGTCGGGAGCCAGGTCCGGCACGCGCCCCGGCGGGGCGTGGTTCGGCTCCGGCGCACGGGTGGCCAGATCGTCGCTGAGTTCGGGCGCCCGCCCGCCGGGCGCATCCGGTTCGCCCGGCGCAGCTTGCGACGGCGTTCCGAGCAGACCGAAGAGATCTTCGACCCCCAGGGGCTCCCCCAATCGGTCGCCAGCGGGTGTCGCACTCGGATCTGGACTGGCGGCGGGTGGGGCCCTCATCGGTGGATCGAACTCGGGCGGATCGGGCGGCTCGACCGCACCCTCGCCCGCCCAGGGTCCGCCGGCTGCGAAGAGACGGGAGAGGCCGCCATCCGCAAGGCTGTGGGGGGTCGGAAAGGCCAGGCGCGTCCCGCCGGCAGCCGGTCCGAGCCAAAAGACCGCTGCATCCGACATGGGGGCCGCGCTGACCGGCACCGGCAACCCGGCACAAAGCGCATCGAGCGCCACCGGCCCTGCCTCGCCAGAGAGCGCAGCCCTGACGATCTCGGCCGCTGCGCCATACCACGGGGCATCCTCGGCGGCCGCGACACCCGGGAGCGCCACGAGAAATGGGAAACGCCGGCCGACCCGGTCTCGACTGAGCGCAAAGGCCCCGGAGATCGGCCCCTCCCACATGACACTGGGCGCCGCCCAAAAGTGCCAGACCCCGCCTCCGCCTCCCGTGGCCAGAGCCGTGGGCAGGGCATGCTGCATCCACTCGTCCCAAGCATTGATCAGCCCCCGGGGGAGCCGACGGCCGATAAAATCGCCCGCAGACGGGGCTTTGCCGTAGAAACCGGCAGCTGGATTGAGATGTGGCGTCCGGCTCACTCGGTCCCCGTAAGCGCCCGCGCAGCGCGCGACCTGGCCGTCTCCGACACTGCCGCGGCAGCAGCGCCCCCCGCAGGACCGCCACGCGCCGTTGCAGCGCCGATTACCGAGAAGCTGGCCCAGTAGAACGGGTGGGACGTCTCTGGGACCGCCGCGAGACTGGACCTGGCGCTGCGCATCGCCTCGGCCGCGCTTTCCCCCTGCCGAAGTGCCGAATAGAGCCCGTCCATCAGGGTAGCCGTCTCCTGATCGGGCACCAGCCAATGCGAGGCGACGACATTGCGGGCCCCGGCATAGAAGAACGCTCGAACCAGCCCAGACAGCGCCTCACCGCCGCTGGCTCGGAAGCCGGTCCCGAGCGCCGAGGTCGCCCCCCGGCCCCCGGTATCGCAGGCCGAAAGAACCACCAGATCCGCATCCAGCGCGAGTTCCACGATCTCGCCCGCCTCCAGCAGGCCGTCACCCTCCGGGGCCCAGGTGGTGGCGAGGGCAGGTTCAGGTAGGCAATCGGCCGAGAGGGGCAACAAGCCATGGGTTGCGAAATGAAGAATACGGGCTTGCGAGAGATCGTCCGCTTGGAGCGCCACATCGGTAAAGTCTGACCCGAGCCGGACCGATTGCGGCCCCGCGCCGGACACGCGGGCCACGCGGCGCACCTCGTCGACGGTCGCAGGCAGCGGGTCCAGAGCGCCGAGCTGGGCGATCACATCGCTGCAAACCGCGGGAGCGCTGCGGGTCGCCAGGATCTCCGGTGCGCGCGCGGGTCCGAACGGCTCGAAGCCGCCGAAGCCGAGGAACGGCTCGGGCGCGGCCGAGGGGGCGACCTGCCGCAGATGGTGGAATGAGGCGACCGAAAGGGTGACGGTAACGGCCTTGCGCGCGCCCAACCACGGGACCCGCGAGTAGTCAAGGGAACCTTCGTTGTAACCGGAAAGATCGCCAGCGACGAAGAGCGAGGGCGGCATCGACAACAACGGACCGTCGGGTGCGACAATTACGGTGTCGGCGGCATCTAGTTGCCCCTGCATTGGCAGGAACACCCGATCGTAGATCTCCTTTGCCGCGGCGAGATCAAAGAACGGGCTATAGACGCTTTCGCGGATGCGTCCGACGAGGCCGGCCGCTTCCGCCTCGCCGAGATCGATCTTTGCAAACTCGAGGCTGTCGCCGGTCACCGCGGCCACGACGCCGCCGCGGCTGCCCAAGCGGATCTGGAAGAACAGCTCGCCAGGGCGCAGATCGGCTTGGAATGCCTCGAGCGCCACGGCGCTGTCGACGATCTGTTCGAAATTCGGCGCAACCCGAGCGACACCATCGCGGGCGCGGACGAGCCTTGCTTGCGCCTCGGCGAGGCGGCTACGGGTGACCCGGATCGCATTGACATTGCGGGAGGCCGCTGCCGTGAGCCGGTCGAGCGCGGCCGCCTCCCGGTTGACGCTGCGCTCGGCGTCTTGGAGGGTGCGGATGGCGTCTGCGGCGGCGGAGGTGCCCGCGGAGAGGCGCGCGGCAAGCCGGGCCAGGGTCTCGGACGTTGCGGGATCCCGCAACGTTTGCAGCGCGAGGAAGATCGTCTCGGCGCGCGCCTGGCTCGGCGGGTCGTCGACAAGCAGCTCGAGATAGGGCGCCAGCGCATCATAGGGGACGCCGCGCCCGCCCTCCGAGATGATCTCGAGCGCCCGATCATAGGCAGCCCGGGCTCCGTCGGTATCGCCGGCCTCGAGCCGGATCCGACCTTGCTGCAATCTGAGCAACGCTTCGGGCCGGGCACCGGCGGCATAGCGGCGGGCGATGCTGACCGCGCGGTCACTCTCGTCTTCGGCCCGGGCCAGGTCGCCGTCCGCCAAAGCGAGATCGGCGCTCAATCGGGCGAGCTCGGCGCGGAGCCAAAGCGCATTCGTGGGAGGAGCGGCCTCGAGATGGCCACGCGCTTCGGCGAGCGCCGCGGCGGCATCCGTGCCGGTCGCCCGGGCGATCGCGGCGCTGACATAGTACGCCTGGGCCAAGAGGATCGCGAGTTCCTCCCGCGGGGTGAGCTGGCCCGGGGTCAGCGCGGCAGCCAGCTTGACCGCCTCTCCGCCGTTGAGGAGCTTGGCCGTCTCCGGCGGGATCTCCAACCCGTCCGGGCCGATGATGAAGGCAGCGGAGGCAGGGGCGAGTCCGTCGACCCCGCGCTCAGCCGCCCCTTCCGCTATGGCCGCCTCTCCCAGCTTGATCGCCCGCTCGATCTCGGCGCGCGCGCCGTCGACATCGCCTCCGTTCAAACGGTGTTGAGCGTAGAAGACAGCCGCACGAACCCGGCCGACAAGGGCGCCGGAGCGCTCGATCCCGGCGATCGCTGGCCGAAACAACGCCTCAGCCGGCTCCAACTCGCCCAAATTGCTCTTGTTGAGCGCAAGATAAAGCTGCTGTTCGAGTTGGGCTGCCGCATCGGCCCCAAACACCTCGCCGGTGCGCAGCGCGCTCTCCCGATAGAGACTTTCCGCCGCCTCGAAGCGCATCAGCGCATTGTCGGCGAAGGCGCGGCGGCGCAGATCCGGGGCGGCAGCGGCTTCAGCTGTCGCACGACCAGTGGCGGCGCGATCCGGGGATTTTGCCAGCTGGGCGCATCCGGCGAGCGCCAAGGCGAGTCCGAGCCAAGCGCCGGTGCGGAGAAAGGACACTGCGGTCATCGGTCGGCCTCCCTGAGTTTCCGGGCGTATTCGGCCCCGCGCTGCCAGCCTAGAAGAAGGTGGTGAGCCGGAACAGCCCCCGGATGTCGTCGTCTTGGACGAGATCGGAGCTTTGTACCGGCACGGCGACAAACACCTCGGCGCTCACACGGTCGAAGACTTGCCAGCGCGCGCCGGCGCCGAGCGATGTGAGCCCGGCATCCACGCCGCCGTCGTTCCACACCCGGCCGGTATCGACAAACCCGAAAGCTTCCGGCGCTGCGATGGGCGCGATCTCGAGGATCGCTAAGGGATAGGCCAGCTCCAGGCTCGCTGCGAGCCCATGGTCACCGGTGAGGCTGCCAGGGTCGAAACCACGGCCAATCGTGTAATTGCCAAGCGAGAAGGTCTCCAGGCTGGGCAAGTTGCCGGTCGATGCCTGCCCGCTTGCCCGGCCGGTGAGAACAAGGCCCAGGGGCAGGGCGCGGCGGTAATCGGCATTGAACTGGGCGGAGACGAAGGACGGATCCGTCTGAGGCCCGCGGGTCAATCCAGGATCGCCCTCGCTGCTGGCCCCGAGCGCCTCGACACCGACCCGCAGGCCGAGACGCGCATCGAGCAGGCCGCCCGCGAGATCGGCCTCGATAACCCGACCGCCGGCATAGAAAACCCGCAGATCTTCGTCGATTTCGATGGGGTCGAAGAGCGCATCGGAAGTTTGATGGATCACTTCCAGGCCGCCCTCCGCCGTCACCGTGCGCGCCCTGCTGCGGATGATGGTGTATTCGCCGCCGACGCGCACGATCTGCGAGCGGTAGGTGAGGTCGAGTTCGCTGAGCGGTCCGCCGGTCTCCGAATAGGTTATCGAGCCCTCGACGACACCGCGCAGGCCGGCGATGCCGGTTGGGAAATCGTAGCTGAACTGGCCGAGCACCTGCTCGCCGATGTCGAGCGAGGTCAGACCGACGGCTTCGAGCCGATCGCCGGAGAGGAAAGCACTGTTGACCGCAGCTCCGGCGGTAAAGGCTGTGGGGCCGGAGAACTCGGAGGCCAGGTTCGACACGCTCGCAAACCCGTCGACTGCGGCCAGCGTGCCTTCCACGAGAAGCACGAGCTCGCCGGGGGTCTCGCCCTGGCGCGCCCGTAGCGCCGCAAGAAGGTTGACGCCAGGCAGATCGCGGGCGAGCAAGAGCGCGCGTTCGGCTGCGGCGGCAGAAAGCGGGCGTTGGCCGATCAGGGGCTCGAGCAGCGCGCGCACTTCTGGCTCGGCCCGGCCGAGATCACCGCGTACCACGACATCGGCGATCTGTGCCTCGATGATCCGGATCTGGACGACACCGCTCTGGATCCGCTGTGCGGGGATGACGGCCCGGACCGCCAGGAAGCCATCCGCCCGGTAAAGCGCCTCGATGCGGTCGGTGATCTCCCGCAGGCCGCCGAAATCGACCGGCCGGCCCAACTTGTCCGCAATCAGCTCCCGCAGCCGCGCCTCGTCATAGGCCGTAGCCCCCACGAAAGCGACGCCCTGCAGCACGAATTGCGGCCCACCTGCTTGAGGAGCGGGCGCCGTGGGCTCCGGTGCGACAAGGCCAGGGCCTCCGGGTTGCGCCGACCCAGGCCGTTCTGGCCGCTGCGGCTCGAGCAACTCACGGGGGAATAGCTGACCCGCGGGCTGTGCCAACGCCGCTACCTGAGATGTCGCGACCAGCACCAGACCCAAGCACCAGCGTAACGCCTGCGTCCCTGCCCGCGCTGTGACCGGCAGTCCATTCCCGCCCGGCATCCGCCTGATCATGCTCCGCCCCCTGTCGCCCGATGCAACTGCCCGAACTGCGCTGAAGATTTACTCTCTGCCCTCGGAGCGCCGGCCCGGCGGGCGTGTTTTTGTGTTTTCGCATTCAGATTCTGTCATGAAGGCGCCGGCGAGGCGAGCCCAAATGCTGCTGCGCCGATGCGGTTTCCAAAACCCGGCAACTCCGGCAAAGCTGTGCTAAGGAATGACTGGATCCTGGCGGTTGGGCTCCGACCCACCGCTTAACCCTAACTGAGCTCGGAGGCCCCATGCGCACCCTGTCTCTCGCCATTGCAACGACCCTCGCGCTCGCCGTTGCCCCGACTGGCGCATCCGCCCAGTCGGAGGACGACTTGCTTAAGCGCTTCAATACCCACACCAAAACCCATCGCGGGCTCCAGCTCGCGCCGGCAACGACCGCAGGCGCCGCAGCCGTCGGCCGCGAGATCGCCACCGAGACCCCTGCCCAGACCGAAAGCGCTCCGGCCAGCACCGGCGCCACCTCAGTCGCGGCGGCGACGGAGACGAGCTCGGCCGCAGCACCGGGCGTCTCCCAGCTTTATGTGCGGATGCCGGAAGGGTCGGAGATCAACATCCTGATCCAGTTCAACTATGACAGCGCGGCGCTGCGTCAGAGCGAGTTCGGCAAACTCGACGCGTTGTGCAACGCAATCAGGCAGTCGGACATCGGCCTGTTCCGGGTCTTCGGCCACACCGATGCACGCGGCTCGGATGCCTATAATCTGCAGCTCTCGCAGCGGCGGGCTGAGTCGGTTCGTTCCCATATGGTCACCGCTTGCGGCATCGCGCCGGAGCGGCTCCAGGCGATCGGGGTGGGTGAGTATTATCCGCTGGTCGGCTCCGATCCGAATTCGGGGGAAAATCGCCGGGTCGAGTTCCAGGCGATCAGCTGAGCCGAAAGGCCGCCTGGCCCGCTTGCCAGAACGCTGCAATTGGTCCCTAATGCGGCGCGGCAGGGCGGGCTTGGGGGCCGCGCCACGGGTAGCCCGCGGCCCGCTTCTTGGGGTGGGCACGAGGAGCTGAGCGATGGCGGCGCCGAGCGCGGAGGACGTCTTCCAGATCGGCGTCCTCGTCAACAACACCTACCGGATCGAGGAGGTGCTCGGACGCGGGGGCATGGGCGAGGTTTATCTCGCCCGCCACGAGATCACCGAGCGCCGGGTCGCCATCAAGGCGCTCAAATCGCGCTTTACCGATAACGACGTGCATGTGGCGCTGATGAAGCGCGAGGAGGCGGTGCGCGCCGTTTCCCATCCTGCAGTCATCCGCTACATCGATCTCGGCAGAACCAGCGCGAACGACCTCTACCTCGTGATGGACTTCGTCGAGGGGGAGCCGCTGGACAAGCGGATGCGCACGCGGCCGCTGAGCGTCGCGGAAACGCTCATCTTAGCGCGTCGGGTCGCGGAGGGTTTGGCGGTCTGCCATGCGCAAGGGGTGATCCACCGGGATCTGTCGCCCGACAACATCTTGCTGCGCGGCGGACGGGTCGACGACCCGGTGATTATCGATTTCGGCATTGCCAAGGATCTCGGTAGCGATCAGACGGTCACCGGCGGTCAATTTGCCGGGAAGTACAAATACGCGCCGCTGGAGCAGATCCAAGGCCGTGTCGATCCCCGATCCGACCTCTACGCCCTCGGGGTCACCCTGCTCGCCGGCCTGCGCGGTCAGCCGCCCTCCTTCGGGGCTAACGACTTCGAGCTGATGCAGAACAAGGCCAGGCCGATCGATGTTGCCGACATCCCGGCGCCCTTGGGTCCGCTGATTGCCGCTCTGACGGATCCGGATGCGGAGATGCGGCCGGCGAGCGCGGGTGCCCTGATCGCCCAGATCGACGCGGTTTCGGGGGCCGGCGCCGCGATGTCCGAAGCGACCGTGGTCGCAGCGCCCGGCGCCCTGGCCGGCGCTGTTC
This sequence comes from Pikeienuella sp., assembly GCA_050331335.1. Lineage (GTDB taxonomy): Bacteria > Pseudomonadota > Alphaproteobacteria > Rhodobacterales > Rhodobacteraceae > Thermohalobaculum. The sequence continues at coordinate 10,914 of JBHJGY010000016.1, forward strand.
CTGGGTCCGAGAACCGACCGTCGAGCGCCGCCGGCCAACTGACGGGCTTTCCGCAGGACCAAGTCCCTGCCTCTGCAGCGCAGCCAGGCACCGCTGGCATCCAGCCGGTGTCCGTGATCGGCACGCCACATGCCGCGCCCATGGCATCGGACGCGCCCGCGGCCGCAGATGGCGGCGCCCCTGGGGAGCTGACCGCCTTCCTCAGCTCGGCCCCAACCGCTGCAGCCGACCCAGATGCCGCCGCCGTTGCCAAGCCGCGCCGCAAGCGCAAGCCCAAGAGCTCTGGCGGGATGGTCGGCGCCGTCCTGGTCCTGATCGCTCTGGGAGGCGGGGTCGCCGCTTGGCAGGCGGGGCTTCTCGGTGGCAGGGGGGGCGCTGACGGTCCCGCTGCGGGATCGGCACAGGGGACGCCACCCGCTCCCCCCACCGCGGTTTCTCAAGGCGCGTCAACGCCGGCGCCGTCGGCCAACGAGACGCCCGACGCCACAGCGGCCGTCGCGCCAGAGACGCCCGACACGGCTGCGCCGCCCGCAGGTCCGCCGGGCGGTTCCCCAGGCTCTGATCCGTCTGCCTCCGGTGATCCCGAGCCGACCCGGACCACGGCCGAGCCGGTCGAGGTTCCCGCATCATCGGCAGCCCCCTCCGTGTCGGTGGTCGAGCCACGGGAGCAAACGCCGGAACAAGCGCCAGATCCGGGATCGGAACCGGCGCCGGAGCAGATGGCCATCCTTGCCCCGCCGCCGGAGACGCCCGGCCCGCCTGCGCTTCGGGCCGTCGACCCCTATCGCGTCGGGATCTTCAGAGGCCCGGATGGTGCGGTGTCCGTCATGGGCCACATGCCGTCAACGGGCGAGGCCGCGCGGCTCGCCGAGGCCCTAAACCGCGGCTACGGCGTTGGAACCCGCCCCCTGCCGCTTGCCAGCGGCGCGCCGCGTCCCAGTCTCGGCACCGATCTCGCCGCGGCCGCCGCTGCGCTGGTCCCGCTCGCGGAATGGCAGCTCTCGCTCGATGGCAACAGCCTTCGGATCGAAGGGCTGGCCCCCGATGACGAGACCTCGCGGCTGGTTAAGGAGGTGCTCGCAAGCCTTCCGGAACTCGCCCCTTATGATCTTTTAACCGTGATCCTGAGCGGGCCACGGGTGCTGAGCGCCGAGGCCATCGAGACCGCTTTGGACGGGATGGGCGGCTGCGGCCCGTTAATCGTTTCAGGGGAGCGGCGCGCCTTCGAGATCGGCGAGACCGTGCCCCTGTCCGGCGCGGTGCTCGACGCTCAGTCCCGCCATGAGGTCGCCACCCGCTTGCGCTCTGTGATCGGGACCCGGCCGGCGGAGCTGGACCTCCTGGTGCTCAACCCGCCGGTATGCATGGTGCGCGCGCTGCTCCCGCCGGAAGAGACCACCGATTTCGGCATCTGGTTCGGCTTCGGCAATCGCCCCGGCGGGCCGGAGAATGTCACAGGAGCCTATGCGGTGGGCGAGAACCCGCTCATCGATATTCGGCTGCCAAAGCGCGACAGCTGGGGGCATCTTCATGTCGTCGCGGTCGATGTGGCGGGAACTGTCTTCCACCTGCTGCCCAACACCAACCGGCTGGACACGCGGCTCGACACGCTGGGCGAGACCGTTGGCCCGGACCGCCGGGTGCGCGTTGCCTACGCCTTGGCGGACCGGGCCGAGGACAGCCGACGGATCGCCTTCACCATCGAAGAGACCTTTGGCAAGACCCTGGTGATCGCATTCCACACCCAAGCGCCGCTGTTCGAGGGGCCCCGCCCCATTGCGGAACCGGCGCCCGTTTTTGCCGACGCCCTCGCCGACCGCATTGAAGCCGGCGCGCTCGAGGGCGCAGAGATCACCACGCGGCTGTTGGCGACCCGAGAGGAGTGAAAGGGCGGTCCCAGAAGACCGCTTTACTCCGACCTATTCTGCGGCATGTCGCGGGGCGCTCGCTTCCGCCAGCCGGCGGTAGCCATCGCGGGTTTGCGGCAGGCGCATGCCGAGGACGCTGCTCGCGATCTGGGTCCGCAGCACCTGGGCCGTGCCGCCGCCGATCGTGAACATCCGAACATCGCGGTACATCCGCTCGATCGGCTCCTCCGCCCCGTAGCCCCGGGCTCCGAACATCTGCAGCGCATCGGAGACCACCTTGATCGCGGTTTCCGAGGCAAAGAGCTTGGCGCGTGCGGCCATAGCCGGTTCGGGGAAGGCACTTCCATTGGGGCCTCGGGAGCGCGCCGCCTCGTGCAGCAGAAGCCGCGCTGCGGTGAGGCTCGTGTCCATATCGGCCAGCATCCACTGGAGCCCCTGGAACTCCGCAAGCGGGCGGCCAAACTGCTCCCGTTCGAGCAGATAGTCTCGCGCCCGCTCGGTGGCGCCGACGGCGATCCCGAGCGCCACGGTGCCCGCGCCCACGCGCTGAGAATTGTAGGCGTTCATCAATTGTGCAAAGCCGCGCGCGAAGCCGTCCGGGGGCACCAGCACCTGGTCTTCCGGGATCTCGAGCCCGTCGAAGGCGAGCTCGGCCTCCGGCATTCCGCATAGGCCCATCGTCCGTTCGCGCCGCACCACCCGATAGCCCGGCGGCGGGGACGCCGGGTCGATATCGGCCAGGAAGCCGCCGATGCCCTCCGAGCGACCGTCGGGCCCAAGGACCCGAGCGAAGATCAGATGGAGCCGCGACACCCCTCCGCCGGTGATCCAGTGTTTGCGCCCGGAGATCCGCCAGACGTTGCCCTCCCGTCGCGCGGTCGTCGTCATCTCTGTGGCCGCACTGCCGGCCTCCGGCTCGGTGATGCAGATCGCCGGCTTGTCGCCTGCGAGCACTCGGGCGGCCGCGAGCCTGCGCTGCTCAGGGGTGCCATAAGCCATAACCGCGGAGACGGCCCCCATATTCGCCTCGACCACGATGCGGGCCGTCAGCGTGCAGGCCCGGGCGATCTCCTCGATCACGCGAACAGTCTCGAGGAAGGATGCACCCCGACCGCCGAGCGCGGTCGGCAGGGTCATCCCCATCAGCCCGTGCTCGAGAAGGACGGGGATGTTGTCGTGGCAATAGCGGCGTTCGCGATCCCAGATGGCGGCACGAGGGGCGAAGATCTCGTTGGCCAGGCGTCGCGCCGTGGCGGCAAGATCAGTGGGCGGGGAGCTTATCTCACGAAGTTGTGACATGGCGTGATGGTGACGCAGAGGCTGGTAAAGTGCAATCGAATAAGTTTTCTGTTTAGCTTCAGGAACTCTGAAGTTAGGTGCGCCGACATGACCCCCCGCAGCCTCCGAACCCTTGTTGCCATCTCGGAACTCGGCACGCTCAGCCGCGCCGCCGACCAGCTGGGGCTCACGCTTTCGGCGGTGAGCATGCAGATGAAGGCCCTGGAAGCGGAACTCGGCGCGCGCCTCTTCGACCGCACCACGCGGCCCCCCCGGCTCACCCCGATCGGTCGGCGGATCGCCGAAGCGGCCCGGGAGGTCGTCGCCGCGGAGCAGCGGCTCTTCTCGCTTGCGGCGGAGCGCGGGTTGGCCGGCGATTGGCGCATCGGTTTCATCCTCACCGCGAGCGTCCGCATCCTGCCGAACTTCTTGTTGCGGGCGCGGGAGACGGCGCCCGATGCCCGTTTCGCCGTCGAGACAGGGCTGTCGGAACCGCTTGCCGAGGCCGTCGGGCGCGGTCGGCTCGATGCGGCGATCGTCACCCGGGCCGGCCCTGCAGCGGAGAGCCTTCGGTTGACCCATCTCGCAACCGAGGAACTGGTCTATGCCCTGCCGCCGGGCTCGGACGGGCTGTCTCTGCGGGCTTGCTGCGCGCGCCTACCCTTTCTGCAATTCACCCCTGATACCGGGATCGGGCGGCTGGTGGCCCGCCATTTGGCGCGTGAGGGGCTGGCCCCGGCCCGCCAAATCGTGCTCGACGGCATCGAGGCAATCCTTGAAAGCGTCGCCAGAGGCATCGGCTTCACCGCCCTGCCGCGGCCCGACGTCGCCCGATATGCCAAACCAGGCACAGGCTTGCGTCCGATGGCGGACCCGCCGCTTACCCGCGATGTCGTGCTTGCCACCCTACCGGGCAGCCCGGCGGACACGATGGCCGACCGCTTGGCCGATCTGGCCCGGGGACCTTGAGCACCGGCGCGTTGTCAAGGCGGTCGGGCCCGGGCATCATGGCTGCGAGACCAAGAGCGAAAGGCCGTGAGCGGGAGCGCTGGGAGGCGCGGGGGGCATGAGCGGACCAAGTGATATCACGCGGACGCGGTGGGCACGCAAATGACTCTCACGCGGGTGCTCGAGCCGGTGTTTTGGCTCACGCCGGAGTTCATCGCAGCCGTCGGCGGCGGCTTCGCTGCGCTGATGGCCAGCTTCTTCACGATCAATCTCGGGCTGCGGTTGATCCCTGAGGGCCGTGCCTTTCTCAACGAGGCCAGGGCGCGGGGCGTGCTCATCGCCAACCCCTCGCGCCACTCTCCCCGCCAGGTGCAGGCGATCTTCGCCCTCGCGGTGGTCCTGGCTATCCTCGCAGGCCTCGGGACCTACCGGCTGATGCATTCGAGCCTGATGGGGCCAAGATGGCCCTCGCCGATCCGGGTCGCCCACGTCCAGGGCGCCCAGATCGACGACCGCGCTGGTTGCCCGGCCGGGCCTCACATATTCGGGTAATTTGGCCCGTCGCCCCCTTGTGGGGTCGTCCAGACGATATTCTGCTTCGGGTCCTTGATATCGCAGGTCTTGCAGTGGACGCAGTTCTGGAAATTGATCTGGAACCGCGGCCCGGTTTCTTCGTGAACGAATTCATAGACCCCAGCCGGACAATAGCGTTCCGACGGACCGCCGAAGACCGGCAGATTGATCTCCACCGGAACATTGGCGTCCTTGAGCGTCAGATGCGCCGGCTGGCTGTCCTCGTGATTTGTGAAGGAATAGGCGATGTTGGTGGAGCGATCGAAGCTGATTACGCCGTCGGGTTTGGGGTAGGCGATCGGCTCGTGGTCCTTGGCCTTACCCGTGGCCTCGTGATCGGCCTTACCGTGTCCGAGCGTGCCGAGAAGCGTGCCGCCCGAGATCCCGATCGCGTTGGAGAGCGAGGCGATCCACATATCGAGACCGCCGATGCCGAGGGCGGCGAAGGTGCCATAGCGCGACCAGAGCGGCTTGACGTTGCGCACGCTCTTCAGATCCTTGGCGATCGGGCCGATCTCGACACGCTTTTGGTACCGGGTGAGTTGGTCCTGCCCGCGACCCTCGCCGATCGCCTCCCATGCGGCCTCGGCGGCAAATTTGCCGGACAGCATCGCATTGTGGTTGCCCTTGATCCGGGGGAGGTTGACCATCCCCGCCGCACAGCCCAGCAGTGCGCCGCCTGGGAAGGTGAGCTTGGGCATCGACTGCCAGCCCCCTTCCGAGATCGCCCGGGCGCCGTAAGAGACCCGCTTCGCCCCTTCGAGCATCGGCGCGACCAGGTCGTGATGCTTGAAGCGCTGGAACTCCATATAGGGATAAAGATGCGGGTTCTCATAATTGAGATGCACCACAAAGCCGACATAGGCTTGGTTGTTGTCGAGGTGGTAGATGAAGGAACCGCCACCGGCATTGCCCATTAGCGGCCAGCCCATGGTGTGGATCACCAGCCCCTCGCGGTGGTGCTCGGGCTTCAGCTCCCACAGCTCTTTCATCCCCAGGCCGTATTTCTGCGGCTGGCGGCCGTTGTCGAGCCCGTATTTGGCGATGACCTGTTTCGAAAGAGAGCCGCGCACGCCCTCGCCGAGCAGCACGTATTTGCCGCGGATCTCCATGCCAGGCTCGTAATTCGGCCCGGGCTTGCGGTCCTTGTCGAGCCCCATCTCGCCGGCGACAACGCCAACCACCCGGTCCGCGTCGTCATAGACGATCTCGGAGCACGCCATGCCCGGGAAGATTTCGACGCCGAGTTCTTCCGCTTGCTCTGCCATCCAGCGGCACACATTGCCCATCGAGACGATGTAATTCCCGTGGTTGGACATGAAGCGCGGAAGTGCGAAGTTGGGCATGCGCAGCTCGCCCTTCTCACCGATGAGATAGAAGCGGTCTTCGGTGACCGGCACGGTGACGGGGGCGCCCTTGTCCTGCCAATCGGGGATAAGCGCATCGAGACCGCAGGGGTCGAGGACGGCGCCGGAGAGGATATGCGCGCCGACCTCGGAGCCCTTTTCCAGGACGACGACCGATACGTCGTCGCCGCCCAGTTGTTTCATGCGGATCGCGGCCGAAAGCCCGGCCGGACCTGCGCCGACGATCACGACGTCGACATCCATAATTTCGCGTTGGGTCTCCGACATGGGCTCCGCTCCCGAAAAACTCGCTTCATTTGGCACCTGCCTTGCGGAACTATTGGCCGACCGTTGCAAGCGTCAACAGTGGGAAGCCCGTTTGTCGCGCAAAAATGGCTTGACGGCTTGTCTGGTCGGCGCCCCGGCAGGCAGCTCTTGCCGGCAGGGCCCTGGCGCTCCAACCTGTGCGGGCCGGGGAAGCCGGCGGGTGCGTCAGGCATGGGAGCATAGGGGATAATGGAGGAGATCATCCGATGGACGGCACGTGAGGCCGTCTCGCGGCTCAGGACCGGCGAGGTGACGGGGGACGAGCTGTTGACAACGCTGGCTGCACGCTGCGAGGCGGTCGACAAGGCGGTCAACGCGCTCCCGACCCTTTGCATCGAGCGCGCGCGCGCGCAGGCCACCGCGATCTCCGGCGGGTCGGTCGAAGCCCGCGGCGTGCTTGCGGGGCTTCCCGTGGCGATCAAGGATCTCAACGCGGTTGCCGGGGTGCGCACCACCCAGGGCTCGCCGATCTACGCCGATGACGTGCCCACCGCGTCCGATCACGTGGTCAGCCGGATCGAGGCCGAGGGCGGCGTCGTTTACGCGAAGTCTAACACGCCGGAATTCGGGGCCGGGGCCAGCACTTTCAACGAGGTCTTCGGGCGCACGCGCAATCCTTGGAATACGGGGCGGTCCCCGGGCGGCTCTTCGGGCGGTGCCGCTGCGGCGCTGGCCTCGGGTCAGGCTTGGCTCGCGCAAGGGAGCGATCTGGGGGGCTCGCTGCGCACGCCGGCGAGCTTTTGCGGGGTGGTGGGCCTGCGCCCCTCGCCGGGACGGGTGCCGTCGGGACCCTCGGCCAACCCCTTCGGCACGCTTTCGGTCGAGGGGCCGATGGCGCGAAATGTCGGTGACGTAGCGCTTTTTCTCGATGCCATGGCTGGCCCGCACCCCGCCGAGCCGCTCTCCCAGGCGTCCCCCCCGGGCAGTTTCCGCGCCGCCGCCGAGACGCCGCTGATCCCCCGGCGCGTGGCATTCTCCCCCGATTTAGGCGTGACGCCCGTGCACCCGGAAATCGCGGCGATCTGCGCCGCCGCGGCGCGCCGCTTCGAAGCCATGGGCGCGATCGTGGAAGAGGCGCATCCGGATCTAAGCGGCGCTCACCAGGCGTTTCAGACCCTGCGGGGCGTGGGTTATGCAACCTCGCATGCCGAGCATTACGCCCATCAGCGGGACAAGCTCAAACCGGACGTGATCTGGAACATCGAGCGCGGCCATGCCGTCACCGGCGCCGAGTTGGCCCAAGCCCACCGCATGCGCGGTCGTATGGTCGCCGAGACGGCCGCATTCTTCGAGCGTTACGATGTCCTGCTGTGCCCCGCCGCAATCGTCCCGCCCTTTGGCGCCGAGGAACGCACGGTGCTCGCGTGCGGGGAGACCCGCTTCGAGACCTATATCGACTGGCTGGCGATCGTCTTCGCGATCACGCTGACCTCGGCGCCGGCGCTCTCGTTACCTTGCGGCTTTACGGCCGACGGGCTGCCGGTGGGGTTGCAGATGGTGGGCCCCTTTCGGGGCGAGCCGGCATTGCTCTCCCATGCGGCCGCGCTGGAGGCCGAGCTGGCGCTCGATCTGGGCCCCATCGATCCGAGGTCGCCCCCGGCATGAGCCCGGGCGATGCGTCCGATGCCCGCCTTGCGGCCCTGGCGCTCCTGGCTTGGCAGAGCGAGTTGGGCGCCGATGAGGCGCTGGGGGAGCAGCCCGTCGATCGGTTCGCCTTGGCCGCGCCAGCCTCCCCCGTGCCCCGGCCGCGAGAGACAGGCCAGCCGGCAGCTACAGCCACATCTATCGCTGCGGTCGCGCCGAATCCTGCGGCGGTGGCGCCTGCTGCCGCGGTCGCCGGCTCCGCCAAGAGCCTCGCAGAGCTCGCCACAGCGATCGCCGCTTGGGACGGCTCGGATCTCCGCCAGGGCGCGCGGTCTTGCGTTTTCGCAGACGGGTTGCCGGGGGCGCGGGTCATGGTGATCGGGGAAGCGCCAGGGTCCGAAGAGGACCGGCGCGGACTGCCCTTCGTCGGCCGCGCTGGGCAACTGCTCGACCGGATGCTTGCCGCCATCGGCCTGGATCGCAGCGCCAAGAACCCGGCCGGCGCGGTCTATATCACCAACATCCTTCCCTGGCGTCCACCGGGCAACCGCACCCCGTCTGAAGCCGAGGCGCGCGCCTTCCTGCCTTTCGTCGAACGTCACATCGCCTTGGCCCAACCCGAGGTAATCCTCGCGCTCGGGAACACGCCGACCAAAGCGCTCTTGGATACCGGCGAGGGCATCCGCCGGATGCGCGGGCGTTGGCGGCGCCACAGCGCCTCCGGGCTGCCGCTGTTGCCGAGCTTCCACCCGGCCTATCTGTTGCGCCAGCCCGCTGAAAAGGCGCAGGCCTGGGTGGATCTGGTATCGCTTCGCCAAGTGCTCGACGGCGCCGATCCAGGGGTCTGAGATGGCTGAAAGATGCCGCTATGCCTGAGTTGTGCGGATTTCGGGCGACGGATGAAATGCCAGCTGTCGATGCGTGGCCCGCCTTTCACTGGAGCTCGGGCGTCACCGCTGTCTCCGGCCTGCGGCTGCACCCGGCGCCACAGAGTTGCCCTCAAACGGCTGGATATCGACGCTGAGCACCCGGTAGGCTGGCGCGCCGATCCCGGTTTGAGCTTCTCGGATCGGGACCCGGACTGATGCTGACGGCGGCTTGGCTGGACACCCTGATCGCCGCCGCCGAGCCTGATCGGTGGAAAATCCATCGAGGCTCGGCGCACTCATTGTCAAGCTCACCCACCGGCACCTTAGGCAAGGCGACGATGCGGCCCTTGGCCGGACCAGGCTGCAGGCGCACCGCGCGGTGGGAGACCGATGCGATCTGGCACTATCTGTGCCTCCGTCCCCGTGCCATGGTCTGCGGAAATGAACCCTCGGCGGAGGCCACATTGTCCCGCATCGACACGACCCGCGACTTCATCCCCGTGCGCATCGCCGTCCTCACCGTCTCGGACAGCCGCACAGCGGCGGACGACCGTTCCGGCGACACCTTGGTCGATCGGCTGACCGCGGCGGGACACCGCCTTGCCGGGCGCGAGCTGGTCACCGACGATCGTCCGCTGATCGCCGAGAAGTTGCGCGCCTGGATCGCGGACCCGGAGGTCGATGCGGTGATCTCCACGGGCGGCACCGGGCTCACCGGGCGGGACGTGACCGTCGAGGCCCATCGCGACGTCTATGAGAAGGAAATCGACGCCTTCGGGGTGCTCTTCACCCAGGTCTCGGTCGCGAAGATCGGGACCTCGGCAGTGCAGAGCCGGGCTTGTGCGGGCGTCGCCGGCGGGACCTATCTGTTCGCCCTCCCCGGCAGCCCGTCGGCTTGCCGCGATGCCTGGGACGAGATCCTCGGTCTCCAACTCGACTACCGCCACAGACCCTGCAATTTCGTCGAGATCATGCCTCGGTTGCAGGAGCATGAGCGGCGCAAATGACCGGATCATCCGGGTGAGCCTCCGTTAACCCGGCGCCCCTATGCTCGGCCGGCTCAGTCGGATCTTCGGGAGGCGGGCGATGCTCAACTGGGGGCGCAAGGACCCGGGCGGCAAGGCACCGCCCATCCTCGACTACGGCTATCTCGACAGGCTCGAACGCCATATCGGCCGAGAGACACTGGCCGAGCTGATCGCCGATGGCATGATCGAGATCGCGGACCGGCTGGCGGATCTCGAGGAGAAGTCCGCGGCGGGGGATCGTCGCGGCATCTTACGGATCGGGCACGACCTTGCTGGCCTCGCGGGGCATCTGGGGCTGAGCGCGCTCTCGGTGGCCGCGGCGGAGATGAACCGTGCCGCTCGGGCAGAACCCCAGGCGGCTGCGGCCCGCCTTGCTGCGCCGGTGGTTGCGGCCGGCCGAACGGCCGAGGGGGCGCTTCGGGCGGCGCTGAAGGCCCGAGGCTGAATGCTCCCGTTTCGTTCACCCGATCTTTAGCGATTGCCAGCCATGGTACCGGCGAGGCGGCGCCGGACCGGCGCGCGGAAGCGAAGGAGAGTGCCATGGCAGGGCAGGAGAACAACGCCGAGTTGGTCGCTGGGCTGAAGCGTGCGATCGAGGAGGGGCAGATCGAGCCCTGGTTTCAGCCGGTTATGTGCCCCGCTGGCCTGCGCATGCTCTCGGCAGAAGCATTGCCACGCTGGGAAGATCCGGTGAAGGGCGTGATTCCGGCCGGCGTATTCATTGCCGCGGCCATCGCGCATGACTTGCTCCCGGCGATTTCGAAGATCCTGCTGGACAAGACCTGCGCGAATTTCGCCGAGTGGCGCGCACGTGGCATCGCGCCTTCTTGTGTGTCGGTCAACCTCACCGGGGCGGAACTGCGCTCGGAGCTCTCGGTCGATCAGATCAAATGGGCCATGGAGCGGCACGGCCTGGAGCCGCGGGACATGGCCATCGAGATTGCCGAGGAGGTGATGACCGAGCCGGGTTGGGAGGCGAGCCTTGCCTCGGTCAGACGCTTGCGCGCCCTCGGCCTGCCTTTCTGGCTGGACGATTTTGGCGCGGGGCCGTGCGATCCCGATGCGATCGCGCGCGTTGATTTTGCTCTGACGAAGGTGGCGCGGGCCATCGTCGGAAAGCTCGACGAGGACCCCGACATGGCCGGCCGGCTTAAGTCGCTGGTCACCCAAGCGCATGCTGCGGGTATGGAGATTATCGCCAAAGGCGTCGAGACCCGCACGCAGATCGACGTGCTTGTCGCCCAGGGGTGCAACGGTCAGCAGGGCTTCGCGATCGCACGGCCGATGGCACCCGACGCCTTTGCCGAATGGCTGGACCTCAACACCCTGCCTGAGGACCTCGCCGAGGCCGGCTAAGTGCCGCCCGAAGGCAGAGCCGCGACGTCGCCGAAACCGACAGACCTCCGAAAGGCCCGACCGAGATGACGAAAGCCTCGCTCCCCGTCGAAACCTTCATGCAGGAGGCGCAAGAAGTCCTGGAAACGCTGGAGGTCCGGCTTCTGGAGCTTGAGTCCGGGCCGGCCAATCCGGACATTGTGGACGCTGTGTTTCGCGCACTGCATACGCTTAAAGGCTCAGGCGAGATGTTCGGCTTCTCGGCGCTGGCCAAGTTCACCCACTCCTTCGAGAACGCTTATGACGCGGTCCGTGCCGGGCAAGCTGAGGTGACGGCCAAGCTCATCGACCTCTCGTTGAGATCGCGAGACCACATCCAAGCGTTGATCGAGATCGGCACGGACCCGGATGCAAATGCTCGGATGCAAGCATCGCCGGAGGGGCTCGGCCTGCTGTCGGAACTGGCCGCTTTCGTAGCGAAGGGGTCACGCGCAGATGAAGCCGAAGCCTCCGTGGAAGAGGGCCAAGCGTTTCCAGAGGGGCAGGAGGGGCCGAGCCGGCGGTTCAGGCTGACCTTCAGGCCCGGCCGAGACGCGTTCCGCCTCGGCCTGCGCCCGGACCTTCTCATCGCCGAACTCGCCGGCCACGGCACCGCGCGGATCGCGCTCGATCTGTCGGAAGTCCCACCCCTTGAGGAGATCGATGCATCTGATTGCCACCTTTTTTGGCACGGCAGTCTGGCGACAACCGCGGCGCGCGAGACCATTGAAGACGTTTTCCTCTTCGCCGACGAGGGCGCGCTCACGCTGAAGGAAGAGACTGATCCGTCCGAATCTCCTGATTCAGCCGCCACATCCCCAATATCCGGGGGGACGGTAGCAGCCGTGGCGCCGCCCGCTCTGGAGGTGGCTGAGCCGCCAAGCGTGCCGACGGATGCGGGAAAATCTGGGGAAATGCCGGCCGCAAGACCGAGCAAACGGGCAACGTCAAACGCGGCCGTCCGCGTTCAAGCGCACCGGCTCGATGCCCTGATGGATCAACTCGGCGAACTCGTAATCGCCCAGGCACGCCTAAACCGGATCGCGGAGGAAAGCCGAGATCGGGCGCTCTTGGGAACTGCAGAAGAGATCGAGCGCCTCATCACTGGTCTTCGCGACGCCACGCTGTCGATCCGAATGTTGCCGATCGCCACTGTCTTTGAAAAGTTTCGGCGCGTTGTGCGCGATTTGTCGGCTGAATTGGGCAAGGATGTAATATTAAAAACCAGTGGTGAAGATACGGAATTGGACAAAAACGTTATCGACAATCTATCTGAGCCACTGGTGCATATTGTTCGAAATTCTATTGATCATGGGGTCGAGCCGGTCGAGGTCCGCCGCGCCGCCGGTAAATCAGAGACCGCGACGATCCGTATGACCGCTCGCCAGTCCGGTGGCGAGGTGCTGGTGACAGTTGCCGATGACGGTGGCGGGCTCAAGACCGACAAGATCCGGGCACGGGCTGTGCAGCGGGGCCTCATCGAAGAGGGTGACCAACTCTCCGATCAACAGATCAATCAGCTGATTTTCGCCCCGGGTTTCTCCACAGCGGAGACCGTGTCCAATGTATCGGGGCGCGGGGTCGGGATGGATGCGGTGCGCAGCGTGATCACGCATCTCGGCGGGGCCGTCGAGGTCGCCTCGACGCCAGGGCTCGGCACGGAAATCACGCTTAAGCTGCCGCTGACCCTTGCCATCATCGAGGGTCTGCTGGTCCGCGTTGCCGGCGCCTCCTATGTTTTGCCGCTGTCGTCCGTAGAGGAATGCGCGGATCTCGCCGGTGCGGAGATCCGGCGGGAGAGCGGCCGCGCCATTCTGACCATCCGCGACGAATTGGTGCCCTTCCTGGATTTGACTTCGCTGTTCGGACTGAACAGGACCGAAGAGGGAGGGGATACCAGGATCGTTATTGTCCGGGCGGGCACGCGGCGGGTCGGCCTCGTGGTGGATGACATCGTCGGCCAGCACCAGACCGTGATCAAGTCGCTGAGCCCCTACCACCGCGACATCGCTGGACTTGCCGGCGGCACGATCCTAGGCGACGGCGCCGTGGCTTTGATCATCGACCCTGTCGCCCTGGTGAAGAATGCGGCGGCGCACTCAGCGGAGGCTGCGTGATGGAAGCGCATACGACCAGGCCGAAGATCCATGAGACCCACGCATCGCAAACCTTTCTCAGCTTTCGCCTGCAGGGCGAGCTGTTCGCTTTGCCGGTCGAGCGGGTTCAGGAGATCCTCGACCCACTGCCGGTGACCCCGGTTCCGCAATCCGATCAGTTCGTGCCGGGGCTGGTAAACGTCCGCGGCTCCATCGTCCCGGTCGTCGACCTGCGGCACCGCTTAGGGATGCCTTCCGCGGCGCCGGCAGCCGATAACCGCATGATCGTACTAGAGGCCAACATCGATCAGATCGGCAGCACCAAGCTCGCCCTCGTCGCCGACAGCGTTGAGCAGGTCCTCGAAATCGATGGCGCGACGATCGAGCCGGTGCCGGAGATCGGGCTTCGGTTTCCCGCCCAGTTCCTCGATGGGCTCGCGAAGCGAGACGGCGATCTAATTATCGTTCTCAGAACCGAGAGCGTCTTCATGCCCGCACCGTCGGAAAGCAAGACTTGAGGGTAGAATTCGAGAGGTATACGCAATGACCTTGATGACCAAGCTCCTGACCGGCTTCGGTGTCGTTCTCGCCATCATCGGCATCGTCGGGGTCGTCGCGGTAATGAACGCCACGACCGCCGGAGAACGCTTCGCGAGCTTCACGGAGATTGCCGAGCGAGCAAGGTTTGCCAATGCGATGGTCGGGCGGATCACCAACATGCGGACCTCGGCGTTCCAATTTCGAAAAGGCCCAAGCGAGCAGACCGAGGCTGAGGCGCGGGGCGCGATTGTCAGCCTCCGCGAAATGTTGGCCGAGATCGATGACCACGTAGGCGCAAACACACAGCTCGATCAGGCGAAGGCGCAGATTAAGGCTCAGGCCGAGCGATACAGCGAGCTTTTCTCGGAGGCTGTCAGATTGCGCCAGGAGCGCGCGGCCGCCTTGCAAGCCGGCGAAGTATTGATGCCACAGCTTCGCGACGCGCTGACCAGCATGAGTTCTTTGCGCCAAAGCAGTCGAGGCAGCGGCTTTGAGGGAATCGGCGCCGCCTGGGAGGCTCTTGTCGAGGTGAAACTGGCCATCGCCGAAGCAGGCGGCACCGGAGGGCGCGGCCGCGAGGTTCTCCAGCGCCTTGCTGCAGTACGCGAGGCGCTCGACGGTCTTCGTCAGGCGCCCGATATTGCGCCTTTGATCGACCAAACTGTGCAAGCGGTAGCGGGCCTGCAATCAGTCTTCGAACGCCTCGACACGCTTGATCAGCAGATCGCAGATCAGGAGATCGGCGGCCTGGATCGCATCGGGCCGGAGCTCACGGACGCGGCCGTGTCGGTGTTCGAAGGACTGGCGGCCGAACAGCAGACCCTGGCAGAGGCGGGGGCGGCGGCGCTGTCTCGCTCGCGGACCACGGTTCAGGTCCTTGTCGGGCTCGGGCTCGCCGTCGGCTTAGTCCTGTCTGTGCTCATTGCACGGGCGCTGTCGCGGCCACTTCGCGCGATCACTGCAGACATCGAGGCCGCGGCCGATGGGGATTTGAGCCGTCGCTTCACCAAAGGCAAGCGTACTGATGAGATCGGCCAACTTCAGTCGGCGCTAACGCGGATGCAAAGCGGGCTTGCCACGAAATCGGAAACAGCAGAGCGCATCGCGAAGGGAGACCTCATTGGTGAGGTCGCAGTCCTTTCCGAGCGCGACGCACTGGGTCGGGCCTTCGCAGCGATGCGGGCGAAGTTGCGTGAGGTTCTCTCGAGTGCAAAAGACATCGCCGATGGTGTCAACTCGGGATCGCGCGAACTTAGCCAAACCGCGGGTGAGATCTCGGACGGCGCCAATCGGCAAGCGGCAGCGGCCCAAGAAGCCTCGGCATCGATCGAGCAGATCACCGCCACCATCCGGCAAGCCGCTGACAATGCCGCACAAACAGAGAAGATTGCCGCCCAATCGGCAGATGAGGCGCAAAAATCTGGCGAGACCGTATCCGAGGCGGTGGCCGCGATGCAGACAATCGCCGAGAAGATCATCATTATCCAGGAGATCGCCCGCCAGACTGATCTGCTTGCCTTGAATGCCGCAGTTGAAGCGGCCCGCGCGGGCGAGCATGGCAAAGGATTTGCGGTTGTCGCGTCCGAGGTCCGTAAGCTCGCCGAGCGCAGCCAGGACGCGGCGACCGAGATCAGCCAACTTTCCGGCAAAACCGTTGCCGTCTCGATCGAAGCGGGAAACATGCTCGAACGCCTTGTGCCGAATATCCGTCGCACCTCGGACTTGGTTCAGGAAATTTCCTGCGCAACTCGTGAGCAAACCACGGGCGCTGAGCAAATAAATCAAGCGATCAGGGACCTGGATCGAATAATTCAGCGGAATGCTTCGGCGGCGGAAGAGGCAGCGGCAACCTCCCGGCAACTTGCAGGACAGGCGGAGGAATTAGATCGCGTGATCTCCTTTTTCGAGGTGAGTCGCGACGCGGCATCGCCGCATGCGAGCCCGTCGGTTAAAATGCTGGCCTCGGTGTCAAATCCGAACTCTCCGGCGCCGGTCGCAATCGACGAAACGCCAAAGACCGAAACGAAGCAGATGAAGTCGGATATTGCAGGTTTCGACCTCGATCTGGAGGCAGAGGAGATTTCGGATGACGGGTTCGAGCGCTATCGGGGCTGAGGGATCGGCGGAAACGCAAGAGCTGGCCGCGTGCCCGGCCGCGGAACCGTTACCTCGAGAACCAGATGCAGAAGTCGCGGCACCAGTCAGGCCCATGTCCGGCTCGGGCACTCTGGTCACATTCCTTCTTGGCGATCAGGTCTTCGCTGTCCCGGTCGAACAGGTGCGCGAGATCCTCGATCGGGTCTCGACCAGTTTCCTGCCTAACGCCGCGCCAGATTGCACTGGGGTGATCGATACCCGTGGTGAGAGCATTCCACTCATCGATCTTGTCGGTCGATTGGGCATGCCGCCGACTGAGGAGGGTCCTGACACTCGAATCATTATTTTCGAGATTTCAGTAAATGGCGCGCGCAGACCGATCGGCGTGCTGGCGAGCCAAGTTCTCAACGTGACTGAGATCGCGCCAGATCAAATCGAGCAGGCACCGGCCGCCGCCGTCATCGGGGGGACCGCGCGGGGACTTCAGGGTCTCGCGCGCATCGCTGGCAAGCTCGTGGTTTTACTCGACATGGATGCGCTGTTCGCAGAGCCGGTGTCGCCCATCGCATGAGCCAGATCCACATCTCGGCGGGGGCCAGTTCGCCAAAGTCAAACGCGACACCATCGGCGAGCACGCTGGCGGCGTTGTCCCGAATTGCTGCGGAGGAGGGCGGGCTTGCGATCGGGCCCGGCAAGGAGGACTTCCTCGCGGCGCGCTTGCAAAGCCATTTGCTGCGCCTCAAGCTGCCTGATCTGGGAGCTTATGCGCGCCATCTTGACGATACTGCAAATGCTGCGGAGCGGCGACGCTTCATTGAGGCCATTACCACGCATACCACGAGCTTCTTCCGTGAGACGGCGCAGTATGACTGGTTGCGGGAGAGCGGCGTGGCGAACCTCCTGGACAGGTTTGGGCATCGCCGGCCCGTCGAGATTTGGAGCGCGGCCTGCTCGAGCGGCCAGGAACTCTACTCCGCGCTGATGGTGCTTTTGGGAATAGCAGGTCCTGGCGAAAGCGTGGACGTGGTGGGCAGGGGTACGGATCTGAGCGGTGCGATCCTTAGACGCGCGGAGATGGGTATTTATAGCCGAGATGAGATCTCCGGTATTCCCATCGAACTGCGCCGCCGATTTGTCCTGAGCGCTCGCCATGATTCAGATCGCTTTCGCATGGATCCAGAATTACGCAAGCGCGCGCATTGGTCACGGGCAAATCTTTCTAGACCAAATTCTTACTCTGGTATCGCCGCTGATCTAATTTTTCTGAGAAACGTTTTGATTTATTTCGATGCTGATGTTCGCAATCGCGTTTTGATCGAGGTAATAAGTAGATTAAGACCTGGCGGTTATCTTCTAACCGGGCACTCTGAGAGTATCGACGCGCGTAAATATGGATTGATGGTGGTCAAACCCTCAATCTACCATAAGGGAGAATGATCTTGGCGGGGCAAAAGCGAACGCAAGTGCTGATCGTCGACGATAGTGCTGTCGTCCGCCAAACGCTCGCCGCGATCATCGAGGCTGCGCCAGATCTCCAGGTCATGGCAACCGCGAATGACCCCTATCAGGCGGCCGAAAGATTTCGCCACCAGGTGCCCGATGTCATTACCCTCGATGTCGAGATGCCGCGCATGGACGGGATCACCTTCCTGCGCCGCCTCATGGCGCAACGCCCGGTCCCAGTGGTCGTCTGTTCGTCACTTGTGGGCGCCGGCAGCCGAACCCTGATGGAAGCGCTTGAAGCCGGCGCGGTCGACGTCATTCAGAAGCCGGCGATGGCGACGAAACGCTTTCTGGAGGAAAGCACGATCCGCATCCAAGATGCCGTGCGCGCGGCTGCGCGGGCCCGCCTTCCCCTTAGGCCCATCCCCGCCGCACCGTTGGTGCGATGCCCGGAGGGTCAAAGAAAACCCAACTCTCAGGCGATGGCGAAAACCACGCAGACGATCGTTGCGATCGGGGCGTCGACCGGTGGGACGGAAGCGCTGCGCGCGGTGCTGAGCGCCCTGCCGCCCTATGCACCGCCAATCGTGATCGTGCAGCACATGCCGGCGGGGTTCACCAGAGCATTTGCCGAACGCCTCGACGCACAAGCGCAGATATCCGTGCGCGAGGCCGCGGACGGCGATAGCGTGCTCCGCGGTCAGGCCCTTATTGCGCCGGGTAATCAGCATATGCGCCTTGTGCGATCAGGCGCGGCCTACCAAGTTCGAATCGAGGACGGTCCGTTGGTGAGCCGGCATCGCCCATCGGTCAACGTCCTCTTCACCTCGGTCGCCCAGGCCGCGGGCAGCAATGCGGTCGGCGTTATCATGACCGGGATGGGCAGCGATGGCGCCGCAGGCCTCAAACAAATGCGCGAGGCGGGTGCGCTTACCTTTGGCCAAGACGAAGCGTCCTGTGTGGTCTATGGAATGCCCAAAGAAGCGGCGAAGATCGGCGCTGTCATGCACGAATGCGGCCTCTCTGAGCTGCCGGAAATGATCGTCGAGCACGGACGAGAGCCCGTCTAGGCGTGCTGGCCCGCCCGGCTCGTCGCTCCCAAGTCGGGTCAGGTGATCTGTTCGCTTGCCCGGGCGATCGCCCTACGATGGATCTGCCGCTCCTCATCCATGGTGTAGAGGGCCAGCAGCCAACTGAGATCGGCCTCGGCCATCGCCGCGCCCGTCACCTCAGAGCCGATGCGTGCCGCCTGACCGTCCGCCTCAATGCTTAAGAGCTCAGCGGCACTCTGCAATCGGACCGTTGCCTGGCTTCCACGCCGTGCGATCTTGGACAAATGCGCCTGGGCGTCCTCGGAAAGGGACTCTGCACCGGCCGCAATCCCGCAAATCGCGTGAAACGCCCGGCCCGCTTGCCCAGCGCTTTCCTCCAACAAGATCGATAGCGCCACAAGTTGCTCGGCGACCACGGCCAAGGCTGCCGCCCGTTCGGCTGCCGAGCAGCCTTCGAGCCGTTCCGTCGCCGTCTCCAAATGCTCCATCCTCTGATCGAAGGTGTCCCGATGCTGCCCGGCCGTGACCAGTTGGCCCAAAGGCCCTCGCATGCGACCGACCAGCGTGGGCACCAGGCGCGGGACGGTCGTCGTGGTCTCCGACAAGGTGTCGAAAGCCTCATGTACGCGCGCTTTCACCGGCGCGAGCCGCTCGGCCATAGGGGCAGGTGCCGCGACGGGCACTTCGGTGGGATCGGGCATGGCATCCCCCTTGTCAAAATACCTCGGTCGACGCGCCGGTCTGTCTTGCGCGCCCACCCTCAGTTAGCCCGAGATTTACGAAGATAGCGTTATCTCGCGGAAGACGCAGTTCACGCCGAAGGAGGAGCGCTTGGAGCCTGCAACGACCGTGCCGCCGCCCGCCGTTACCATCTCCGCCGGGCTTGTCCCCGCCGAAGCGAAAGCAGAGCGCCAGCGTCTGCTCGACGCGCTGTCCCAAGCGCAGCTTGGGGCGAAGCGGCTCAGCATCGAAATCGACGGCGCGCCGGCACTGCCCTGCGCGCTGCAACTCCTCGCCGCCACGCAAGTATCGGCCAAATCGGCCGGGATCGCCCTCGACTTAGGCCCGGCGGCCGCCGCCGCCCTCGACAATGCCACCAGTAACGCCGCAAACGGAGCTACGGACTGATGAGCAAGACCATCCTCGCCGTCGACGATTCGCGCAGCATCCGGGACATGGTGCGCTTCGCCCTTGAGCCGCTCGGCTACCACATCATTGATGCCGAAGACGGTGTCGAGGGCCTCTCTCAGCTCGAGAACAACCGCGTCGATTTGGTGATCACGGATCTCAACATGCCAAATATGAACGGGATCGAGTTCATTGAGAGCGTCCGCAAGGAGGAGCGCTATCAGGGACTGCCGATGGTGATGCTCACCACCGAGGGCCAAGCCGATAAGATGCGGGCGGGCAAGAAGGCCGGCGCCTCCGGCTGGATCGTGAAGCCATTCAACGAGCTGCAGCTTGAGCTCACGGTGAAGAAGTTCATCGGTTGAGGCGCGGTCCGGCCCTCAGGCCGCGAGCACAGAGAGAAAGTGGTCGACCTCGGCCGCGCTTGTATCGTGCGAGCAGACCAGCCGCAGCTGGAGCGCAGCGTCGTCGGGGCCGTCGAGTTCCTGCACCTTGGGCCAGACATAGTATCGGGCGCCAGCCTCCTGCAACCGCCTATGCTGGGCGAGCGTGATACGCGCGAAGACCATATTTGCATCGACCCGGTTGAGAACCTCGGCTCCCGGTGTTGTGCGCAGCCCGTGGGCGAGACGGTCGGCCATGGCATTCGCATGCGCCGCCAGGCGGAGCCAGAGCCCGTCTGTGAGATAGGCTTCCATTTGCGCGGCGAGAAACCGCATCTTGGAAAACAAATGGCCCGCACGCTTTCGCCGAAGCTCGAATTCCCACGCCTTCTCCGGCGCGAACAAGATTACAGCTTCGGCCCCCAGCGCGCCGTTCTTCGTCGCGCCGAGGCAGAGGATGTCGACGCCGGCCTTCCAGCTCATCTCCGCCGGGCTCGCATTCGTCCGGGCCAGGGCATTCGCGAACCGCGTGCCATCCATCTGGACAGCCATGCCATGGGCGCGGGCGACCTCGGAGATCGCCGCGAGGGCGTCGTGATCGTAGATCGCCCCCTTCTCCGTGGCCTGGGTTATCGACACCGCGCCGTTCTGCACGTGGTGCACCCCCGGGCGCCCCGCATCACGCGCGTGGATGGCGAGGGTCTCGGCGCAAAGGAGGGCATTCTCCCCATCGATCAGCGTAAGCTTCGCGCCGCCGGTGAAGAACTCCGGAGCACCGCATTCATCGCGCTCGATATGCGCCTCCGCATGAGCATAGACCGTGGCCCAGGGCGGGCACAGGCAGGACAGCGCAAGAGCATTGGCCGCTGTCCCGGTGCCAACGAGGAAGACCCGCGCTTGGGGCGCTTCGAACAGCTCGCGGATGCGGGTCTCGACCCGCGCGGTGACGGCATCGGCGCCGTAGGGCATCGCCGTCCCCTCGGCTTCGCGCGCCAAGGCCGCCAGGATCTCCGGCGCCGCGCCCGCAGCATTGTCCGACGTGAAGATCATCGCTCGTCCTTCCCCATGGCTTGCTCCTGTCGCTGAACCGCCCTGACCTGGGCTCACGTCCCGGCCGCCGCTCCGTCGGGCATCAGGTCTGGCCGTGTCGCGAACCCGGCGCCTCTGATCGCGCTGAGCGCCGGCTGCAGCACGTCCTGCCGCACCACGACCCCATCGGATGCGATCTCGGGCACGACAGTGCCGACCCGCTCGGCTTCCGCCCGGAGCTCCTCAAGCGCGGCGCCAGCATAGCCCTTCACCACGAGGTCGGGCACGATCTGCGGGCATTGCGCAAAAAAGGCCGGCAAGCCGATCGGCGCGATCACCACCGACCCCGGGCTGAGCGCCTCATAGATGCGCGCCTCGAGCCGTGCTTCCCGATCGCGGTCCCGAATGGGCGTGTAGATGTAGATCACGTCGTAGCCGTCATAGCCGTCGAAGCGCTCCGCATCGCCTTCGAACACCTCGCTTGTCCGATAGAGGAGGCCCCTGACCTGCTCCGCTTGGGCGACATAAGCCGTGTCGTATTCCAGGCCATGGGCGACCGCGAAAATCTCCTGAGCCAGGAGAAGCTTGCTGCCACAGCCCGCCCCGACCTCGAGGAACCGCGCGTCTTGGTTCCGCCCCTGAACCCCAAGCACCCGCCATGCGGCCTGACAAAGCCCGACAAACCGGGGAGCTTCCAGCGGGACGAATGGGAAGTACTCTTCTGTCTCGGGCAGTTGATTGGCGGTTTCGATCTCGCCATGGCCGTTGAGCGCATATTCTGCGCGCTGCCAGCCGATGTTAAGCACATGACGCAGCCGCTCCTCGCGCCCGCCGATGGCGACCGGCTCCACGAGCGGCGCCATCTCGAAGCGCGCCAGGGCCTCAAGGCCCGCCAGAAGGTCCCCGACCGAGCGCAGGCTGGCCGCCGCTGCATCCCGCGCGGCCTTACGCCGCTGGGCATCATCGGAGACCGGCGTCTCCCGCCGTGCCGCCGAGGCCGCGCGCGCCACCTCGCGGGCGAGCCCCGGGACGGCTTCCAGCACCTCCCGCAGCGTCGCTCGGTCCCACCGGCTGGGCACCGTGTCCAGGGCGACGACGACCTGATCGGCGCAGTCCGAAAGGGCCGCGAGCGCCGTCTCCAATCGGCGGAGCCACTTGGTCTCGGCCCTCTGGCCGCGGGACTTCACCGCAAGCTCCAGACACAGAGCACCACGGCGCCATAAGCGCGCGGAGCGCGTGGGTGGTTGGGCGGGAACGCGGTCCGCGCGCAAAAACCCGACCCCAGCACGGCGCGATGGGCGGGCCCGCATCCGCCCATCGCTCTGCCCGTGTCTCTGCCCGTGTCTCTGCCCGTGTCTCTGCCCATGGCTCTGTGCGCCATTGCGCTCCTCATCGGTCGCCTGCGCCCCAAAGTTAGCGCGCCCCCTGCGGCTGTCGCAATCGCACCTGGCAGCATCGCCCCACCGTTCATCCGGGCTCAGCCTCGGTGCCATCCTCCAGAATATGGTCCTCCTGCGCGTCTTCCGGGACCTCCCATTCGGGCACCGTGCGCCCCCGCATCGAGATCCCGGCCGAGTGCACGCTCTCCGGGTCGCCCGAGATCAGCGGATGCCAGTCCGCCAGGCCCCGGCCCTCATGAAGCCGCCGATAAGCGCAACTCCGCGGCAGCCAGGGCGCCACCTCGGGCAGGTTTCCCGGCGAGAGAACCACGCAACCCTCGACGAGCTGCTTGCGCAGCGCATAGTTTCCGCAGCGACAGGTCGCATCGTCGAACAAACGGCAGCCGATATCGGTGTAGTGCACCCGACCCGTTTCGACATCCTCGAGTTTCAGCACGCAGCACCGGCCGCAACCGTCGCACAGCGCCTCCCACTCCGCTGTCGTCATTTTTGCCAGCGGCACGCGCTCCCAAAACCGGTGTCTCATCCGATCGGCCCCCGGGGCCATAGCCACAGAGCGATCCGCCCCAGTGGCGTCTCCGGAGCGTAGCGCGCCACGAGAAAGGCCATCGGCAACGCCGTTAGGGTGACCGCGGTAAGCACGGCCGGCGTCGAGAGCCCCAGTGCGATGAAAACCGCGACGAGCGCAGCGGAGCCGACCATAAGGCTCGCGTCGACCACATTGGAGCAAGCGATGAACTGCGCGCGCCGCTCGTCGGGGCTCTCCGCCTGCAACACCGTGTTGAGCGGGGTCACGTATATTCCGGCAAAAGCGGCGAGAAGCACGAAATCGATGAGGATCCGCCAGCCCGTGAAGGTCGCGAAGAACTCCGCACGTGAGAGCAGGGCGGCCCCCTCCACAGGCGGCGGCGGCGTGGCGATATAGAGTTCGACCGCCATGATCGCGAGGCCCAGCGCGCCGATCGGCGGCAGGCTGACGTTCACTTTGCCGTGGGTCAGGCGCTCGGTGGCGACCGCGCCGAGCGCAACGCCGATCGAGAAGCCTGCCAAGAGGATCGTCAAAACGGTCTCGTCGACGCCCAGCGCCTCCTTCGCGTAGGAGGGCAAGAGCGAGAAGAACGTGGCCCCAAGGAACCAGAACCACGAGATCGCCATGATCGCACGGAAGGCTGGCTTGTTCTGCCGGCAGTTTCGGATGAGCTGCCAGATCGCGCGGGGGAAGACCCAATCGACCGGGCGGCGCTCCGTTGTGATCGGCGGCGCCGTCGGGGTGAAAAGGCTGGTGATGAACCCGATGATGGCCACGCCGACCACCACGCAGGATACGATAAACACCCCGTTCTCCGTCAGGATCAATTCGTTGCCGATGATCGTGCCGAAAATGATCGCGAGGAAGGTGGCACCCTGCACCAAGCCGTTGCCGCCCACCAGCTCAGAGCGGTGAAGATACTGCGCCAGCACCGAATACTTTATCGGCGCAAACATGGCAGATTGGGCTCCCATCAGGAAAAGAACGAAGTACAGGAACACGACATTCTGAGTGTAATAGCCCACGACCGCCAGGCACATGACCACGATTTCCCAGGCTTTCACCCAGCGCATCATCACCGCTTTGTCGATCCGGTCGGCGATCTGACCCGCCGTCGGCGTAACCACGGCGAATGGCAAGATGAACAGCCCGGAGGCAATCACGCCCAGAAGCGCGATCGACATCTCGAGATCTTGCGCCAGCCGATAGGTGATGAGCGCGACAAACGCTTTTTGGTACACTTGGTCGTTGAAGGCGCCGGTGAAGCCCACCAAAAAGAGCGGTAGGAACCGTCGCCGTCTCAAGAGCGCGAACTGGTTGGGCGCTGGGGCGTCGGTCGGCGAGGCGGGGGTGTCTGACATGGGTCCTCCCGGAAGTGGCCGGATGTGACCCTAGCATGGTCAGCCGCCGTGACGGGAAGGGTATTGCGCCTTTCGGGGGAGCGGGCAATGGCGGTTTTGGGCAGGCGGGCACGGCTCGGCATGGCGGCGCTGGCTGCGGCTGTTGCGCTCGTCGCTGCGGTGGAGACCATGGGTCCGGCCGGCGGCGCGCCGGAGGCGATCCCACAGGTCTTCGTTTGGGCAGAGGCGGCGCGGGCGATTGCCGAGCGCCCGAGGCCGGCGGGGGCGCCAGCGATCCTTTTTATCGGCAACTCCCACAGCTATCTCCATGACGTGCCGGCTCAGGTGGCGCACCTCATCGCCAGCCTCGGGCGCCCCATGCCGGTGGCCGCCCTGGTGGCCGCGCCTGGGATTGCCTTGACGGAGCCCGCGCAGGATCCGGGCATCGTCGCGCTTTTGCGGGAAGGCCGCTGGGACTGGGTGGTGCTCCAGGAGCGCAGCTACGAAACCTTGCTCATCCCAGGCCGGGCGCATTCGGACGCCGCCTTCAACAAACTCGCAGCGGCCGCCACCGAAGGCGGTGCTGAACTGCTGGTGACGGGCACCTGGGCGATGGGCACGGGGGGAGATATCTACCGCCTCGGTGCGACGAACAGCTTCAGAGGCCCGGCAAACCCGGCCCAGATGACAGCGATGGTCAGCACAGCCTTGCGGGCGACGGCCGAGCGGATCGGGGCGACCTTCGTCCCCGTCGGCGAGGTCTGGGCGGCGATTGAGGCCGCGCAGCCTGGTCTCCCCCTGCGCCACCCGGATCTGATCCATTCTGCGCCGGCCGGGGCCTATCTCTCAGCGCTGCTACACGCCGCAGTGCTCACCGGTTGCGCGCCCACCGAGATGGCATGGGCCCCACCGACCGTGCCGCCCCAGATGGCGCGCCGCATTCGGCGGGCCGCACGCGATGCGTTGGGGCTCACCCGGACCTGCCAAGCACCCGTGCGAGGATCGCCTCGTTGACGTAACCGTCTGGGATCAACCCCTCGGCCGCCTGGAATGCCCGCAGTGCCGCCCGCGTTTTCGGCCCGACGCGACCATCGATCCCGCCGGTGTCGAAGCCCTGGGCCGTCAGGCTTTCCTGCAGCGCAATCTTCTCGTCTCGGCTGAGCGGGCGGTCGCCGCGCGGCCAGTCGAGCCCGCTTGTGCCGAGCCCGCGGCCGCCGACCTCCTGAGCGAGCAGCGAAATCGCCAAGGCGTAAGAGGTCGCGTTGTTGTAGCGTTTGATCACCTGGAAATTGGGGTAGACCAGCCAGGCCGGCCCCCCGGCGCCGGCGGGCACGAGAAGCCCCGCCTGGCCGCTGCCGAGCGCGGCGCCGTCGACAGCCGTCACCCCAAGCGCGGCCCAGTCTGCAACCGACTTGACCGTGCGCTGATCGGCGAGCGCATAGTCGAAGCCTTGAGGCAGCCGAACGCGGCGCACCGCAGGCTCGCCGGTCCGCCACCCGCTCTCCGAGAAGAACCGCGCGGTCGAGGCCAGGGCATCCGTTGGATCCTCGCCCCAGATATTGCGACGGCCGTCGCCGTCGAAATCAACCGCGAACTTCAGATAGTTCGTCGGGAGGAGTTGGGTGTGGCCCATCGCCCCCGCCCAGGAGCCGCGCATGACCGGGACAGTGACTTCTCCGGCTTCCAAAATCTCGAGGGCTGCCAGCACCTCGGCCTCGAAGAAGTCCCGCCGACGCCCGTCGAAGGCGAGGGTGGCGACGCCGACCATGACCGGCGTGTCGCCGCGAACCGCCCCATAGGCGCTCTCAAGCCCCCAGACTGCCACAAGGGTGGCGCCCGAGACCCCATAGCGCGCTTCGATCGCCGCCAGCGTCTCCGCCCTCGCGCGGGCGTTTCGGCGGCCATTGGCGATCCGGTTCTCGGAGACCGCGCTGTCGAGATAGGTCCAGATCCGCCGGGTGAATTCCGGTTGGGAGCGGTCTAGGCGGATGATGCTCAGGTCGGGCTCGACCCCGCGAAAGGCCGCATCGAACATGCCATCGGACACGCCACGGGCCCGGGCGCGCGGGCGCATCGCTTCCCGCCAGTCGGCAAAGGCCTGGGGCGAGGACGGGGCGGAGGACTGCGCGGAGGACTGCGCGGAGGACTGGGGCAGGGGTGTCCTTGGAGCGGGGGCGGGAGCGCCCCGGTCGGTGGGAGCGGCGACCGGCAGCGGCCCGGAGGCCGGCGCCTCCGCCTGGACCTCGGCGGGCCGCTCTGGCGGCACGGGTGCGGCGCTTTGGGCGCAAGCGGAACTGGTAAGGGCCAGCGCGACCGCCGCTGCGGAAAGCGGGGCCGCAGCGCGGATCCGACCGAAATGACGCATGACCTGGGAGCCTTCTGTCCGGTGACGGGATAAACGGAGTTTACGCCGAAGCGTCCGAGCCGTCGAGCCGAGCGATACGGGTTACCGCGCCGCCGCCGCGCTCGGCAATGCGCGCGCGCGCCTCGGCGAGCGGCTCCTCAGCCACGGCCATGTGGAAGATGTTGGCATGCAGAAAACGCTCCGGCGAGAGCATGATCCCCACATGGCCCGTCCAGAAGACAAGATCGCCGCGAACAAGTTCCGCCTCCGCAGCCACGCCCATGCCAAGCGCCGCTTCCTGCATGTCGCTGTCGCGCGGACAGGTCCTCCCGGCCGCTTGCAGCGCGATCTGCACGAGGCCGGAGCAGTCGAGCCCCAGGGTCGAGCGCCCCCCCCAAAGATAGGGGACCCCACGGAGCGCTTCGGCCGACGCTACCCAGTCCACCCGCTCATCGAGCGGCGCCAAATGGGTCTGAGGCACCCAGCCGCCCGCCGCGAGCTGGGCAAAGCCATCGCGGATTTGCCCCACCGCGAGCCGAGCGCCCATGGGCAGGGCAGCGCCCGGACGGTGCTTGACCGAGGGCTCCGGATAGACATGGGTCGAGAGGGTCGCCACGCGATGTGTCGGCGCCACGCCGCCGCCCACCGCCTCAGGCGTATCCAGACAGCTGCGCGGCACATGGCCCACATAGCCGTCGTGCGCGCATTGGCCCCAAGCCCAGAGCCCGTCTGCCTCCAGCACGTCGAACCGCTCGCCGAAAAGCAGCTGTGACGTCATCTCCGCGGTGCCGCTCGGGACCGATGTGACCGGCGCCGTAGCGACGCAGACCGTCATCGGCCGCGGCACGGCGAACCGGTCTGCCGTGACCCTGCCCTCGAGCCCAGTCGCCGCGAGATCAGGGCGCGCCAGCGTGACCCGCGGATCGAGATCTCCAGCCGCCCCCTCGGCGCCCGTCCCCGCCTTCTTACCTTTGCGGGCCGGGCTCATGTGCCGTAGCGTCCTTCGAGAACCGCAAGGCAAGCCCGAGCGGCTTGGCACTCACCCCCGGTCGGGCGCCCCGGGCGGTCGGACTGCGACCAGCCGTAGAGATCGAAATGGGCCCAGGCACCCTCCCCAACGAAACGGCGCAGGAACAGCGCGGCGGTCACCGCTCCGGCCATCCCCCCGCTGGGCGCATTGTCGAGATCGGCGATCTTCGGCTCGATCAGGCGCTCATAGCCGGGCCACAGCGGCAACCGCCAAACCGGGTCTGCAACGCGGCCCCCTGCCGCTGCGAGTTCCGCTGCGAGCACCTCGTCATCGGTGAACAGCGCCGGCAACTCGGGACCCAACGCGACCCGCGCCGCACCGGTGAGCGTGGCCATATCCAGGATCACCTGCGGCGCGTCCTCCGCGGCGAGGGTCAACGCATCGGCGAGCGCCAGCCGGCCCTCCGCGTCGGTGTTGCTGACCTGAACCGTCAGCCCGTTGCGCGCGCGCAGCACATCCCCCGGCCGCATCGCCGAACCCGAGACCGCGTTCTCCACAGCCGGGATCAGCACCCGCAGCCGCAGCTTCAACCCGAGAGCCATGACCATATGAGCCAGGCCCAGCACAGTCGCGGCGCCGCCCATATCCTTCTTCATCAGCGCCATGCCAGCGGCGGTCTTCAGGTCGAGGCCGCCGGTATCGAAGCAAACCCCCTTACCAACCAGGGCGATCGGCGGCGCCTCGGGCGCGCCCCAGCGAAGATCGATCAGCCGCGGCGGGCGGGCCGACGCCCGGCCGACGGCATGGATCAAGGGAAGATTTGCCTCGAGCAGCCCCGCGCCTTCGGTGACCGTGATCTCCGCCCCATGACGCTCCGCGATCTTACGGGCAGCCGCCTCCAGCTCGTCTGGCCCCATGTCGTTGGCCGGCGTGTTGATCAGATCGCGGGTGATGTACACCCCTTCGGCAACGACCCCGAGCCTGTGGCCATCGACCCCGTTGGGCGCGAGCAAGTGGGCCTCTGCCGCGCTCTCTCCCCGCTTGTAGCGATCGAACCGGTAGCGGGCGAGAAGCCAGCCCAGGGCAAACGCATCCGCCTCGTCCGGGGCAAGCTCGGCCTCGAGCCGATAGGTGCCCGCCGGAGCGGCCTGGGCGAACTGGCCCGCCGGGAAGAGTTCTCGCCGCCGGCGCACGGGGTCGCCCCAACCGAGGAGGACCCGGGCCATCCGGCCGTCTTGGTCGGGCAGCGACACCCATTGCCCGAGCCGACCCTCAAAGCCCTGTGCCCGCGCCCAGGCGGCCTGCGCCTCCGGCAGACCGGCGAGTGCCGGAGTGAGTTCGTCGCGCGGGACGAGCGAGATCGGCACCGGCGCGCCCTCCGCCGGCTCTGCCCCTAACCCCTCGCCGCTGCGATCGTCAGTCATGCCGCACCCTCTTCCGCTGGCCCGCCAGCCCCATCGGCCGAATTTGCCGAGCCGACAGCCTAATCGCCGCGGGTTAACTTGCAAGCACCCAAGGGCGGGTAAGGCCCTGCGAAAACCCGTCCTGCGGTCGCCATCGGCGGTGCTAATTGTGGCAGGCGCGTTCGCACGGCCGTTGCCGACCTGCCATAGTCCAAAACAACCTTATGATGCTGGAGCCTCGCGAATAGCTTGCAGGGTTCTCAACCTTCGGTAGATCGCGCATCATTCCAGGCTAAGTGATGCCCGATAAGTCCGCGCGACGCCAGCAGCCGCAATCGTGGGAGCCCGGTTTGGAGCAGGTCAAGAGACAGCCTAGGGTTGAGCGTGCGGTGGGCCGGGCCTATGCCTTGGCCGAGAGCGAGGTCCCGCGTGCCTGGGAAATTGGCTCCGAGGCTGCAGAATTTCGGGCGGCGCTGCTATCGCTCGGCGGGGCCTTGGCCGGGGCGCTCCCGAACCCGCGCGGCGCCGACCTCGCCGCCACGGTCCGCGACCTGCAAACCCGCCTTTTCCGCATCGCCATCGTGGGACGTCCTGGCTCCGGCGCGTCGGCGCTCGCGGCCGTTCTCGGGCTGCGGCCCGGATTGCTGCCCCGGGAGATGCCGGAGAAGTCGGCGATGGTGCTGCGGCTGCATTTCGGGCGCCCGGGCGGACCCCGGACCGGCGGCTTCGCGCATTTTTTCGATCAGGAGCTTTGGAGCGAGATCCCCCGGGATCCCGGTCGCCTCGCCGGCCCAATGGGGGTGGCGGCCCGTGAGGCGCTTGCGCTGAAGTTGAAGCGCCATGTCGAGGAGATGCGCACGCGCGCCTTCATGCGCTTCGGCGATGGCTTCACTCCGCTGCTGGGCGAGACCCAGCGAATTGACGAGGTTACGGGGCTCGGCCTGTGCCGTTATCTGGGGCTCGACCCGGCTGAGAGCGCGAGCCGATCCAATTTGCCGTCGGAGCGGGGGCGGTATGCGGATCTCACCCGCGAAATCGAACTGTTCCTCGAGCCGGGCCCCTTCGCTCTGCCGGTTTCGCTCGTCGTCACCCCGGGGGTCGACCCGGCCTTTCCGGTGCGCGACGAACGTACTTCGGGGTGCCTGGCGGATGCGGATCTGTGCATCGCGGTGCTCTCGGGCGACGCGCCTCTTGCCGAAGAAGACCGTCGGTTGATCGAGCGGCTGTTCGAGCGTACCGGCGGCCGGCTCGTGGTGATGCTCGACTGCTGCGGTGCTGCGACCAACCGTCGGGCAGATCCCCGGATGTTGCACCGAGCGGTTTCGGCCCATTGCGCAAGGCTCGACCCATCTGCCCCCCCAGCGGTTGCGATCGGCTCGGCCAGCGCGGCTGCGGTGGCGCTGGACCGGCTCGCCATGGCGGAAACCGACGCCGACGCGCAGGAGGCTCGCCGGGCGATTGCGGCCTCTGGCCTACCTTCGCTGGCTGCGACGATCGGGGAGCGGTTGTTCTGGCAATCCGCCCTGCCGGCGGAGGCGGCGATCGCCGCCGATCTGGTGGCCGGCGGGCGCCGCGCCCTGGCCTCGCTCGAGCGGGAAATCGCCAATCTGACGAAAAAGTCGACGCCGGCGCCGGACACGGAGGAGGGGCAGGCCTGGCAGGCGGATCTGTGCACCCGCCTCAGTCAGATCGAGGCGGAAGCGCGGGGTCTTCTCGAACCTCGGCTCTCCGGCTTGTGGGCCCAACTGCGCTCCGAAGCGATCAACAACCTGCGCGCGGTCGTTAAAGAAACCGCGGCCGCCGCGCGTGCGGCGGCGGGGTCGCTGCCCCTCTCGGTGGCGCTGCGATCCGCACTCGAGGACATTTTACGCCGACATCGGAGTGGACTTTCCGAGGCCGTCCAGGATGCCAGAGACCGTATGAGCCGGTTGATCGCTGAGGTCGGGGCCGAACCGCCACGTGGCCAGGTCGCTGGTGGGCTGCCGATCGATCTGGATGCGGCGCTTGTGCCGCTCGCGGATCTCGACCGCCACGAGGCTGTGCGCCGGCTCAATATGGGCCTTTCCGGCGGGTCGGAGGAGGGCCAGCGTCAGGCGATGGGACCGGCGCTCGCCGCGCTTGAAAAGGTGGTGGAGCAAACGACGCTTGCGCTCAGCATGGCGGTCCGGGAGGCCCTTGCCGCGCATCGCGAGAGCCACGAGGCCGCGCTGGCCGAGCATCAGAACGCGGCCGGGAAGAGCGGCCGGGTCACGATGCTCGAGGAAGCCCGCGCGGTTTGCCGGCCCTTGATCGACCAGATCGCCGCGTTCAGCCGGACCGCGGAGGCTGCTCTCTCCGAGAAGCGCTGAACCGGACGCGCTCACCCAGCCTGGCCCGGCGCCCGCCAGGCGGCCGGTGAGCCTTGACCCGAGGCGCATGCCGGCGCGGGACCGGACGGGACGGTCCTGCGGCGGCGCGGTCTTGCGGCGGGGCGGTCCTGGGGCAGGGCAAGCGGGCGCGGCTCATAATGCTTGAACGGCGCCCCGAGAACCCAGCGCAACACAACAACCGGCGCCACGGCGGTCTCTGCACCAACTTCATGCGGGATAGCCCGGAAGGCCCCGATCATCGCAATTACAGAACTGCCCTGGTGCCGTGTGCGAACACAACCCTCAAGTTTCAAAATTGCGACTTGAAATTTCATCAATTTTGAATAATAACCGGTTGCAAATAATATCTATGTTCTGAGGACTGATATGGCGTCGTTCACTGTAGCCGATATTGCGTTGGTGAACACGACAGCCGAGCTGACCGGCAGCCAGCTCGACGACATTTTTTTTATCGACGAAGACTTCGTAAAGGCTCCGGCGCTCGATGGCAGTCTCGATGGTGGCGATGGCACCGATCGGCTTATCCTCCTCGCTGGGGCCAGCCTCGCCGCGGTGGACATCGACAGTGTCGAGCGCCTTGAGGTCCGCGACGGGCGCATCGAGGCCGACCAACTCGCCGCCGTCCCGCTTATCCAGCTCGACTCGGCCTTCGACCCGCGACTGGAGATCATCGTCGAACCGGGCGATTTGGTGACCTTCGAAACGGTCGAGGTGGCTCGAGACTCGGATTTATGGATGATTCCAGCCTGGATCATCGCCGTGCCAGCGGCGCCGGGCTCAGATGAGATCGACGGCAGGCTCACGCTCGATTTTTCCAGTGCGACCGTGCTTGGGCGCGGTGGTGTCCAAGCGGACGCCAACGCGCGAAACCTCACCGTGATTGGCACCTCGGCAGACGACGACTTTTCCGGTCCAAGCGCTGATGTGCTCGACACCGTGAGCATCACCGGCGGCGGCGGAGCGGACGGCATATTCGTAGCATCGGAAGACCCGACCGACTTTGTCTTCGTGGATGGAGGAGCCGGGCGCGATGAGATCTTATTGTGGACCCCGACAGAGTTTGGCGGCCTTGCGGTGACGGGCGGGGGGGAGGACGACCGGATCGAGGTTATCGGCGGGTCGCTCTCCACCGGCGTCATCGATGGTGGGGACGGCTTCGACACCTTGGAAATCTCAGACGCCTTCAACAACTTCGAGACCAGTCTCGGCCGCGTGACGTTTCAGAACATCGAGCAAACGATACTGACCTCGAAGTTTACTGAGATTACATTCGATCAAATTCCATCACTCGGCGAAATCACAATAAATGAGACGCGAGATTTTCGTGGCGATCCAGTTATCTTGCTCAATCTGGATGGACAAGTAGATCCCACTCTAGAATTTTCAAATATTTGGCTAAGATCGCGTGAAGAATTAGATTTTATTTTTACGGCAGATTATACAGGCACTTTGACACTCGATTTTTCCCGAGCGGAATTTGAGCTCTTCTCGGGTTTAAGCCTCTCGATTCCGGCTGGGCCGGTCGCCGGCGACATCACCGGCGGGGCAGGCGACGATTTCCTTGCAGGCGGTGAGCAAAACGACACGATCCGGGGTGGAGACGAGTTTGATTTTGTCCGCGGCGGCGACGGCGCGGATCTGCTC
Organism: Pikeienuella sp.; assembly: GCA_050331335.1. GTDB lineage: Bacteria > Pseudomonadota > Alphaproteobacteria > Rhodobacterales > Rhodobacteraceae > Thermohalobaculum. The sequence continues at coordinate 43,876 of JBHJGY010000016.1, forward strand.
GAAGGCGGCGACGGAAGTGACACTCTCGTCGGCGATCCGGGCAACGACACGATCCGGGGCGGCGACGGCGACGACTATATCGATGACCCGGGCTTCGGGTTTTCGGATGAAGGGAGCCCGGGCGACGACGTGATCTCAGGGGGCGCTGGCGACGACGATATCTTTATCGGCGCGGGATCGGATGTGATCGATGGCGGGTCTGGGGTCGACCAGGCCTTCGTAAACGGCGCACGGGCGGATTTCGAGCTGACGATGGCCGGCGCGACCGTGACGCTGACCGATCTCTTCGCGCTCGATGGCGACAGCGGCACCAAAACCCTCACCCGCATCGAGGAGATCGTCTTCAGCGACGGCGCCGTCGCCCTGGCGCTCGACCCCACCGACGCGCCGGACGACCTCTTCGGCACCGCCGGCGACGACGACATCGCAGCGCTTGCGGGCGACGATTTTCTCAACGCCTCGCCGGGCCGCGACGCGCTCGATGGCGGGCCCGGCGCCGACACCGCGCTGTTCGACGATGCAGCGGGCGGGCTGCGCATCGCCACCTTGGCGGCCTGGACCGCCGCTGCCCGGGCGCTGGCGCCGCAGGCCCGCGGCGGCGACGATCAGGCGGATCAGCTGCTGGTGGCGACCCCGCTCGACGCGCCTCTCTCGCCTTTCGCCCTGGCCAGGGCGGGCCGGGGGGACATCGCCCGGAGCTATCTCGACGGGCTGCCGGGCACGGGCGATGTCACCGTGCTCACCGGCATCGCGGCGATCGAGGGCTCCGGCTTCGGCGACGTCTTCGAGGGCCGGTCGGAGGCCAACCAGTTCGACGGCGGCGGCGGGGCGGATCTGCTCGACGGCGGCGCGGCGGCGGACACGGTGGTCGGCGGCGACGGCCCGGACCGGCTGGCGGGCGGCGCCAATGACCGCGCGGACGATCTGCTTTATGGCGGGTCGATCCCCAGCGGGGTCTTCGCTGCGTTCGCAGGGCGCGATACGGCCGCGGATGTCTTCGTCTACGAAGGCGCGGGCGGCGTCGACCGGCTGGCCGACTTCCGCCCCGGCATCGACAGCCTAAACCTCGACGGCACCGTCTACAGCAGCACGGCCGAATTCGACGCCCTGATCGATCTGCTGAACGCCGGACCCCGGAGCCGCGCCGGGCCCGCAAGCCCGACCGAGTTTCCCGGTGCCACGGCCGCCGATCTGCTCCTCGTCCTCAGCGAAGACCCCGGCGGCCTCGTCAACGCCGTCCTGATCTCCGACTATTTCGGCTAAATCGTCTGAAAACGGCCCCAGAATCAAGCCAAAACCCGCCCCCAAATCGCCCCTGCAACGACCAGGTGTCGATGCCGAGCCAACCGCCGCCCCGCAGCGCCGGGACACCGAGATGGCACTCTTTGCGCGTGACGATGTCGCGCGCTCCGGCAGCCCGACATCCCCGGCGACCCACATCGGGACCGCGGCGGCGGGACAGGGCATAGCAGGCGGCGCGACATGTTCGCCAAGTCTGCCCCAGCGTCCCGTCAACCCAGAAAGTCCCATTGCCCATCGGCAACCTCGGCCAAGGTCGCAACCAGAGGCGAGCCGGCAAGGTTTTCCTCACTGTCGGCGAAGGCGAGCAACAGAAATGCCCTGTCTCCGTCGAGCCGGCCCAGCACACCCGACCAGAAGTCAAAACCTCCCGCATCGGGCGCCCTGTCGAGAACATTCTCATAAAGCAGCGTGACGAATTCATCATCCGACAACGTGTCGAGAACCCCGAATTGTTGCTCGAACTCTGGATTGTCGATGAAGGCCAAGGCGAGGTTGCGCAGGGTCAAACCGTCCTCCACGCGGTCGATCCAGAAGTTCAGGCCCGGCAGATCGATCCCGCCATCGCGGTCAAGCGCGGCCTCATAAAGATAGGCAACCTTCTGGGCTTCGGCGACGCTGACCTCAGGGCCGACCGGCTCTGGCGTGATCTCGACGGTTACCGTCGCGCGGGACACCGAGCCGTCCCGATCCTCGATCTGGTAGAGGAAGCTGTCGGTCCCGGCGAACCCCGGATCCGCGATGTAGATTGCGGACCCATCGCGGGAGACGACCGCGACCCCGTTCGCGGGGTCGGTCACGGAGAGGACGCGGTTCTGTGCGGCAGGCGGTACGAGATCGTTGGCCACCGCATCTATACGGACGCTCTGGCGCCCGACCCCCGTGGCTGTGTCGTCGCGTGCCTCGAGCGGCGTGGGCGCACCCCAGACGAGATAGGCGGCCCCGGTTTGATCTGCGGCAGTGTTCCCCGGCGCGCCGATGAGGATGTCGTCATAGCCGTCGCCGTCGAAGTCACCCGCATCGCTGACCGACCAGCCGGCCTGGAAACCGCTCTCATCGCTGCGCAATACGAAGCCATCGTGTGAGGTGAGCTCCGCGAGATCGATCTCGTCGGTCTCCGTGAAGTCCGGCTTGCCATAGATCAGATAGACCGACCCGCCCGTGGCCTGCGCCAAGCGAGCGCCGATGAGGATGTCGTCGAAGCCGTCTGCGTTGACGTCTCCTGCGTTGCTGACCGACCACCCGGTTAGATCGCCCGCCTCTGCCCCCACGATCCTCACGGGCGGAACCAAGGGAGACCCGGAAAACACCACATAGGCTGCGCCCTGATCCACAAAGCCCGGGACGACGTCCGGCCTGTCGTAGAAAGGGGTGCCCACGATAATTTCGTCCCGTCCGTCCCCGTTGACATCGCCGGCGCCGGAGATGGTGATGTCAAGCCCATCGCCGCGGTCCGGGTTCGCGCCAGTGAGGCTGAAGCCAAGCCCGGTTTCGCCGATATCGGTGATGTCGATCTGTCCTGGGAACCCATCGCGCCGCGGAAGCTCCGCATAGCGGTCCGGCCCGCCATAGATCACGTAGACGGCGCCCGTCGCGCCGCCCGCAAGCGTCGAGGCGATCCCGATATCCGAATAGCCGTCATTATCCAGGTCGCCGAGATCCGCCACACGGCTCCCAAGCTGATCGCTGACCCCGGGCGTGACGAAATGCCGGACGTCATCATTTGGCGGCGACTGCGGAATAGGCAGCTCGTTTATGAAATCACCGCCGCCATACAGCACGAAGGCGCCGTCGTTGCCGAGAAAGGACGGCGCCCCGATCAGCACATCGGCGAGGCCGTCGCCATCGACATCGCCAGCCGCGGAGATCGATGCGCCCGTTCTGGAGCCGTCGAACACGCCGAAGCCGGCCCGCCCGACATCTGTGCTGCCCCCAGCAGCCAAATCGAAAAGGTCGATTTCGCCTGGCAGGTCCTCGGCACCATAGACGATGTAGGCGATGCCGTTCTTGCTGCCGAGGTTCTCGCTGCCGAGGACAATGTCGTCGATGCCGTCGCCATTGGTATCGCCCGCGATGTCGACACCGCTTCCCAGTCCCTCATTCTGCCAGGGCAGAAGGCGCAGGTCGTAGCTCCCCGGGACCAGAACTTGCTCCCCGGTCAGCCGCGTGCCGCCGAAGATCACATAAGCGCTGCCGCCGGCGTTCCCCTCCGCGAACAACCCGGGGGCGCCGATCACGATGTCGTCGAACCCGTCGCCATTGACGTCGCCGCCGCCGCCGACATCCCATCCGAGCTGAAAATCGGGGGCGGGAGCGCGGAACACAACGCCGCGCTCGCCCGGAAAGTCTAGATTCAGGGTCATCGATGTCTCCCACTTGCGCAGTCACTCCAGGTTGCAACTGGGAAAAATTTGGAAATCTATTCCATGATGTGGATCAAGATGCCTGCCTTGGGCTCAGTGGCGAAGCTTCGCGCCACAGGTCGTAGGTGGCGTCGCGGCCCCCTCAGGGTTGCCTGATTGTGGACACGTCTCGGTTGCAACGCATCAAATAAACTGGTACGTATATCGAGATTAACAGCAATTCGAGATCCATCATGCGTATCAATCCGCTGCCGCTCGCCCTGATAGGTGTCCTTGCTGCAGGTCCCGCCTTTGCGGCGACCACCGTGCCGCTCGATTTCAGCGGGCAGTCGTTCGACAGCGTCACCCGTGTGATCACCTTTGTCGATATTCTTGGTGACGGGACCGCCGACCTTGTGATGGCGCCGATTGATGGCCCAAGCAGCTTCGTCTCAGGCAATGACTCGAGAAACGAGGACTCTCTTGGCCAGCTCGGGCAGGTCAACTTCGCCGAGACAACGGACCGTCTCACCACCGATTTCCGTTTCACCTTCGTCGAGACCGGCACCAGCAACGTCCTCGACCCCGGTGGTGATGTCGAAATCGGCGTCCTTGACCTCGACTTCTTCGGCCGAGAGTCGATCACACTCCTGTCGCCGGCCAAGGTTACCGTTGCTGACTCAACACTCATCACGCAAGATGTCGATCCGATCGACAACAATGCGCGTTTTCTCGGTGCGAGCGTTTTCGACGTGGCCAATAGCGGGTTGAGCAACGGAAGTGGGTCGCTCAACGCCGCTCAGGAACAAGTCGCGATCAGCATCAATTTTGGGCAAGTTAGCTCGTTCGACCTGCGGTTCTCGGTGCTGGATGGTACCGAACAAAATTCGCGCAACTTCTTTCTCGATGGTGAAGTTGTTTTCGACGATACGATCCCGGACGTTATTTTCAACAGCATTCCCTTGCCTGCTCCGGCGCTGCTGCTGCTGACCGGCTTCGGCGCGATCGTGATGCTCGGCGGGGCCCGTCGCCGGGCCTGAGGAGGCTTGCGTCGGGCGGTCGGCTGCCCTCTTGGTCTCGGTCGGGCTTCGGTTTAGGCCAAACACCGTGTGCGCAGGATAAGTCCTGCCTCGGTTTCGGGCTTCGGTGTAAGGCGACGGGCCGGGCTGGTGCTTGACCGCCCAGCCCTCCAGGTGAAGCTCTGCGTGTAACCAACCGCCCGGTGCCGCGGGCCGCACCCGCGCCACCGCCAGCTTGTTCGGCCGCTCTCGCAGCCCTGCCGCGAGAGTTCCGACCGGCGGCTGGCCTCTCTAACCTGATCCGCGTCATGCTGACCGATCTTTGGGCCGAGCGAAGCGCCGCGCTGAAGGATCGCGGACGCAAAGGCCTGGCCGAAGTGGCGCAGATCGAGAAAAAGATCGAGGCGGTCGTGACGCGGATCAACGAGGCGGGCAACAGCGCGGTGATCTCGGCCTGTGAGATTACGAAGCTGGAGGCGCGGCGTGTCGCTTTCAAGGAAAGCGCGGAGGCTGCGTGCAAGCCGCTCAAGAGCTTTGACGCAAGCTTTCGAGCCGCCACAATCCCTGTCCCCTTCAGGCTTTTTCGCCCGTCAGACAACGCGAATTGGGGGATGGTGGCGGGGGAGGGACTCGAACCCTCGACCTCAGGATTATGAGTCCTGCGCTCTAACCAGCTGAGCTACCCAGCCGCCGCAATAGCCGGATACGCCGGGTGTGCAGGAGCGTCAAGGGCCGCTGTAGCCT